>NZ_CP088262.1:2427500-2790000 GCF_021117365.1 Nocardioides sp. cx-173 | reverse complement strand
GCGAGGTTAACCCGTGTGGGGTAGCCGTAGCGAAAGCGAGTCTGAATAGGGCGCTTTAGTAGCACGATCAAGACCCGAAGCGAAGTGATCTATCCATGGGCAGGTTGAAGCGCGGGTAAGACCGCGTGGAGGACCGAACCCACTTAGGTTGAAAACTGAGGGGATGACCTGTGGATAGGGGTGAAAGGCCAATCAAACTTCGTGATAGCTGGTTCTCCCCGAAATGCATTTAGGTGCAGCGTCGTGTGTTTCTTGCCGGAGGTAGAGCACTGGATAGCTAATGGGCCCTACAAGGTTACTGACGTTAGCCAAACTCCGAATGCCGGTAAGTGAGAGCGCGGCAGTGAGACAGTGGGGGATAAGCTCCATTGTCGAGAGGGAAACAGCCCAGACCATCAGCTAAGGCCCCTAAGCGGTGACTAAGTGGAAAAGGATGTGGAGTCGCAGTGACAACCAGGAGGTTGGCTTGGAAGCAGCCACCCTTGAAAGAGTGCGTAATAGCTCACTGGTCAAGTGATTCCGCGCCGACAATGTAGCGGGGCTCAAGTCATCCGCCGAAGCTATGGCATTCACATATAAGCTAAGCCGCCGGCTTGTCCGGTTGGTTCAGGTGTGTGGATGGGTAGGGGAGCGTCGTGTCGCGGGTGAAGCCACGGAGTGATCCAGTGGTGGATGCGACACGAGTGAGAATGCAGGCATGAGTAGCGAATCACGGGTGAGAAACCCGTGCGCCGAATGATCAAGGGTTCCAGGGTCAAGCTAATCTGCCCTGGGTAAGTCGGGACCTAAGGCGAGGCCGACAGGCGTAGTCGATGGACAACGGGTTGATATTCCCGTACCGGCAAAGTAGCGCCCATGACGAGCCCGGTGATGCTAACCATCTGAAACTCATCTGATCGGACCCTTCGGGGCGAGACGGGTGAGCGTAGCGTGGGATCCGAACCGGTAGTAGTCAAGCGATGGGGTGACGCAGGAAGGTAGCCCAACCGTGGCGATGGTTGTCCACGGGTAAGCAGGTAGGGTGTGTCCTAGGCAAATCCGGGACACTGTCTTTGATGACGGACCTGAGACGTGACGCCGACCCCGTATGGGGGAAGTGGGTGATCCTATGCTGTCGAGAAAAACCTCTAGCGAGCTATACGCCGCCCGTACCCCAAACCGACTCAGGTGATCAGGTAGAGAATACCAAGGCGATCGAGCGAACCATGGTTAAGGAACTCGGCAAAATGCCCCCGTAACTTCGGGAGAAGGGGGGCCCGAACCGTCATGACCTTTACGGTCGGCAGCGGGGAGGGCCGCAGAGACCAGGCCCAAGCGACTGTTTACTAAAAACACAGGTCCGTGCGAAGTTGTAAGACGATGTATACGGACTGACTCCTGCCCGGTGCTGGAAGGTTAAGGGGACCTGTTAGAGCCTTCGGGTTCGAAGCGGAGAACTTAAGCCCCAGTAAACGGCGGTGGTAACTATAACCATCCTAAGGTAGCGAAATTCCTTGTCGGGTAAGTTCCGACCTGCACGAATGGAGTAACGACTTGGGCGCTGTCTCAACCGTGGACTCGGCGAAATTGCACTACGAGTAAAGATGCTCGTTACGCGCGGCAGGACGGAAAGACCCCGGGACCTTTACTATAGTTTGGTATTGGTGTTTGGTTCGGCTTGTGTAGGATAGGTGGGAGACTGTGAAGCGGCCACGCCAGTGGTTGTGGAGTCAACGTTGAAATACCACTCTGGTCGTACTAGATATCTAACCTAGGTCCATGATCTGGATCAGGGACAGTGCCTGATGGGTAGTTTAACTGGGGCGGTTGCCTCCTAAAATGTAACGGAGGCGCTCAAAGGTTCCCTCAGCCTGGTTGGCAATCAGGTGGCGAGTGTAAGTGCACAAGGGAGCTTGACTGTGAGACAGACATGTCGAGCAGGGACGAAAGTCGGAACTAGTGATCCGGCGTCGGCATGTGGAAGCGACGTCGCTCAACGGATAAAAGGTACCCGGGGATAACAGGCTGATCTTCCCCAAGAGTCCATATCGACGGGATGGTTTGGCACCTCGATGTCGGCTCGTCGCATCCTGGGGCTGGAGTAGGTCCCAAGGGTTGGGCTGTTCGCCCATTAAAGCGGCACGCGAGCTGGGTTTAGAACGTCGTGAGACAGTTCGGTCCCTATCCGCCGCGCGCGTAGGAAACTTGAGAAAATCTGTCCCTAGTACGAGAGGACCGGGATGGACGAACCTCTGGTGTGCCAGTTGTCCCGCCAGGGGCACGGCTGGTTAGCTACGTTCGGAAGTGATAACCGCTGAATGCATCTAAGCGGGAAGCACATTTCAAGATGAGGTTTCCCACCCCTTGTGGGTTAAGGCCCCCAACAGACTATTGGGTTGATAGGCCGGAGGTATACAGCAGCAATGCCTAGCCGACCGGTACTAATAGGCCGAGGGCTTGCCCCACAAACCCTCAACCAAAACCACAACCACCTGCTACTCAACGTATGCACGCGTCCACTACAAGACCACCCCACCCGGTGGCCCCCCAACTAACACGGGGGACCAGACCGGGTAATATGGGGTCATAGAGTTACGGCGGCCATAGCGTCAGGGAAACACCCGGTCCCATCCCGAACCCGGAAGTTAAGCCTGACAGCGCCAATGGTACTGCACCCGAGAGGCTGTGGGAGAGTAGGACGCCGCCGGACAAACACCTCGTAGAGGCCACCGTTATGGTGGCCTCTACGCTATTTCGCACGACACCGCGCGGCCGCATGGCCGCAGCCGAAGGGATGACATCGTGGCTGAGGATCGTCGAGGCCAACGGCCCGCTCGCAGCACCGGGGGCGCTCGCCCCACTACCGGCCGGGGCGGCAAGCCCGCCTCCGGCAAGCCCGCCTCCGGAGGCCGCGGCGCCTCCGGAGACCGCCGTACCGGGGGCAAGCCCGCCGGCGGACGGCAAGGCTCCGGTCAGGGCCGCCCCGCGCGGTCGGGAGACTTCAAGCGTCCGAGGGACGACCAGGCGCCGCGTACCCAGGAGCAGTCGCTCTACGACGGACCCGACCTGCCCGCCGAGATCACCGGTGACGAGCTGGACCGGGCGATCGGTGCCCAGCTCAAGGGCCTGCCCGAGAAGCTGGCCAACCGGATCGCGCGTCACATGGTCGCCGCGGGCCGGGTCATCGACGAGGACCCGGAGACCGCCTACCAGCACACGCTGGCGGCCCGTGCCCGCGCGCCTCGGCTCGCGGTCGTGCGCGAGGCGGCAGGCGAGGCCGCCTACGCCGCCGGTCGCTACGCCGAGGCCCTGGCCGAGCTGCGCGCGGCCAAGCGCATGAACGGTGCCACGGCGTACCTGCCCATCATGGCCGACTGCCACCGCGCGCTCGGTAACCCGGAGCAGGCGCTCAAGCTCGCCAAGAGCCCCTCGGTGGCCAACTTCGCGCCGGAGGCCAAGGCGGAGATGACGATCGTGGAGGCCGGGGCTCGTCGCGACATGGGCCAGCTCGATGCCGCGTTGCGCACGCTGGAGCTCGCGCCGCTGACCTCGAAGAGCCGAGCACCCTGGGTGACCCGCCTGCGCTACGCCTACGCCGACACGCTCGAGGCCGCCGGGCGCGACACCGACGCCCTGACGTGGTTCCACCGCACGCACGCGGTCGACTCCGATGAGATGACGGATGCGGCGGAGCGTGCCGAGGCCCTCGAGAAGAAGCTCGGCGTCTGATCCCCGGCTGGCGGGGTCAGGGCGCGGGGGCCACGATGCGCACCACCGCGTCCGACCCGGCCTCGTGGGTGGCCCACTGCAGGCCGTCGCGGTAGCCGAGCTTCACGCGGTCGATGACGGCGAGGGCGAACTCGTCCCCGCTGACCTTCAGCACGATCGAGTCCCCGGCGGCGAACGATCGTCCCTCCGGATCGACCAGCTCCTCGCAGAACGTCTCCGGCTCGCTGGTGACGCCGAAGCCACCTCCCTGACAGAGCAGTGGCACGACGTCGACGTCGGTGTTGGCCGCCGTGTGCACCTTGACCCCGGACAGGCTCAGCCGGCGGGTGAAGTCGGCCGTGGGCGCGAAGACGCCGACGTAGACCGGTCGCCCGACGGCCGTGGAGGCCGTCACCGTCCGCTCGGAGGTGGGCAGCGGCTCCGGGCTGTTCACGTACCAGACAACGATGCCGGCCAGCACCGCGGCGCCGACGCCGCCCACGGCCCAGCCCCAGCGGGGGCGCCGGTCGACCTGCAGCGCGGTGGACATGTGCCGAGCGTAGGCCCGGTGACCCGTCACCAACTCGCGCCTCTCCCCGCTGACCCGTCAGAAAGTTTCTGACGGGTCAGCGGTCCCGCTGGTGCTCAGGCGGCTCATAGGTCACAATGGAGACATAACTACACACGTGTCACACGACTGACGTTCATCGATTGCGAGACCGCTGGGGAAGGCGTAGCTCGCGCCGACGATGAAGGAGGTCACCGTGACCACACGCACTGCCACCCACGCGGCGACGAGGGGCGTTCTCTACGTCCACTCAGCGCCTTCCGCGCTGTGCCCCCACATCGAGTGGGCGGTCGGGGGCGTACTTGGCGTTGCCGTGAACATGGTCTGGACCCCCCAGCCCGCGCAGGCCGGCGCCTACCGCGCTGAGCTGTCCTGGGCCGGGTCCGTCGGTTCGGCTGCGCAGATGGCCTCCGCCCTGCGCGGCTGGAACCACCTGCGCTTCGAGGTCACCGAGGAGCCCACCTCGGCCACCGAGGGCACCCGCTTCTCCTACACCCCCGAGCTCGGCGTCTTCCACGCCGTGACCGGTCTGCACGGGGACATCATGATCCCCGAGGACCGGCTCAAGGCCGCGGTCGTCAAGGCCGCGCTCGGCGACACCACGCTCCTGGTCGAGATCGACCGCCTGCTCGGCAAGCCGTGGGACGACGAGCTGGAGACCTTCCGCCACGCCGGCGACGGCGCGCCTGTGCGGTGGTTGCACCAGGTGGTCTGAGCAGCCCCTGTTCCTCGGCCGAGACCACGACATCGAGGTCCGTAGAGTCGAGTCGGACGACAAGCAGCCGGTCCTCCGCGCCCTCCGGCACGCCGGGCCCGTCGAGTTCGCCCACGGCACGGTCCCACCAGTTGGCGAAGTCGTTCGAGAACACGCGACCACGTCGGCAACGGGCTGGCCGGAGGTCGCCGGCGTTGCCACGTCGTTGCGCGTCCTGCCCGAGAGCGAGCATGGCGGCTCCCAGGGGAACGTACGGCGGGAGCGCGCTCGTGTGGACGGCACTCGTCGCGTCAGATCCGGAGGTGTCCTGACTGCCCGCTCCGTGCACTGAATCCAGATGCGAGAGGGGATCGATGCTCGACGACGCGGCAGTGATTCCCACGGGGCTGCGGCATGAGCGCTTCGTCATGACCCCGCTCACCGCGGACACTGCCGCTGTGGACTACGCGTGCTACATGGCGAGCCCCGACGTTATTCGAACGCACAGCGATGGTCGCTGGCCTGGACAAGGGTTCTCCTTCTCGGATGACCTTGAACTCGTCGCGCAGCACGAAGACGACCACAAGCGCCGCCACGCGTTCACGTACGTGATCCTCACTCCGTCGGGGACCGAGGCGCTCGGCTGCCTGTACATGAATCCGCTTCGCGAGTACCTCATACGCGCAGAGGCACCAGGCCACCTCGTCGACCAAACTCCGCTCGACACCGCCATGGTGACTTTCTGGCTACGACAGGATCAGCAGGACACCGGCTTGGCTGAGGTCGTAGTCAAGGCTGTGAACGACTGGATCCTCGACGAGTGGCCACTGGCTGGGCATCTCTTTCGCGTACTACCGGGAGAGCGGTCCTCCTGCGTCGCTCTGGACCGATTGGGTCTGCAGAGAGTTCGCCTCGATCTTTCCGGCGACGAGCGGCCCTACATCTGGTACCGACGGTCGGCATAGACACACCCAGTCAGAGCGGGATGTTGCCGTGTTGGCCGTGCAGCACGCCGTGGGTCTGAACCGCGTCGTCGATGGCGCGGGCGATGGCCGACCGGGTGCGGTCGGGCGTGACGACCTCGTCCACGACGCCGATCTCGACGGCCTTGTCGACGCCGCCCGCGATGCGCTCGTGCTCGGCGGCCAGCTCGGCCTCGACCTGCGGGCGGATGTCGGCGGAGACCTCCGCCAGCTTGCGCCGGTGCAGGATCCGCACCGCCGCGACGGCGCCCATGACCGCGACCTCGGCGCCCGGCCAGGCGAACACCTTGGTGGCGCCGAGCGAGCGGGCGTTCATCGCGATGTAGGCGCCGCCGTAGGTCTTGCGGGTCACCAGGGTGACGCGGGGGACCACGCACTCGCCGAAGGCGTGGAGCAGCTTGGCGCCGCGGCGTACGACGCCGTCCCACTCCTGCCCGACGCCGGGCAGGTAGCCGGGGACGTCCACGAGCACGATCAGCGGGACGCCGAACGCGTCGCACATGCGCACGAACCGGGAGGCCTTCTCCGCCGACAGCGAGTCGAGGCAGCCGCCGAGGCGCAGGGGGTTGTTGGCGACGACGCCGACCGTGCGGCCGCCGAAGCGGCCGAGTGAGGTGACGATGTTGGGCGCCCAGCGCGCGTGCAGCTCCTGGGCCGTGCCCTCGTCGAGCACCGACTCCACGAGCGGGTGCACGTCGTAGGCGCGCTTCTTCGACTCCGGGAGCATGGACTCGAGGTCACGGTCCTCGACGTCCTCCACGCGCAGGCTGCCCTGGGATCCCAGCAGCGAGGCGACGTCGCGGGCGCGGTCAAGGGCGTCCTGCTCGGTGTCGGCGAGGATGTGGACCACTCCTGAGCGGCGCCCGTGGGGCTCGGGGCCACCGAGCCGCAGCATGTCCACGGCCTCCCCGGTGACCGAGCGGACCACGTCGGGTCCGGTCACGAAGATCCGGCCCTCGGGGCCGAGGATCACGACGTCGGTCAGCGCCGGCCCGTAGGCGGCGCCTCCGGCGGCGGGGCCGAGCACCACCGAGATCTGCGGGATCTTGCCCGAGGCCTGCGTCATCACGTGGAAGATCCGGCCCACGGCGTGCAGGGAGAGGACGCCCTCGGCGAGGCGGGCCCCACCGGAGTGCCACAGCCCGATGATCGGCAGCTTGTCGGTCATGGCGCGGTGGTAGGCGTCCACCACGACGCGGCAGCCGACGTCGCCCATGGCGCCGCCCATGACCGTCGCGTCGGAGCAGAAGGCCACGACGCGGGTGCCGTCGACCAGGCCGATGGCCGCGACCATGCCCGAGTCGTCGTCAGGGGTGATCAGCTCGAGAGTGCCCTCGTCCATCAGCGCCTTCAGGCGGGTGACCGGGTTGCGGGGGTCCTCGTCGCGGGGGAGCTTGGCCGGCTTCGGGACCCGCTCGGCCGTGGGGGCGCTCATCAGGCGCTGCCGAAGGCGACGGCCACGTTGGCGCCGCCGAAGCCGAAGGAGTTGTTCAGCGCGGCGATGTCGCCCACCGGCAGGTCGCGCGGCTTGGTGGCGATGTCGAGCTCCACCTGGGGGTCGAGGTTGTCCAGGTTGATGGTCGGAGGTACGACGCGGTGGTGCAGCGCGAGCACGGTCGCGATCGACTCCAGCGCGCCGGCGCCGCCGAGCAGGTGTCCGGTCATCGACTTGGTGCTGGTGACGACGACGTTGTCGACGTGGTCGCCGAGCGTGGCGTGCAGCATCAGGCCCTCGGCGATGTCGCCCAGCGGCGTCGACGTCGCGTGCGCGTTGACGTGGAAGATGTCGCTGGGGGAGATCTCGGCCTCGGCCAGCGCGCGCAGGATCGCCCGCGAGCCGCCGCGCCCCTCGGGGTCCGGCTGGGCGATGTCGTGGGAGTCGGCGGTGATGCCGGCCCCCAGGACCTCGGCGTAGATCGTGGCACCGCGGGCACGGGCGTGCTCCTCGGACTCCAGCACGAGGACGCCGGCGCCCTCGCCGAGCACGAAGCCGTCGCGGCCGGTGTCCCACGGCCGCGAGACCGTGGTGGGGTCCCCGGGGTTCTTGGACAGCGCCATCATGTTGGCGAAGGCGGCCATCGGCAGCGGGTGGATCGCGGCCTCGGTGCCGCCGGCGACGACGATGTCGGCGCGGCCCAGTCGGATCTGGTCCAGCGCGAGGGCGATGCCCTCGTTGCCGGAGGCGCAGGCGGAGACCGGCGTGTTGACCGCCGCCCGCGCTCCGACGTACAGGCTGATGTTGGCCGCCGGGGCGTTGGGCATCAGCATCGGCACCGCGAGGGGGGAGACCCGGCGGGGCCCCTTCTCCTTCAGGATGTCGTAGTTGGCCAGCAGCGTGTTGACGCCGCCGATGCCGGAGGCCATCGCCACGCCGACGCGGTCGCCGTCGACGCTCCCGTCCTGGACGGAGCCCTCGAGGCCGGCATGACGCCAGGCCTCCATGGCGGCGACCATCGCCAGCTGGGACGAGCGGTCCAGGCGGCGCGCCTTGACGCGCTCCAGGACCTCGGTCGGCTCGACGGCCACGCGGCCGGCGATCCGGACCGGCATCTCCGCAGCCCAGTCGTCGGTCAGCTCACGGACTCCGGAACGCCCGGCGACCAGGGCCTCCCACGTGCTCTCGACGTCACCGCCGACGGGGCTGGTGGTGCCCAGACCGGTGACTACGACTCGGATGCGGTTGCTCATGATGTGCTCTCTCAGGCCTGGGCGCGCTCGATGAAGGCGACGGCGTCGCCGACGGTCTTGAGGTTCTTGACCTCGTCGTCGGGGATCGAGACACCGAACTTCTCCTCGGCGGCCACCACCACCTCGACCATGGACAGCGAGTCGACGTCGAGGTCGTCCGTGAAGGACTTGTCCAGCTGGACGTCGTCGGCGTCGATGCCGGCGACCTCGTTGACGATCTCGGCCAGGTCGGAGCGGATCTCTTCAGTGGTTGCCATGGGGACTTCCTTCATCTCGGTGTGATTGGTTGGGTGGTGCGGTCAGGGGACGACGACGACCTGGGCCGCGTAGGCCAGGCCGGCGCCGAAGGCGATGAGCAGGGCGGTGTCGCCCGACTTCGCCTGGCCGTCGGCGATCATCCGCTCGAGGGCGAGCGGGACGGAGGCGGCCGAGGTGTTGCCCATCTCGGCGATGTCGCGGGCGATCTCGACGCTGTCGGGGAGCTTCATGGAGCGGGCCAGCGCGTCGATGATGCGCATGTTGGCCTGATGGGGCACGAAGCAGTCCAGGTCCTCGGGGGCGATCCCCGCCCGGTCGAGGGCCTCCTGGCCCACCTTGGCCATGGAGAACGCCGCCCAGCGGAAGACGGCGTTGCCCTGCATCGTGAGGTGCGGCATGACCGGGGAGTCGCTGGCGATCACGTCGCGCCAGTCCTCGACCTGCCGGATGTGGTCGAAGTGCTCGCCCTGGGAGCCCCAGACGACCGGTCCGATTCCCGGGGTCTCGCTGGGCCCGATCACGACCGCGCCGGCGCCGTCGGCGAAGATGAACGCGGTGCCGCGGTCGGTGAAGTCGGTGATGTCGGAGAGCCGCTCGACGCCGATGACCAGCACGTGGCGGGCGCTCCCGCCCCGGACGAAGTCGTTGGCCATACCGACGGCGTGGCAGAAGCCGGCGCAGGCGGCCGAGATGTCGAACGCCGCCGCGTGCTCGGTGCCGAGCTCGTGGGCGATCGCGGTGGCGATGGCCGGGGTCTGCATCATGTGGCTCACGGTCGCCACGACGACGCAGTCGATCTGGCGCGCGTCGATGCCGGCCCGCTCCAGCGCGACCCGGGAGGCCGCCACCGACATCGACTGGACCGTCTCGTCGGGGCCCGCGATGCGGCGCTCCTTGATGCCGGAGCGCTGCTGGATCCACTCGTCGCTGGACTCGATCGCGGCGACGATCTCGGAGTTGGGGACCACCCGGGTGGGCCGGTAGGCCCCGACGCCCAGGATCGCGGCATACGGCGAGCCGACGCTCGTCTGGATGCTCATCAGTAGCTCCCGACCGGGTGGATGCGCACGAGCGGCTGGCCCGGAGACACCGGGTCGCCGTCCTCGACCAGCCACTCGACGATCTCGCCGCCGTGCGCCGAGGTGATCACGATCCGGTCGCGGGTGCTGGCGACGTCGCCCAGCGTGGCGCCGGCCTCGAGCACGTCGGCCTCGGCGGCCGCGCTGTCGAGGTGGAAGGTGCCCTTGCTGGGGGAGACGACCATGCGCCACGTGGGCGTGGTGTTCATGAGCGAGCCCTCACCGTGCTTGTCGCAGAACGCCCGGGCGTCGTCGAGCTGGTCGGGGGTCTTGAGCGCGAACGTCTCGACGCCCTTGAGGGCGCGTTTCGCGATGCCGGTGAGCGTGCCGGCCGGAGGCATCTCGAGGATGCCGGTGACGCCGAGGTCGGACATGGTGTCCAGGCACAGGTCCCAGCGGACCGGGTTGGCGATCTGACCGACGATGCGGCGCAGCACCTCGGCGCCGTCATGGATGACGTGGCCGTCCTTGTTGGAGATCACCGGGATGCGGGGGTCGTGCACCGACACCGAGCGCGCCAGCGCGGCGACGTGGCCCACCGCGGGGGCCATGTGCTCGGTGTGGAAGGCGCCGGCCACGGGAAGCGGGATGAGTCGCGCCTTGGCGGGGGGCTCCTCGGCGAGGGCCGCGAGCTGCGCCATGGTGCCGGCGGCGACGATCTGGCCGGGGCCGTTGTCGTTGGCGGGGGTCAGCCCGTGGCGGGTGAGCGCCGCCAGGACCTCCTCGCGGTCACCGCCGAGTACGGCGGTCATGCCGGTGGGGGTGGCCGCGGAGGCCTCGGCCATCGCGAGGCCCCGCTCGCGGACCAGGACCATGGCCTGCTCGGCGGTGATGGTGCGGGCGCCGGCGGCCGCGGCGAGCTCGCCGACGCTGTGGCCGGCGACCGCACCCACACGCTCGAAGGCGTCCATCGGGTGCGGGAAGAGCTCCAGGGCGGCGATCAGCCCGGTGGCGACCAGCAGCGGCTGGGCGACCTTGGTGTCGCGGATGGTCTCGGCGTCGGCCTCGGTGCCGTAGTGGGCGAGGTCGAGCCCCGCGACGGCCGAGAGCCAGTGGATGCGCGAGGCGAAGACCGAGTCCTCGAGCCAGGGGGCGAGGAAGCCGGGGGTCTGGGCCCCTTGGCCGGGGGCGACGATGACGAGCACACGTTCACTCTGCCGGTGTCGCGGCCTCGGACGCGGGTCCGCCACCCACCAAAGTGTTGGCGGGAATTTGGAGGGTTCCTACAACTTCTCCGACGTCGCGTCGCGTCCCGACTGGCGTCCGAGGACGAGCGCCATCTGCAGGGCCAGCGCGTCGCGCGGCACGGCGGGCGTGTAGCCGGTGGTGTCGGCCACCTGCCGCAGCCGGTAGCGCACCGTGTTGGCGTGCACGAAGAGCGCCCGGGCCGTCGCCTCCAGCGAGGCGCCGGTGGCGAAGTAGGAGGCCAGGGTCTCGATGAGCGTCCCGCGGGCCAGCATCAGGGGTACGTAGACCTCCTCGATCAGGTGGCGCCGCGCGTGGCCGTCGCCGGCGAGGACCCGCTCGGGCAGCAGGTCGCTGCTGCGCACCGGGCGCGGGGCCTCGGGCCAGCCGGCGGCGGCCCGGTAGGCCGACAGAGCGGCCCGCGCAGAGAGGTGGGCGTGGCTGAGGTCCTCGGTCACCGGGCCGACCACGATCGGGCCCTCGGCGACCAGGTCGACGAGCAGGTCGGCGTCCCGCTTCTCGTCGTCGACCCCGCCGAGCAGCACCACCAGCCGGTCGCCCTGCACCGCGCACAGCGCCTCGAGCCCCGCGGCCCGGGCCGCACGGCGTACCTCCTCGAAGAGGTCGGACTCGGTACGGCGCTCGGGCATCGCCGCGAGGACGACGGCGACGCGGCCGTTGGTAGCCCAGCCGGCCGCGCTGGCCCGTGAGAGCACGGACTCGTCGGTCTCGGCGCGCAGAACGGCGTCGACCACGAGCGCCTCCAGGCGGGCGTCCCAGGCCCCGCGGGCCTCCGCGGCGCGCGCGTAGACCTCGGCGGTCGCGAACGCGACCTCCCGGGCGTAGCGCATCACGGCGGCGTGGACGTCCGGGGCGTCCTCGGGCTCGAGCACCGCGTCGATGTTGCTCTCGACGACCTCGATCGAGAGTCGCACCAGGTCCACGGTCTGCTGCAGCGTGATGACCCCGGCCAGGGCGCGGGGCGCCGCGCCGAAGACGGAGGCGGCCAGGGCCGTCCCGCCGCTCTTCGCCGCCGCCTCGTCGGAGGGGTACCAGTCGACGAAGCCCTTGATGCCGGCCTGGATGATGAGCGCGACCCAGGACCGGTCCTCGGCGCTCAGCTCGCGGAACCACGGCATGTCCGCCTCCATGCGCGCCACCGCCGCCGTGCTCAGGGCGCCCGTCGAGCGCCGCAGTGCCGTCGCAGCCCGCGCTCGCGGGTTGCTGGCGGAGCGTCGGGGCACCCGCTCAGCCTAGGGCTAGGCCCCGGTGGGCGGCAGGCAGGATCGAAATGCCCAGACGCCAGCGGATCAGGGATGAATCGTTTCGGATTGGGGTAATCGTCATACCGACAGGGGAGGTCCTCTGATTGAATTCTGAGAGGCCGTCCTCCAGGAGGGCCCGGTGGGGGGAACCATGCACGAGGTCGAGTACCTCACGATCCACGGGCACCGGCGCGCGTTCGTGAAGGTGGGCCAGGGCCCGACGCTCCTGCTGCTGCACGGTCTCGGCTGCGACCACACGACGTGGGAGCCGGTCATCGACATGCTGGCCAAGCGCTACACGGTCATCGCGCCCGACCTGCTGGGCCACGGCCTGTCCGACAAGCCGCGCGCCGACTACAGCCTCGGCGGCTACGCCAACGGCATGCGCGACCTGCTGACGGTGCTGGGCATCGACCGGGTCACCGTGGTGGGGCACAGCTTCGGCGGCGGAGTGGCGATGCAGTTCGCCTACCAGTTCCCCGAGCGCACCGAGCGGCTGATGCTCGTCGCCTCCGGCGGCCTCGGTCCGGAGGTCTCGCCCCTCATCCGCGCCATCACGACGCCGGGCTACCACCAGCTCATGGGGGTGCTCACGCTGCCGGGCGTGCGCCACGTCGGCCTGGCCGGGATGCGCGCGCTCTACGGGACGGGCTGGAAGCTCACCCGCGACCTGCGCGAGGTCGCGGAGATCTACGACTCGTTCAAGGACCCGCACGCGCGCGCCGCGATCCGCCACGTCGTACGCGCGGTGGTGGACTGGGAGGGCCAGATCGTGACCATGGCCGATCGCGCCTACCTCACCGACGCGATGCCGATGGCGGTCGTCTGGGGCCGCGACGACCGGGTCATCCCCGTACGCCACGCCAACAACGCCGCCGCGCTCGCGCCCAAGGCGCGCCTCGAGGTCATCCCCAATGCGGGGCACTTCCCGCACAAGGACCACCCGCAGCGCTTCGCCAAGACCGTGCACGATTTCGTCCGCACCACCCAGCCGGCGACCTACAGCCGCTCGAAGTGGCGCCGGCTGCTGCGCGACGGGCAGGTAGGCCCGGTCAGCCCCGTCGCCCCGCTCGCGTCGGTCACGGATGTCACCAGCGCCTGACCGGAGCGCCGCCAAATGCCGCTGACCCGTCAGAAAGTTTCTGACGGGTCAGCAGTGGGACGGTGAGCGACTATGCGTCGCCGCCCTCCTGCTTGACGCCCGCGACGGCGGTCGGGTCGTCGATGCGGTACTTCTCGGAGGCCTTGACCACGACGTCGCGGTCGATCTCACCGGCGTCGGCCAGGGCCTGGAGGGCCTGGACGACGACGGACTCGGCGTCGATGTGGAAGAAGCGCCGGGCGGCGGGGCGGGTGTCGGCGAAACCGAAGCCGTCGGCGCCCAGGACGCGGTAGTCGCCGGGGACCCAGCGGGCGATCTGCAGCGGCACTGCCCGCATGAAGTCCGAGACCGCCACGACCGGGCCGACCGCGTCGCCCAGCCGGTCGCTGACGTAGGCCGTGCGGGCCTCGTCGCCGGGGTGCAGGAGGTTCCACTCCTCGGCCTTGACGGCGTCGCGGGCCAGCTCGTTCCACGAGGTCACCGACCAGGTGTCGGCCTGGACGCCCCACTCCTCCTGGAGCAGCTCGGCGGCCCGGGCGATCCACGGCAGGCCGACGCCGGAGCCGAGCAGCTGGACGCGCGGCCCGTCGCCCTTGCCGACGGAGATCCGGTGGATGCCGCGCAGGATGCCGTCGACGTCGACGTCGTCCGGCTCGGCGGGCTGCGGGACCGGCTCGTTGTAGACGGTGAGGTAGAAGATCACGTCCTCGGCCTGCTCGCCGTACATCCGCTCGAGCCCGGACCTCATGATGTGGGCGACCTCGTAGGCGAAGCCCGGGTCGTAGTGCACGACTGCGGGGTTGGTCGCCGCGAGGAGCGGCGAGTGGCCGTCGGCATGCTGCAGGCCCTCGCCGGTGAGCGTGGTGCGGCCCGCGGTGGCGCCGATCAGGAAGCCCCGCGCGAGCTGGTCGGCCATGGCCCAGATCGAGTCGCCGGTGCGCTGGAAGCCGAACATCGAGTAGAAGATGTAGAACGGGATCATGTGCTCGCCGTGGGTGGCGTACGCCGACCCGGCAGCGGTCGCGGAGGCCATGGCGCCGGCCTCCGAGATGCCCTCGTGGAGCATCTGGCCCTGCTGCGACTCCTTGTAGGAAAGCAACATGTTCCGGTCGACCGAGTCGTACTGCTGACCGCCCGGGTTGTAGACCTTCGCGGACGGGAACATCGCGTCCATTCCGAACGTGCGGTACTCGTCCGGGGCGATCGGCACGATGCGCTTGCCGATCTCCGGGTCCTTCATCCAGTCCTTGAGGAGCCGGACCGTGGCCATCGTGGTGGCGACCGGGTGCTTGCCCCCGCCCTGCTTGAGCTCGGCGTAGGTCTTGTCGCCGGGCAGCTTGAGGTCCTTGGCGCGCTTGACCCGCCGGGGCAGGGAGCCGCCGAGGGCCCGGCGGCGCTCCATCATGTACTCGATCTCGGGGGCGTCCTTGCCCGGGTGGAAGAACGGCGCGGCGCCGGTCTCCTCGTAGGCACGCTCGAGGTCGCGGTCGGAGATCGGGAGGTAGAGGCGGTCGCGGAACTTCTTGAGGTCGTCCGGCGTCAGCTTCTTCATCTGGTGGGTGGCGTTCTTGCCCTCGAGGGCGTCGATCGTCCAGCCCTTGATGGTCTGGGCCAGGATCACCGTCGGCTGCCCGACGTGCTTGGTGGCCGCGTCGAAGGCGGCGTAGACCTTGCGGTAGTCGTGACCGCCGCGCGGGAGCTTGTGGATCTGCTGGTCACTCATGTGCTCGACCAGCTTGCGCAGCCGCGGATCGCCGCCGAAGAAGTGCTCCCGGACGTAGGCGCCGTCCTCGACGGCGTAGGTCTGGAAGTCGCCGTCGGGGGTGGTGTTCATCTTGTTGACGAGCACGCCGTCGACGTCGCGAGCGAGCAGGGGGTCCCACTCCTGGCCCCAGACGACCTTGATGACGTTCCAGCCGGCGCCGCGGAAGTTGGCCTCGAGCTCCTGGATGATCTTGCCGTTGCCGGTCACCGGACCGTCGAGCTGCTGCAGGTTGCAGTTGATGACCCAGGTGAGGTTGTCGAGCTCCTCGCGCGCGGCGACGCGGATCGCGCCGAGCGACTCGGGCTCGGCCATCTCGCCGTCGCCGAGGAACGCCCACACGTGCTGCTGGCTGGTGTCCTTGATGCCGCGGTTGGCGAGGTAGCGGTTGAACCGTGCCTGGTAGATCGAGTTGATGCCGGTCAGGCCCATGGAGACCGTGGGGAACTCCCAGAAGTCCGGCATCAGGCGCGGGTGCGGGTAGGACGGCAGGCCCTTGCCCTGGCCGTGCTGGACCTCCTGGCGGAAGCGGTAGAGCTGCTCCTCGCTCAGGCGGCCCTCGAGGAACGCGCGGGCGTAGACGCCCGGGGAGCCGTGACCCTGGATGTAGACCTGGTCGCCGCCGCCCTCGTGGTCCTTGCCGCGGAAGAAGTGGTTGAAGCCGACCTCGTAGAGGCTCGCCGAGGACTGGTACGTCGCGATGTGGCCGCCGACCTCCAGACCCTTGCGGTTGGCGCTCGACACCATGATCGCGGCGTTCCAGCGCAGGAACGCGCGGATCCGGCGCTCCACCTCGAGGTCGCCGGGGAACCACGGCTCGCGCTCGGGAGGGATGGTGTTGATGTAGTCGGTGCTGCGCAGCGCCGGCACGCCGACGTTGCTCTCGCGGGCTCGCTCGAGCAGGCGCAGCATGACGTAGCGGGCACGCGCGCGGCCGCGCTCCGAGACGAGGTCGTCGAAGGACGCCAGCCAGTCGGAGGTCTCGTCGGGGTCGATGTCGGGCAGCTGGGTCGGCAGCCCCTCGTGGATCACGGAGGGGGTGCTGCCGGGGCGGGTGCCTGAAGGGGAGGGTGTTTCTTCGGTCACGCGTCCATCCTGGCACGCCGCATCACAGGGCGAAATTTACCCACCGGTAGTGCCACGCGGCGTCCCATGAGACGGTCGGCGGGCACGCCAGAGGTTGCGCCCCTGCGCCAACTCCGGTGGACTACTCCCACTGGTCCGCCGCGTGGCGGGCCCAACCGTTCGATGACTGGAGGAACCAGTGAGCTCGACCGCGGGTGGCGGGTCCACCCAAACAGGATCTGCCACGGGCCCCGCCGAGAGGCTGGGGTTCAAGCCGGGCATGGTCATCCAGGAGCTCGGCTGGGACAACGACACCGACGACGATCTGCGCGTCGCGATCGAGGACGCCATCGACGCCGACATGGTCGACGCCGACTACGGCAACGTCGTCGACGCGGTCATCCTCTGGTGGCGCAGCGAGGACGGCGACCTCGTCGATGGGCTGGTCGACTCGCTGACCGACCTCGTCGGTGGCGGCGCCATCTGGCTGCTCACCCCCAAGATCGGTCGGCCCAACGCGGTCGACGCGGCCACGGTCGCCGAGGCCGCCCCCATCGCGGGGCTCTCGCAGACGACCACGGCCGCGGTCAGCAAGGACTGGGCCGCGACGCGCCTCGTCGCGCCGAAGACGCCCGCCTGAGCGGGCCCCGCGCCCCACGGGCGGCCGAGCCGTCGTACCCTGCGAGCGTGCTCCAGAAGCTAACCCTCCGGGCGTCCTCACTCGGGGTCAGTGCCAGGGTGCTGGCCGGCTCCGGGATCATCCGGCCGTACTCGCCGCGCGTCCTCGCCGCGCTGCTGAGGACGGTCATGACCTGGGGCACCGGGCCGGCTGGGGGCTTCGCGACGCTCGCCCTGCGGATGCCCGACCGGGTCGGGCTGGTCGATGAGCTGGGCGAGCTCACCTTCGGCGAGCTGCACACGCGCTCCAACGCGCTCGCCCGTGCGCTGCAGGCGCAGGGCGTGGGCGAGGGCGACTCGGTCGCGGTGATGTGCCGCAACCACCGGTACTTCGTCGACGTGAGCATCGCCGTCGCCAAGCTGGGCGCCGACCTGCTCTACCTCAACACCTCGTTCGCCGGCCCTCAGCTCGTCGACGTGCTCGAGCGCGAGCAGCCCACCGTGGTGGTGCACGACGAGGAGTTCACCGAGATGCTCGCCGCGGCAGCCACCGAGCGACGGGTGGTCGCCTGGGCCGACAGCGACGACGAGCCCGACGTGCCCACCGTCGAGGCGCTGATCGGGTCGGAGTCGACCGACGACCTCGACGCGCCGCAGCGACACTGCCGGATCGTGATCCTGACCTCCGGCACCACCGGTACGCCGAAGGGTGCCCCGCGCAACGAGGCCGGCATCGACGCGGCGGTCTCGCTGCTCTCCCGGATGCCGCTGCGCGCGGGCTGGCGCACCCACATCGCCGCGCCGCTGTTCCACACCTGGGGCTTCGCGCACCTGGCCCTGGCCATGCTGCTGGGCTCGACGGTGGTGCTGCGGCGCAAGTTCGACCCGGAGGGCGCGCTCGAGGCGGCCGAGTCGGAGCGCTGCGACTCGATCGTGGTGATCCCGGTGATGCTGCAGCGGATCCTGGCGCTGCCCGAGGACACCCTGGCCTCCTACGACCTGTCGCGGGTGAAGGTGGTCGCGGCCTCCGGCTCGGCGCTGCCCGGCGACCTGGCCCTGAGCTGGATGGACCACTTCGGCGACAACCTCTACAACATCTACGGCTCGACCGAGGTCGCCTACGCCTCGATCGCGACCCCGCAGGACCTGCGTGAGGCGCCGTCCTCCGCGGGCCGACCGCCGTACGCGACGGTGGTGCGGATCCTCGACTCCGAGGGCCACGAGCTGCCGGCGGGGGAGTCGGGACGGATCTTCGTGGGCAACAACCTGCTCTTCGAGGGCTACACCGGCGGGGGCCACAAGGACATGGTCGACGGGCTGATGTCCTCGGGCGACGTCGGCCGCATCGGCGAGGACGGGCGCCTGTACGTCGAGGGTCGTGACGACGAGATGATCGTCTCCGGCGGGGAGAACGTGTTCCCCAAGGAGGTCGAGGACTGCCTCATGCGCCACGAGCACGTGACCGACGCGGCGGCGGTCGGCGTGGACGACGACGACTACGGCAAGCGGCTCAAGGCGTTCGTGGTGGTGGACGCCGACGTCGGCGAGGACGACCTCAAGGACTGGGTGAAGCAGAACCTCGCGCGCTACAAGGTGCCCCGCGAGATCGTCGTGCTCGACGAGCTGCCACGCAACTCCACCGGCAAGGTGCTCAAACGTGAGCTGGCGAAGGACGAGAGGGACTCATGAGCGGCATCCAGTGCGGGGGACCGGCACCGGACTTCACGCTGCGCGACCAGTTCGGGCAGGACGTGACGCTGTCGTCGTACCGGGGGAGCAAGGCGGTGGCGATCCTCTTCTACCCCTACGCGTTCTCCGGGGTGTGCACCGGCGAGATGGTCGGGATCCGCGACCGGCTGGCGGAGTTCCTCACCTTCGACACCGAGGTGCTGGCCATCTCGTGCGACCCGATGTTCTCGCTGCGGGCGTTCGCCGACCAGGACGGGCTGAACTTCCCCCTGCTCAGCGACTTCTGGCCGCACGGGGAGGTGGCCCGCGCCTACGGCGTCTTCGACGAGGCGACCGGCGCTCCGCTCCGCTCGTCGTACGTCGTCGGCAAGGACGGCACAGTGCGCTGGGCCACCCACAACGCGATGCCCGAGGGGCGCGACCTCGACGAGCACCTCAGGCAGCTGGCCGCAGCCGTCTAGACCGCTGGCCGCGATTTCCGGCGTTCGGCTGACGGCCCCAGCCGGCTGCCCCTAGTGTCTTCCTTGTTGAACCGCTGGTGACCCGAGACGCCAGCGGTTCAACTCATTTCGGGCCCTCTTCGCATGCCGCTGGGGAGTCACGTAGTCTGCTCCCGCTTCGAGCACGGGCGTATAGCTCAGCGGTAGAGCCCCTCGCTTACAACGAGGTGGTCGGGGGTTCGATCCCCTCTGCGCCCACCAGGACCTAGCGGTCGTGGCTCAGTCGAACCAGTCGGTCTTGGTGACCAGCTCGACCAGCTCGTCGGCGTCGAGCACCGGGTCGGTACGGGTTGGCTCGCCGCCCAGTGCGGCCTCCAGCGCGTTGTAGGCGATGAGGTGGACGATCTTGCCGTCGCGCAGGATGTAGATCGCCTGCATCCCGGCCAGATCCGGGTGCTTGCCGGAGACGTCGGGCAGCGACGGGCCGGTGAAGACCCAGCCGGCCTCGGTCGCGACACAGTCGTCGGGGGCCGGCGAGGCGGCGACCCGGTCACACCTGGCGGGCTGTCGCCCGGCGATCCCGGAGTCGTCGATCGTGACCCACTGTCGAATCTCGCCGAGACCGCGCCCGTCGGGGTCATACTCGACACCGGCGAGGTAGTAGCCCGGGCTCGGGATGTCGTCCGGGAGAGCCTCGAGCAGCAGCTGCTGCGCCCGCTGCAGGTGGGGCGGGAGCTGGTCAGCCGAGGGTGCCGACGTCGGCTCCTGCGTCTGGCCGTCCGCGGGGCCCGAGGCGCCGTCGTCGGGGCCGCTCGCCGCCGACGGGGGCTGATCGTCCCGGTCACCGAGGAAGGACGGCGCCGCCAGGGCTGCGACCGCCGCCAGCGCCGCGGCGCCGATCCCGGCCGCCTGAGCCGTGCGCCGGCGACGGGTGAGGCGCCGGCCGCGGGTCAGGCCACCGGCGACGAGCTCCTCGCTCGCGGTCACGGGGAGCATGGCGCGCTCCATCAGGCGGATCAGCTGGTCGTCCTGCTGGGGCTGGTCATGGGTCATGTCGTCGCCTTTCAACGGCTGTTCTCGGTCAGATCGATGAAGTCGGCTCCGAGATGCTCCCGGATCCGGGCGAGAGAGCGTGAGGACCTGGTGCGCACCGCGTTCTCGCTGAGCGAGAGATCGCGGGCCACGGTGGCGACATCGGCGTCGAGCAGGTACCGGTGCACGACCACCGCGCGATCCACCGGGGTCAGCTCGCGCAACGCCGCCACCAGCACCTGTCGCAGGTCACTGTCGGGCGTGGCCGCCCGGGCCTGCGGCGGGTCGGCGAGCGGCACCTCGGTGGAGCTGCGGCGCCGTACGGAGTCGAGGTAGATCCGGGTCAGGATCGTGCGGGCGTAGGCAGCCGGGTTGTCGGCGGCTTTCACCCGCGACCACTTCGAGAAGACGCGGGCCAGCGTCTCCTGGGCCAGATCCTCACCGCGGTGTCGATCGCCCGTCAGCAGCCATCCGGCGCGGAGCAGCTCGTGGGAGCGCGCCCGAGCGAACTGCTCGAAGTCGTCCCGATCGGTGCGCTGCACATGTCCTCCTGCGCCGGTGAGGACCACGTCCTCTGGGTGTCGGTGTCTCTCACCCCTACGACGAGACCAGCGCCGAGAATGTGTCACGGGCCCGAGGAGCGGGTTGCGCCTCGCCACCTTCCCATCCTGGCGTCCTTCGCGCCCGTCCCGCGCGTGACGGTGTGGAATGGAGTCATGCCCGGGGACCGCGACCTCGTCGAGAGCGTGCGGGCCGCGCTGGCCGCGGCCGGCGACGCCGAGCGAGCGCGCGCGCAGCAGGCGTACATGAAGAGCGTGATGCCCTACCGGGGCATCGGCGCGCCCGAGCTGCGAAAGGTCCTGCGGCCGCCGCTGGCGCTCTACCGACCGGCGTCGCGGGAGGAGTGGACCGCGACGGTACGCGCGCTGTGGGACGAGGCGGCCTACCGCGAGGAGAGGTACGCGGCGCTGGCCGTGGCCAGGCACCGGCTGGCGCGCGAGTGGCTGGACCCCGGATCGCTGGACCTGTGGCGCCACCTCGTCGTCACCGGCGCGTGGTGGGACCTCGTCGACGAGATCGCCGCGCACCTGGTGGCGCCCACGCTGCGCAGTCACCGCCAGAAGGTGGCTCCCGTCATGCGGGCCTGGATGACCGACGACCACCTGTGGCTGCGGCGTACGGCGGTCCTGTCCCAGCTGGGAGCCAAGGGGGAGACCGACGTCGTGCTGCTGCGCGACGCGATCGAGCACAACCTGGAGGACCGGTCGTTCTGGCTTCGCAAGGCGATCGGCTGGGCCCTTCGGGACTACGCCCGCACGGACCCCGACTGGGTGCGCGCCGAGGTCGCGCGCCTGGGCGACCGGCTCTCCGGGCTGAGCCGGCGCGAGGCGCTCAAGCACCTCTGACCGGTGGGGGTGCTGCGGTGAGAGTGCTCTCATGCGTGGCTCACGGACCGCTCACCACCGCCGACGAGGGTCCTTCTCGACCGAACTCACCCTCGAGAGAAGGACCCACCATGAAGCTCACCACTCTCCACGTCGGCACGCTGGGTGTCGCCGGACTCGTGACCACCGGACTCCTCGCGTTCCCGATCGGCGCCGCCACTGCGGGCAGCGACGACCAGGGGCTCAAGCGCGACGACGACACCCCGGACGTCGTGCTCGTGGCCGACGACGATGACGACGACACCGGCCTGGGCAAGCGGGACGGCACCCACACCAACACCAGCGGTGGCACGCACACGCGCACCGGCGGCACCCACAGTCGCGACCAGACGCGCACGGGACGCGACTCCGGGCGCGACCACAGCCGGGACCGGGTGGGCATGGACTGGACCAGCGACGGTGCCGGCAACAACCGCGTCGACTGGTCGCAGAACCGCACCAACGACCGCTCGCGGCACAACACCCGCGGCTGAAGGGGGCGACGATGACGCGCGCCGACGAGAGCTGGCACCTCCGCGAGGGCGACCCGATCACCCCCGAGCTGACCGCGATGCGGCTGCTCGGCGGGGGATCGGCGTACGAGGCCTACCTCGCCTTCGACGAGATCACCTACGCACCCGTGGTGGTCAAGGTCGTCCGGCCGACGGAGCTGGACGACGAGGCCACGCTGGGCGGACTCGCCCGGGAGGCCGCCGCGCTCGACCAGGCAAACCACCCGGTCGTCGTACGACGGCTGCGTCACGAGCTCGGCGGCGCGCGTCCGCACCTGGTCCTGGAGCACATCGACGGGCCGCGGCTCTCGACGCTGGTACGTCGCCACGGCCCGCTGCAGGAGCAGCAGTACCTGCCGCTGGCCGTCGACATCGCCTCGGCGCTGCACTACTTCCGCCACGTCGACGTCGTGCACCTCGACATCAAGCCCAGCAACGTGATCATGGGCGCGCCCGCACGGCTGATCGACCTGTCGGTGGCGCGACCGGGGCACCGTGCCGCCGAGCTGACCAGCACGATCGGCACCGACGCCTACATGTCACCCGAGCAGTGCGCCCCCGGACAGGCAGGTGCGCCCGGTCACGCCAGCGACGTCTGGGGCCTGGGCGCGACGCTCTTCGAGGCGATCGCGGGCTACCGGCCCTTCGACGACGGGGACCGGGGGTCCGCGGACCTCACCCTGCGCTACCCGCAGCTGGTCGAGGAGCCGTACGCGCTGCCCGACGGGACGCCCGCCGACGTCGCCAAGACGGTCTACGCGATGCTCGCCGCAGACCCGACCGAGCGTCCGGAGCCGCGGGAGGTGGCCGGCGCGCTCGAGCCGGTGCTGTCGGCACAGCCGCCGGCGCGGCTCACGTTCAAGGTTCGACGCTGACGGCGAGCTCCTGCGCCAGGCCCTCGAGCTGAGCGCGACGCCAGGCCCACGCGGTCAGCACCAGCTCGCCGTGGGGCAGGCCGAGGCGCAGACGCGGTCGCAGCGAGCGGTCGATCGGGGACACCCACTGGACGTCGCCGCGAGGCACCTTCCAGGTGCCGGCCGTGGTCGCGCGCAGGAGGTTGTCGACCGAGCTGCGCACCCGACGCCGGCCCTTCCTGGTCACCAGCCGGACGAGGGTCACCACCAGCATGACGGCCGCAGCGGCGTAGGCGACGACGTAGGTCAGCGCGAGGCCGACGATGACCACTGCGGCCAGGATGAAGCAGGCATAGTTGAGCGGCTCGGGCAGGAAGGTGCCCGCGACGGCGACGGCGATCGCGCCGACGACCAGCCCGATCTCGGCGCCGTCCGCGAGGTCGAAGGGGGAGTTGCGGGGATGGAGCTCGAGCACGTCGGGGCGCACCTCGACGTCGACGCGACCTCGCGGTGAGCGCAGCGGCCCGTACCTGTCCACGTCCGGAGCCTGCCACAGCCGCCGCCGGATCCGCGTCAGGAACCGAACCGGTAGCCCATGCCGCGCACGGTCTCGATCGTGGCGGCGCCGAACTTGCGGCGCAGGTAGCCGACGTAGACGTCGACGATGTTGGACCCCGGGTCGAAGTCGTAGCCCCACACGTGGTCGAGCAGCTGCTCGCGTGAGAGCACCTGTCCGGCGTTGAGCATGAAGATCTCGGCCAGGGCGAACTCCCTGGCCGACAGGTCCTGCTCCTTGCCGCCCACGGTCGCGCGGCGGGTGCGCAGGTCGAGGCGTACGCCGCCGGCCTCGAGGGCCTCCGGGGCACCGCCGCGGTCGCCGGCTCCCGCCTGCCGCAGCCGCAGCCGCACGCGGGCCAGCAGCTCGGCGAAGCGGAAGGGCTTGGCCATGTAGTCGTCGGCCCCGCCCTCCAGCGCGGAGACGGTGTCGGTGACCGAGTCGCGGGCGGTGAGCACGATGACCGGCAGCCGCGACCCTTGCGAGCGCAGCTGGTCGAGCACGTCGAAGCCGTCCAGCCTCGGCAGCCCGATGTCGAGGATCATCAGGTCGTGCTCGCCGCTGAGCGCGTGGTCCAGCCCGATGACGCCGTCGGCGACAACCGTGGCGACGTGGCCGTCGGCCCGGAGGCCCTTGGCGAGGAACGAGGCGATGCGCGCCTCGTCCTCGACGATCAGGATGCGGGCCATGGCTCCTCCTCCAGTACGACGGTCGGCGCGGCGGCGCTCGCCGGGCCGGGCAGCGTGATCACGAACCGGGCGCCGCGCGGCTGAGCGTCCTCGACCGCCACGTCCCCGCCGTGTGCCTGCGCGATCGCGCGCACGATCGACAGCCCCAGGCCGAAGCCCTCATCGTGCTCGGCGACCCGGCCCCGCCCGAACCGCTCGAAGATCGCCTCCCGGTCCTCCGGTGCGACCCCGGGGCCGGTGTCGCGCACCCACAGCCTGGCCGTGCCGCTGTCGTAGGAGGAGCCGATGGCCACGACGTCTCCGGGAGCCGTGTGCTTGACCGCGTTGTCGGCGAGCTGAAGCAGGGCCTGGGTCAGTCGCTGGCCGTCCAGGTGCATGGTGACCGCGGCCGTGGCGTCCAGGAGCCACTCGCGGTCGCCGAGCGCGCGGGCCTTGGCGAGGACGTCCTCGGTGAGGTGCTCGAGGTCGACCTCCGCCGGGGTGACGAAGTCCGGGCGGTCGCTCTTGGCCAGCAGGATCAGGTCGCCGACGAGCCGCGACATCCGGTCGACCTCGTCAAGCAGCAGGGCACGGGTCTCGGCGACCTCCTCGGGGTCGCCGGTGTCGAGCAGCTCGAGGTGGCCGCGCAGGACGGTCAGCGGCGTGCGCAGCTCGTGGCCGGCGTCGTCGAGGAACCGGCGCTGGCCCACGAACGCCGCCTCCAGCCGCTCCAGCATGCCGTTGACGGTGTGGGTCAGGGCGGTGATGTCGTCGTTGCCCGACTCGGGGACCCGCCGGGACAGGTCGGTCTCGCCGATCGCCTCGGCGCTCTCGCGCAACACCCTCAGCGGCGCGAGCAGCCGACCCGCCTGCCAGAACGCGGCCGCCGTGACCAGCAGCAGCGACAGCGCGGCCACGATGGCGTAGGTGCGCATCGTGTCGCGCAGGCCGCCGCGTCCCTCGTCGAGCTGGACGACGACCACGAGCGCGCCGCGCTGCTCGCCGAGGACGACGGGCTGAGCCGTGACGAGCACCTCGCCCTCGGCGGTGTCGAGACGGGTCGAGCCACCATCGCGCACCAGGGGAGCGGCGGCCGTCTGGAAGGCGGCGTCGCGGGGGAGCGGGTCGTCACGCGGGAACTGCTGGGTCGGCCGGTCGCCGACCCAGCCGACCAGCAGCTCGTCGTCGTCGGGGACGCTGCCGGCCATGAAGGCGCGCAGCAGGGAGCCGACCTCGGTGACGCCCCGGCCTCGAGACTGCGTGAACGCCGCGAACTCGTCCAGCTCCTGCTCGACGGCGTCGACGGTCTGCTGCTCGAGGCGCTGGCTCTCGATGACGTAGACGATCGCGCCCGCGACCGAGAGCGCGAGGAGCACCAGCGCGGCCACCGCGGCGGTGATCCGCACGCGTACGGAGACCCCCGACCGGCGCGGTCGGGGGCCGGCAGGTGCGGGCGGCTCAGTCGTCGTCGCCACCGCCGCGGCCGGAGTGGTCGTCCCGGTCATCGCGGTCGTCTCGGTCGTCACCGCCGTGTCCGTGACCGGAGTGGTCGTCGTCGTCCACCTCGCCGGGCTCGGGCCTGATCACGTCGATGTCGTCGATGTCGTCGGGGTCGTCGGACTCGTCGTGGGACTCGTCGTCGGAGCGTCCGGTGTGGGACGGCGACGGGTCGCCGGACGGTGTGGGCGTCGGTCGCGTGGACGGCGACGAGGAGTCCTCGATCAGGATCGGGTCGCGGCGCGCCGGCTCGTCGGCCGACGACGCGGCCAGGGACCCGACGACGAAGGCGCTGACCGGGAGCACCAGGGCCAGCGCGAGGACGATCTTCCAGAACCTGCTCATGACCCCACGATCATCCCCCATCGTGGACCCCGGGTGAGAGCCGTATGAGAGGACTCTCACGAGGCATGCGCAGGGTGCTGCGGGGCCAGAAGGACAAAGGCCGTCGCTACCTCGGCAGGCTGCCTCGCGGGTCCGGGCCGACGCTCGAGCGCGGCTCACTACAGTGGGCCCCGTCACACGCACCGTCACCACCGCGCCGTCCCCGGGAGGCCCCAGTTGATCGTCCCGTTCAGCATCTCCGACTTCCTCGACCGCGCGGTCCAGGTCTACGGCGCCCGGGTCGGGGCCGTGGACGAGCCCGTGCAGCCGGCCCGGCCGCTCGGCAACGAGCGGGGCGAGCTCACCTATGCCGAGATGGGGGCGCTGGCGCGCCGCCAGGCGGCCAAGCTGGACGAGCTCGGCATCGGGGTGGGGGACCGGGTCGCCGTGGTGAGCCACAACAGCTCGCGGCTGCTGACGTCGTTCTTCGGCGTCGCCGGCTTCGGCCGGGTGCTGGTGCCGGTGAACTTCCGGCTCCGCCCCGACGAGGTGCGCTACATCGTCGAGCACTCCGGGGCGCGGGTGCTGATCGTCGACCCGGAGCTCGACGAGGAGCTGCGTGGGGTCACCGCAGAGCACCGGTTCGTGATCGGCCAGGACGACGACCTCTACGCGGCGGCACCCGAGGACGGGGGACCCGAGCCGCAGGCCTGGGAGCCCGACGAGAACGCCACGGCCACCATCAACTACACCTCCGGGACGACCGCGCGTCCCAAGGGCGTGCAGATCACCCACCGCAACATCTGGGTCAACGCCGTCACCTTCGCGATGCACGCCGGCGTCACCGACCGCGACGTCTACCTGCACACGCTGCCGCAGTTCCACGCCAACGGGTGGGGGATGCCGTTCGCCATGACCGGCCTCGGCGTGCGCCAGGTGATGATCCGCAAGATCGACGGGGCGGAGATCCTGCGTCGAGTGCGGGACCACGGCGTGACCGTGATGTGCGCGGCGCCCGCGGTCGCGGCCGCGGTCCTCGAGGCGGCCCAGGACTGGGAGGGCGAGATCCCTGGGCGCGACCGGGTCCGCATCATCATGGCGGGCGCTCCGCCGCCCACGAAGACCGTCGTACGCGTGCAGGAGGAGCTGGGCTGGGAGTTCATCCAGATCTACGGCCTCACCGAGACCTCGCCGCTGCTGACCATCAACCGCTCACGCGAGGAGTGGGACGACCTGTCCGCGCAGGACCGGGCGCAGAAGCTGGTGCGCGCCGGGGCGCCGGCGCTCGGCGTACGGCTCAGGATCGACGACTCCGAGGAGGGCGGCGGCGAGGTGCTGGCCCGCTCCAACGTGGTGCTCGAGGGCTACTGGGAGCAGCCGGAGGAGAGCGCGGTGGCCTTGCGCGATGGGTGGTTCCACACCGGCGACGGCGGGGCCATCGGCGACGACGGCTACCTCACCATCCAGGACCGCAAGAAGGACGTGATCATCACCGGCGGCGAGAACGTCTCCTCGATCGAGGTGGAGGACGTGCTCTTCTCCCACCCGGCCGTGGCCGAGGTCGCCGTGATCGGGGTCCCCAGCGAGAGGTGGGGCGAGACGATCAAGGCCCTCGTCGTGCTCGCGGAGCGTGCCTCGGCGAGCGAGGCGGAGCTGATCGCCTGGTGCAAGGACAAGGCGGCCGGCTACAAGGCGCCGACCTCGATCGAGTTCCGCGACGAGCTGGCGCGCACCGCGACCGGCAAGCTGCAGAAGTTCAAGCTGCGCGAGGCCTACTGGAAGGGCTACGACCGCCAGGTCAACTGAGGCGTCGGCGAGTTTCACCGGGCACCCGGTGAAACTCACGCCTCCCCGACGAAGGTTCATACGGAAGGCGCCTGTTTCCCACGGCTCGTGTGACTCGTGGAGAAGCTGAGCAGCGCGCGGGCGTGCGGCCCCCGTCGGGGGGCGGCTCGCTCAGCTGGGCTTGACGTCGAGGACCACCTCGAACTCCAGCAGCTCCGCGCCGCTGGCGACGGGCTTCGGGCGCTCAGCGCCGTCCTGGGGGCCGGCGTGGGCGGCATGGGCGTCGCCGTCGCGCCAGGCGGCGAACGACTCCTCGTCCTCCCACTGGGTCACGACGAAGTAGCGCTCCTCGCCCTGCACCGGCCGCAGCAGCTGGAAGCCGAGGAATCCCGGCGATCCCTCGACCGTGCCGGCCCGGGCGGCGAAGCGCCTCTCGAGCTCCTCGTGGGCCTGCGGCGGGACACTGATGGCGTTGATCTTCACGACGGGCATGGTCCGAGCCTAGGACGCCAGGGGGAGGGGGGCTGCGGCACACCACCCACGAGCGCCACTAGCCTGACCGCATGCCGACCCTCCAGGACGTCATCGACCGGTTGCACGCGTGGTACCCGCCGAGCACGGCGGAGGGGTGGGACGCCGTCGGGCTGGTGTCCGGCGACCCCGACGCCGCCGTCGCGAAGGTGATGTTCGCGGTCGACCCGACCATCGAGGTCGCCCGTGAGGCGGCGGAGTGGGGGGCCGACCTGCTGGTCGTGCACCATCCGCTGTTCCTCAAGCCGGTGCACAGCGTCGCCGCGACGACCCCCAAGGGCCGGACCCTCGCGACGCTCACCGCGGCGGGGTGCGCGCTGCTGACGGCCCACACCAACGCGGACCTCGCCGAGGACGGCGTGTCCGCGGCCCTGGCGGACGCCCTCGGGCTCACCGAGGTCACGCCGCTCCTGGCCCAGGACGGGCCACCGCGCGACAAGCTGACCGTCTACGTGCCGGCCGACGCCGCGGCGCCGCTGCGCGCGGCCATTGCGGAGGCCGGAGCCGGGCGCATCGGCGACTACGACTTCGCGTCGTTCACCTCCCAGGGTCAGGGCCGGTTCCGCCCGCTCGAGGGCGCCGACCCGGCGATCGGCACCGTCGGCAGCATCGAGACCGTCGACGAGGTCCGGATCGAGGTGGTCCTGGAGCGCGCCCTGCGGGCCGAGGTGGTGCGCGCCGTGCTTCTCTCGCACCCCTACGAGCAGCCGGCCTACGACGTCGTCGAGCTGGCCGACCCCAGCGGTGCCACCACCGGCACCGGGCGGATCGGCTCGGTCGCCCCCACGACGCTGAGGGAGTTCGCCGAGCACGTCGCGCAGGTGCTGCCGCAGACCGCGCACGGCGTCCGGGTCGCCGGCGACCCGGACCGCGTCGTACGACGGGTGGCGCTGTGCGGGGGAGCGGGAGACTTCCTGCTCGACGACGTGCTGCGCACCGACGCCGACGTCTACCTCACCAGCGACCTGCGCCACCACCCGGCGAGCGAGTTCGTCGAGAAGGCGGGGCCCGCCCTGGTCGACGTGGCGCACTGGGCCGCGGAGTGGACCTGGCTCCCGGTGGTGGAGGCGAAGCTGCGTGAGGTCCTGGGCGATACGGTGGTGACCCACGTGAGCACGACCGTCACGGACCCGTGGACCACCCGCATCTGAGGAGCACCCGCTGAAAGCCGACCCGTTCGCCCAACTGAAGCTGCTCGACGTCCAGGCCCTGGACGCGAAGGCCGACCAGCTGCGGTACCAGCGCTCGCACCTCCCGGAGCACGCCGAGATCGCGACGCTCACGGCGCAGCGCAAGGAGATCGACGACCAGGCCCGCGACGCCCGGATCGTGGTCGACGACCTGAGCGCGGCGCAGGCGAAGGCCGACGCCGACGTCGAGCAGGTCAAGGCACGCCGCGCCCGCGATCGCGACCGGATGGACTCCGGTGCCATCACCAACCCCAAGGACCTCGAGCGCATGCAGCACGAGCTCACCTCGCTGGAGCGCCGGATCTCGACGCTCGAGGACGAGGAGCTCGAGGTCATGGAGCAGCTCGAGCAGGCCCAGGCCGCGCTCACCGAGCTCACCGAGAAGCTCACCGCCGTCGACATCCGGCTGGCCGACCTGGTCGCATCGCGTGACGAGAAGGCGGCCGCGATCGACGTGGAGCTCCAGACCGCGGTCGCCGAGCGCGCCCCCGCCGTCGAGGGGCTGCCCGCGGACCTGCTGGCGCTCTACGACCGCCTGCGGGAGAGCAAGGGCGGCGTGGGCGCCGCCGAGCTGCGCCAGCGCCGCTGCAGCGGCTGCCAGCTCACCATCGACAACGCCGAGCTCGCCGTGATCCGCGCCAAGCCGAGCGACGAGGTCGTCCGCTGCGAGGAGTGCCAGCGGATCCTGGTGCGCACCGGCGAGTCCGGGCTGTGACTCGCCGCGTCATCATCGAGGCGGACGGAGGCTCGCGCGGCAACCCCGGCCCGGCGGCGTACGGCGCCGTGCTGCGCGACGCCGAAACCGGCACCGTGCTGGCCGAGGACGGCAGCACGATCGGTCGGGCGACCAACAACGTCGCGGAGTACTCCGGCCTGATCGCCGGCCTGCGCCTGGCGCAGGACCATGCCCCGGACGCCGAGGTGGAGGTCCGCATGGACTCCAAGCTCGTGGTCGAGCAGATGTCGGGACGCTGGAAGATCAAGCACCCCGACATGCGCCCGCTCGCGGCCGAGGCGACCCGGCTGGCGCCGGCCGGGACGACGTACACCTGGGTGCCGCGCGAGCTGAACTCCTACGCCGACCGGCTGGCCAACGAGGCCCTCGACGGTGTCCGCGACGGCGTCACTGTGCCGGCGCGCGTGGAGGACGAGGACTCGCTGATCGAGGAGATCGAGAGCCCCGGAGCGGCCGCGGCCGGCGACCCACCGGCGTCGGTTCAGAGCCAGGTCCGCGGCTGGTCCGCCGGCGCCGGCGCCCCGACCACGCTGATCCTGGTGCGCCACGGGGTCACGGCGCACACGGTGGCGAAGCGCTTCTCCGGTGGCCTGGCGAGTGCCAACCCCGGCTTGAGCGACGAGGGCCGCGACCAGGTGCGTGCCACCGCCCAGTGGCTCGCTCCCATCGCCGAGCGGGTGGATGCCGTGATCGCCTCGCCGGTGCGCCGTACGCTCGAGTCGGCCGAGATCGTCGCCGAGGTGCTGGGCAAGGACGTGGCCGTGGAGCCGGGCTTCGCGGAGATGGAGTTCGGGGTCTGGGACGGACTCACCTTCGCCGAGGTCGGCGAGCGCCACCCCGACGCGTTGCGTGAGTGGCTCGGCTCCCTTGACGCCGCCCCGGAGGGCGGCGAGTCGTTCCGGGTGGTGGAGGAGCGGGTGCTCGCGGGGTTGCAGCGGGTCCTCGACGAGCATCCGGGTAGGACCGTCGTCGTGGTGAGCCACGTGACGCCGATCAAGACGCTGGTCAGCCACGCCGTCAGTGCCCCGCTGGACGCGGTGTTCCGGATGGAGCTCACCCCCGCGTCGGTGACCGTCGTGTCGTTCTTCGGCCGGGGACCGACCGGCGACGAGCCGCGTACGTCGATGCGCCTCTACAACGCGCTGCCCCCGGCCCGCGACCCGTTCGCGGACCCCTCGGGCTGGTAGCAAGCCACAACGCGGCGCGGCGCGCGTGACCGTGGGATCGGACCGGTCAGAGCTGGGCGACCACCACGTCGAGCTGGGTGCCCTTCGCCGTGGGGTCGCCGACCTCGACGGTCCACCCGAGGTCGCGCAGCACCTCGGCGAGCCTCACCGGGGTGCGCGGGTCGCGGCCGTCCTCGAGCAGCGCCCGCACGATCCGGCCCTTGGTCGCCTTGTTGAAGTGGCTCACGACCTGGCGCCGGCCGTCGACCTCGTGCAGGACCCGGACGGTCGCCACGCGGGGCGCCAGCTCGGCCGGTGGGCGCCAGAAGGCGGCGTAGGTCCCGGATCGCAGGTCGACCAGGAGCCCGGTGCCCATCGCCTCGGTGACCGCGTCGCCCAGATGGTCGCGCCAGTGGGCGGCGATGCCGCCGAGACCGGGCAGGCCGGCGTCGCCGGAGAGGCGGTACGCCGGGATCCGATCAGCAGGGCGGACCAGCCCGAACACGCTGCTGGTCACGGCGACGCGGCTGCTTGCCCGGCGCTTGGCCGCGGGGGAGAGCGTCGCGAAGCCCAGCGACTCGTAGACGACGCCGCTGTAGACCTGGTCGGCCCGGGCCGTGGGCGCCCGCCGCACCTCGGCGTTGAGACGGACCAGGTCGAGCTGCGTCTTGGGCACGCCGAGGGTCTTGGCGGCCACGTCCGGGTCGCCCTCGCACAGCTTGACCAGTGCGTCGAGCACCCGCTCACGGGCCGGCGTCAGACCCGGGCTGCCGAGGCTGGCGAGGTCGAGGGGCTTGCCCCGGCGCGGGGCGGACTTGCCCTCGCTGGGCGGCAGCAGGATCAGCACGCCGCAACCCTAGAGCCGCGGTCGGGGCTTAGGGTCGGGGGATGCCGAGCAACCGGGTCGTCCACATCAAGGTCGCCGACGACACTGACTCCGACGGGGCCGACAGCGCGGCCGTGGTGACCACGCTGCGTGAAGGCATCGAGCGGATCCGTGGCGAGCTGGAGGTGAGCCCGGACTTCCCACCCGAGGTGGAGGAGGCGGCCGCGGCGGCCGCGGCCGCCCCGCGCCTGCCGGACCTGGACCGCACGGACATCGCGTTCGTCACCATCGATCCCGAGGGGGCGATGGACCTCGACCAGGCCCTCCACATCGAGCGCGCGGGCGACGGCTACGTCGTCCACTACGCCATCGCCGACGTCGCCGCCTTCGTGAGCCCCGGTGACCCGGTCGACGTGGAGGCGCACCGCCGTGGGGAGACCCTGTACGGCGCGGACTCCAAGGTGCCCCTGCATCCCAAGGTGATCTCCGAGGACGCCGGCTCGCTCGTCGAGGGGCAGGTCCGCCCGGCGCTGCTGTGGACGATCCGGGTCGACGAGGTCGGCGAGGGCACCGACGTGCACGTCGAGCGCGCCCGGGTGCGCTCGACGGCCAAGCTCTCCTACGAGCAGGCGCAGCGCGCAGTCGACGAGGGCACCGGCGGGGAGGTGCTGACGCTGCTGCAGGAGATCGGCGAGCTCCGGCTGGCGCGCGACGCCGCCCGCGGCGGGGTGTCGCTGCCGCTGCCCGAGCAGGAGATCGACATCCAGGGCGGCCGGTGGAGCCTGGAGTTCCGCTCCCTGCTGCCGGTGGAGCTGTGGAACTCCCAGATCTCGCTGCTGACCGGGTTCGGCGCGGCGACGCTCATGGTCTACGGGCGGGTCGGGCTGCTGCGCACCCTGCCGGCCCCCGACCCGCGCGACGTCCAGCGCCTGCACCGCACCGCCCGCGCGCTCGGCATCGAGTGGCCCGCCGAGGTGCTCTACCCCGACTTCATCCGCTCCCTCGACCCCACGCAGCCCGAGCAGGCCGCGATGGTGGTCGCGAGCGCCCGGCTGCTGCGCGGCAGCGGCTACGTCGCCTTCGACGGCGAGGTGCCGGCCGAGCCGCTGCACTCCGCGCTGGCCTCCGAGTACGCCCACGTCACCGCGCCTCTGCGCCGGCTGGCGGACCGCTACGCCGGCGAGGTGTGCGTCGCCCTGTGCGCCGGCGAGCCGGTGCCGGACTGGGTGCTCGCGGCGCTACCCGGGCTGCCCAGGACCATGCAGCAGTCCAGCCAGCGCGCCCGGGCCTACGAGCGCGCGGTGCTCGACCTCGTCGAGGCGGGGCTGCTGGCCGCCCGGGTGGGCGAGGAGTTCGACGCCGTCGTCGTGAGCGTCGAGGAGAAGCGGCCCGACCGCGGCGTGGTCATGCTGGCCGAGCTGGGCGTCGAGGCCCCGGTCGTCGGGGACGGCGACCTGCCGCTCGGGACCGACGTACGCGTGCGTCTGGAGACGGCCGACGTGGCGACCCGCTCGGTCCGGATGCGACTGGTCTAGGACGCCGCCACGAACTTCGCCAGCGAGGAGTCCGGCGCCGACCAGGCCTCCCGGAAGCTCGCGTGCAGCGGCAAGTCCGTCACCTCGGCGGCGGGCACCCAGGCGTGGCCGTCGCTCTCGGCCAGGTCCGCCAGCCGGAGCGGGCCGGTCGGCACCGCCAGCACGGTCTCGTAGGTCCAGCCGCCGCAGCTCGCGGTGGAGGAGCCGCGGACCGCGACCTCGTGGGCGGCCAACCCGAGCTCCTCGCCGGCCTCGCGGATCGCGGCCTGCTCCCAGGTCTCCCCGCGCTCGCGGGCACCGCCGGGGATCGACCAGGTGCCGCCCTGGTGCGCCCAGTGCGCGCGCAGTTGCAGGAGCACCCGCCCGCCCTCCGCAATCAGCAGGCCGGCGGCGCCGCGGCGGCCCCAGTGGTTGTGGCCGTGGCTGCACGTCGCCCAGGTCATGGGTCAAACCTAACCAGCAGGGAAAGCGTCGTTCAGTCGTCCCAGGGGGCGGAGTCGCCCATCTTGGCGTAGTACTTCGCCAGGTGGCTCTTCACGCGGTCGATGTCCTTGGCCGGCAGGTCGACGCCGCCGCGCGAACCCTGCATGACGTTGCCCGCGGCCATGACCCCGCGCGGCACGGCGGTCAGCCGGCCGTCGACGACGTCGGCGATCAGCAGCTTGTAGGCGGTGAAGTTGTCCTTTGACTCCGCGTCGTACCAGACGTGGGCGTCGCGGTACCGCTGGTTGGGCTCGTCCTGGGCGTCGGCCCAGGCGCGCACGCGCTTCTCGGCGGCGGCGCCGTCCCAGGGGCGGTCGCGGTCGGCGAGGGGGAGATCCTGGAAGCTCGTGACGGCCACGGCGTCCTCCGATCGCTCAGGGGAGCACGGGCTCCGTCTCGGGCAGGGTCGGGTCCGGCGGCGTCTCGCCGGGCCCCGGGGTGGGGGGCACGGCGGGGTCGGTGGGGCCGGGGCTCGGCACCACGTCCGGGTCGGGAAGGGGCTCGGTGGGGTTGGTGGTCATGGCTACCCGTACCCGGCCCCGGGCGCGGCATGCCGGGGTCAGGACAGGTGCTTGACGATCCGGGCCGGGTTGCCGACGGCCACGACGTCGGCGGGGAGGTCCTTGGTCACGACGGCGCCCGCGCCGACCACGGTGTTGTCGCCGATGCTCACCCCGGGGCAGACGACTACCCCGCCGCCGAGCCAGACGTTGTCGCCGATCGTGATGGGCTCGGCGGCCTCCCACTTGTCTCGTCGCGGCCCCGGCTCGACCGGGTGCGTCGGGGTCAGCAGCTGGACCCCGGGCCCGATCTGCACGTCGTCGCCGATCGTGATGGCGGCGACGTCCAGCGCGACCAGGCCGTAGTTGGCGAAGCAGCGCGCGCCGATCGTGATGTTGCTGCCGAAGTCGACGTAGAGCGGCGCCCGGATCTCGGTGTCCTCGCCGAGGCTGCCCAACAGCTGCGCCAGCAGTGCCCGGCGCAGCGGCTTCTGGCGGGGTCCGGTCGCGTTGTAGGCCGCCATCAGGTCCTGCGCGGCGTGGCTCTCCTCCTCGAGCTGCGGGTCGTCGGCGATGTAGAGATCGCCGGCCATCATCCGCTCGCGCATCGAGCGGCCGTCGAGGGAGTCAGCCATGACCGGCACGCTACTCGGACGAGCGTCGGGGCAGTCGTCGCAGCCGGAGCGTGGTGGCCGCGGCGTCGTCGCTGACCGTCCGCGCAGGTGCGCAGGCAGCGAGCTCGTCGGGTGGCCAGGGGGTCGGCGCAACACCGCAACCCGGCGAACGGCTGCGGATTCCGAGGAGGCATTGGTCACTTCCCACACAAGTGGAGCAACCCTCCGGTTGAAGCCTATCCCGGGATGGTGGTGATGCTGGAGCAGTGCCGGAGGGCGCCTCGTGCGCAGGCCGCGACCGCCGAGCGAGAGGCGACGACGACACGTCTGACGGCCGCGCGGGCCCACTGGCTGGTCGAGGTCGGGGTCCTGGTGGGGCTGTTCGCGCTCTACACCCTCATCCGGGCCGCGCAGGGCAACGACCCGGGCCTCGCGATCGCCCACAGCCGCACCATCCTCGCCTGGGGGGGGGTGGCTGTTCGACCGCGTCGAGGTGCCCCTCAACACCTGGATCGGCACCGTGCCGGTGGTCGCCGTGACGGCCTGCTACTTCTACGCGCTGATGCACTACGTGATGACGCCGGCGGTGCTGTTGCTCTCGCGCCGCCACGGCGGCTGGCACTACTGGCGCGGCTACTGGGCGATCGTGCTGGCCTCGGCCCTCGCCCTGGCGGTGTACGCCGCCTGGCCGGCCGCGCCGCCCCGGCTGATGCCGGACCTCGGGATCGCCGACGTCATGCGGGACTTCTCCGCCTACGGCTGGTGGGGCTCGGCGGCGTCCGCCCCGCGAGGCATCGGCGATGCCACCAACCAGTACGCCGCGATGCCGTCGCTGCACTTCGGCTGGTCGCTGTGGTGCGCGATCCAGCTGTGGGGCCTGCCGTCGCGGGCCTGGCGGGTCGTCGCCGTCGCCTATCCGAGCCTGCAGGTGCTCGTCGTGCTCGCCACCGGCAACCACTTCCTCCTCGACGTGCTCGGCGGCGCCGCGTGCGTGGTGCTGGCCTACGCCGTGGTCGGGCTCCTGCACCGGGCGGCGACGTCGCGGGCCGGGGCCCGCGTGCCGGTCGCGGCCGGCTAGCGCGGCCGGTCGGCTCCGACCCACGGCGTGCCCGACCCGGACGCGGTGCGGGGCCGCGTCCGCGGGAAGGTGGAGCCCCACGTTGCGGGGGAGCCGCCGGAGCCCGGGTCCTCGTCCTGGTCGGGCAGCGCCAGCCACTGCGCCCACGAGAGGTCGCGGCCCACGTAGCGTGGTGCCCGCAGCGGCCAGTCCTCGGCGACCCAGCGGGGGACCAGGGCGTCGAGCGCGGCCTCGACCGGCGTGCCGGCGTACTCGTCGCGGACCCACCAGGAGATGTCGGCGTCAGCGCCGGGCTTGTCGGTCGGGTCGAGGTAGACGCAGCCGATCAGCTCGGTCTCGTCGGCGTCGAAGAGGGCGTAGTTGAAGGAGCGGTGTGCCAGCTCCTCGTCGCGGTGGTACTGCAGGTCCTCACGGTCCTTCTCGGCGGTCAGGGTGGCCGGGGGCCAGCCCCAGGCCTCGCCGTAGATCGCCCACAGGCGCTCGCGCGACCCCATCACCGCGGGCATGTCGAGCTCGGTGTCGTCGGGATGGATCGGTCGCAGGTGGTGGCCGGTCGACAGCTCGACCCGGGTGGGATGCGCCCACCCCTCGGGGAGCCAGGGCTCGCTCATGTCCGTTCCTCTCATGGTGTCTCATCGTGTGAGCGGTCACCCTAGGGCGTCCGGCGGCCGTGATCACGGGGTTTGTGCGGCTCCGCCGGACCTCGGCGCTAGGTTCAGTGGGTGAGCAGCGACCCGCGACCACCCGACACCGACACGGTGCTCGGCAAGGTCGTCGCGGTCCTCTCGGCCTTCCACGCCGACGACCACGACCTGCGCCTGGCCGAGCTGGTGCGCCGCACCGGGCTGGCGAAGGGCACGCTGCACCGGGTGCTGTCCGACCTGGTCGCGACCCGGCTGGTCGAGCGCACCGAGCACGGCTACCGCCTCGGCGGCCGGCTCTTCGAGCTCGGCATGCGGGCCTCGGTGGAGCGCCGCCTGCTGGAGGTGGCGACCCCGTTCATGGAGGACCTGTACGAGCGCACCCACGAGACCGTCCACCTGGGGGTGCTCGAGGGGCGCGAGGTCGTCTACGTGTCCAAGATCGGCGGGCACCGCCAGGCCTCCAGTCCCTCGCGGATCGGCGGGCGGATGCCGCTGCACTGCACCGCCATCGGCAAGGCACTGCTGGCTCACAGCGACCCCGCGCTGGTCGACGAGGTGCTCGCCGGGCGACTGGACCGCCGTACCCCCCGGACGGTGACGGGCCCCGGCCTGCTGCGCCGCCAGCTCGAGCGCGTCCTGGAGGCGGGGGTGGCCTACGAGCACGAGGAGTCCGCGGTCGGCATCGTCTGCGTCGCCGCGCCGGTCCTGGACGCCGACGACCGCCCGATCGCCGCGGTCAGCCTGACCGGGCCGGTGACCCGCTTCCACCCGGAGACCCACGCGACCTCGGTGCGGGCCGCCGCCGCCGGCGTCGCGGCCACCCTCGCCCGGCGGGAGGCGCTGCGGCACGACGCCCCCTGAGCAGGGTCCGGTGGGTGGAACGTTCGCCTGGTGGGGTCGGCCCGGCGTGCCGCAGGCTGGCGGCATGACAGCAACCTCCGTCGCCGAGACCGCCGTCGATCAGGCGGCCACCCGTCTCCTCGACGCCCAGTCCACCGGCACCCCCTGCGCCCCCGTGCGCGACCTGATCGGCCCCGCCGACGTCGACCGCGCCTACGCCGTCCAGGAGCGCCTCACGGCCGCCCGGCTCGCGAGTGGCGCCACGATCGTCGGCCGCAAGATCGGCCTCACCTCCCCGGCGGTCCAGCAGCAGCTCGGCGTCGATCGCCCCGACTTCGGCGTGCTCTTCGACGACATGGACGTCGCCGCCGGCGGGGTCGCGCCCATGGCCCGCCTGCTCCAGCCCAAGGTCGAGGCGGAGATCGCGTTCGTGCTGGCCGAGGACCTGGACCGCGACGACCTCGACGTCGACACCGTGCGGTCGGCCGTCGAGTACGCCGTCGCGGCACTCGAGATCGTCGACTCGCGGATCGCCGGCTGGGACATCACCTACGGCGACACCGTGGCCGACAACGCCTCCAGCGGCCTCTACGTCCTGGGGGAGCAGCGCGTCTCGCTCGAGGAGTTCACCCCGGTCGACGCCGAGATGTCGATGAGCATCGACGGTGAGGTCGTCTCCACCGGCAATGGCGCGGCCTGCCTCGGCGACCCGCTCGCGGCGCTGGTGTGGCTGGCCCGGACCGCCCGCGAGGTCGGCACCCCGCTGCGCGCGGGCCAGGTCGTGCTCTCCGGTGCCCTCGGCCCCATGGTGGCCGTCACCGCGGGCGCCCACGTCTCCGCCGAGATCTCCGGACTCGGCACCGTCACCGTCGACTTCAGTGGAGAGGACCAGGCATGAGCAGCAAGACCAAGGTCGCGATCATCGGCTCGGGCAACATCGGGACCGACCTGATGATCAAGGTCCTCCGGCTCTCGGAGGTGCTGGAGATGGGTGCCATGGTCGGGATCGACCCCGACTCCGACGGGCTGGCCCGCGCCCGGCGCCTCAACGTGCCGACCACCCACGAGGGTGTCGACGGCCTGATCGCGATGCCGGGCTTCGACGAGATCGGCATCGTCTTCGACGCCACCTCCGCGAAGGCCCACGTCGCGAACGCCGCCAAGCTCGCGCCGTACGGCGTGAAGCTGGTCGACCTGACGCCCGCGGCGATCGGCCCGTTCGTGGTCCCGGCCGTCAACCTCGACGAGCACGGCTCCGCCGACAACGTCAACATGGTCACCTGCGGGGGACAGGCGACGATCCCGATCGTCGCGGCCATCTCCCGGGTCACCGCCGTGCCCTACGCCGAGATCGTCGCGTCCATCGCGTCGAAGTCGGCCGGTCCCGGCACGCGCGCCAACATCGACGAGTTCACCGAGACCACCTCGCACGCGATCGAGGCCGTCGGCGGTGCCACGCGCGGCAAGGCGGTCATCATCCTCAACCCCGCCGAGCCGCCGCTGATCATGCGCGACACCGTGTTCGCGCTCATCGGTGACGGAGACGAGGCCACGCACCAGGCGATCCGCACCTCCGTCGAGGAGATGGTCGAGTCCGTCGCGGCTTACGTGCCGGGCTACCGCCTCAAGCAGCAGGTGCAGATCACGCCCGTCCCCGAGGGGCAGCCCGTGCACACCCTCGCCGGCGACGCCGCCGCCACCCACCAGGTGTCGGTGTTCCTCGAGGTCGAGGGCGCCGCCCACTACCTCCCGGCCTACGCCGGAAACCTCGACATCATGACCTCCGCCGCGCTGCGCACCGCCGAGCGGATGGCCACCCACTCCCTGCAGGAGGTCCCCGCATGACCACGAAGCTCTTCATCCAGGACGTCACGCTGCGCGACGGCATGCATGCCGTGCGTCACCGGATCACGCCCGACAACGTCGTGAAGATCGTGCGGGCCCTCGAGGCCGCGGGCGTCGACGCCATCGAGGTCGCCCACGGCGACGGTCTCGCGGGCGGCTCGCTCAACTACGGCCCCGGCTCGCACACCGACTGGGAGTGGATCGAGGCGGCCGCGCAGAACATCTCGCGCGCCCGGCTCACCACCCTGCTGCTGCCGGGCATCGGCACCATCGAGGAGCTCAAGCACGCCTACCGGCTGGGCGTCCGCTCGGTCCGCATCGCGACGCACTGCACCGAGGCCGACGTCTCCGCGCAGCACATCGCCACCGCCCGCGACCTCGGCATGGATGTCTCGGGCTTCCTGATGATGAGCCACATGGCGCCGGCCGAGGAGCTGGCCCACCAGGCCAAGCTGATGGAGTCCTACGGCGCCCACTGCGTCTACGTCACCGACTCCGGCGGCCGGCTCACGATGGCGGGCGTGCGCGAGCGGGTCACCGCCTACCGCGACGTCCTCGACGCGGGCACCGAGATCGGCATCCACGCCCACGAGAACCTCTCGCTCTCGGTCGCCAACTCCGTGGTCGCCGTCGAGGCCGGCGTCACGCGCGTCGACGCCTCCCTCGCCGGCCACGGCGCCGGAGCGGGCAACTGCCCGATCGAGCCGTTCATCGCGGTCGCGGACCTGCAGGGCTGGGAGCACGGCTGCGACCTGTTCGCGCTGCAGGACGCCGCCGACGACCTGGTGCGCCCGCTCCAGGACCGTCCGGTCCGGGTGGACCGCGAGACCCTGACCCTCGGGTACGCCGGCGTCTACTCCAGCTTCCTGCGGCACGCCGAGGCGGCCTCCGAGCGCTACGGGATCGACGTACGCGCCATCCTGCTCGAGGTCGGGCGCCGCGAGCTGGTCGGCGGCCAGGAGGACATGATCGTGGACATCGCGCTGAACCTCACGTCGGGTGAGCGCACCGACCCGATCGCGGTCTCCGCCGTGCCCGCCTAGCCGGCCGCGCGGCGAGCGGGCGCAGCGCTCAGGGCGGGTCCTCCGGATGAATGCTGCGGGTCTCGGCGCGCCGGTCGCGGTGGGACAGCCAGTCAGCGACGTACACCTTCGGCAGGACCTTCGCGAGCGCCAGTGCGGTGTACATCAGCGTGTTGAACGCGACGAAGGCCGCGAGGACACCGAACAGCTCGGAGTGCATCACCCACGACGGGAGCAGGACCCCGAGCGGCGCGCTCATCGGGGTCCCGCCCCGGTGGTCACGGCGTCGCGCGCCGACAGGTGCTTCCAGCTGGCCTGTCGGCCGAGGGAGATGTCGAGCACGCCGCGGGTGAAGACGGCGCAGAGGAAGGCGGCGAAGAGGAGCTCGGGGAAGAGCGCCGCACCGAGCAGCCGCGCACGCCACCCGCCCTTCCACGCGGTGACGACGCGGTCGAGGACGAACAGCAACCCCACGCCCAGCCAGAAGGGAAACCAGACCCACTCGTCGAGGGACAGGGCCATCACCAGCATGAGCACGAAGTACGCGGCGAGGGCGATGACCCCGTAGCCGATGCCCAGCTGCTGGGCCCAGTAGCGGAAGGTCTGCGGCGTGGTGCCGTAGGCACCGAGGTTCTCCAGCGCCCCCCGCTGCCAGCGCAGCCGCTGGGCCCACAGGGCGCGCCACGTCGGCATCAACTCGGTCACGACCGTGCACTGCGCGGGCGAGACCATCAGCGCGCCGAGCGACTTCAGCGCGATCGTGAGCTCGTTGTCCTCGGTCAGGGCCACCGTGTCGTAGACGTCGCCCGGGGTGCCGGGAAGCGAGGTGCCACGGCTGGCGGCCACGGTACGCAGTGCATGTGGGCGGAACAGGGATGCCGTGCCGGTGAGCACGAACACCCGCCCCCGGCGCCGCTTCAGGTCGCGGGCGTAGCGGATGTACTCGTTGCGTTGCAGCTGGGCGAGCAGCCCGGGGCGCTCCTCGCCGTAGAAAAGGCCGCCGACGGCCATGAGCGCCCTGTCGTCGGTGAAGCGCCGGACGGCGTGCGCAAGGAAGCCGGGGTCAAGGCGCGTGTCGGCGTCCATCACCATGACGACGTCGTTGTCACCCTGGAGTGGCAGCAGGCGGGCGAGGGCCTGGTTGAGGGCCCCGGCCTTCTTGTGGGCGTTGCCGACGGACTCGACGACCTCCACACCGCACCGCACGGCTACGGCGACGGTCGCATCCGTGCAGTTGTCGGCGACCACGACGACCCGCTCCGGCGGGTGGGACTGGGAGAGGAGCGAGGCGATGGTCGCGGTCAGGCAGCCGGCCTCGTTGTGCGCGGGCACCAGCACCGTCACGGTCACCGGCCCGGCGTCAACCCCCCGGGTGGCCGCCATCACCACCCGAGGTGCCAAGGGCGCGGAGCGGGGGGCGAAGGAGCGTCGCGACCTGGTGGTGAGGCGTCGCTCGACCATGGCCACGGCGACGCCGAACGCCATGGCCAGCCCGATGGCCGCGGTGACCGCACGAGGGCTGGGCGACTGGGTGTCGTAGAGGACGTCCCACACCCCGAAGATCAGGCCGTCCTCTGGCGCCCGACCGGAGGCCGGACCAACGGCGCTGACCGCGAGCCAGAGAAGCGTCGCGGCACCTGCGGCGGCTCCGAGGATCACGAAGCCGATCATGCGTGAGAACCGAAAGTCCCCCATGGGCGTCCACCTCGATAGACCTCGACTGTACGTCCCGCGAGGAGCGGTGACGGCGGCGCACCGGGTGCGTGCGACGCTGATGCGATGTGGCCATGGCTGACGTTCGCGCTGGGCGTCGTGCTCGTCGTCGGGCTCGTGGCCGCGCTGCCGGTGGCACGCCGCCGCCGGATCGGGGGAGGTCGGACTCCGGGGCCGGCGCTCGTCGCCGAGCACCGCCAGGCGTTCGAGGCCCTGCACGAGGCCCAGGTGTTCAACGAGGCCGTCCTCGCCGCGTCACCGGACGTCATGGTGGTCCTCGACCTGGTCTCCGGGGACTGGGAGTGGACCTCCCGCAATGTCTGGGAGGCGCTGGGGGAGTACGCCGCCAGTACCGCGGAGGCCCCCGCGGGCATCCTGCGGCACCTCGTCGAGGAGGACCGGGCTCTGGTCTACGAGACGATGGCCAGGTTGGCGACGCTGCCTGACGGTGAGTCCGTCATGATTCGGTTCCGCCTGCGGCGCCCCGGTGGCCCTCCGCGCTGGATCCTGGGCCGGGCCACGCCGTTCGCACGAGGCTCAGGGCGGCCTCGGGCCCTGGCGGTGCTGCGCGACGTCACCGAGATCGCCGAGCTCGACGCGCGCTTGCAACACTCCGCGCTCCACGACCCACTGACCGGCCTCCCGAACCGCAGTCGCCTGGTCGAGCTGATCACGACCGCCGAGCAGCAGGGCGACGACGCGGGGGACCTGGCGCTGATGTTCTGCGACCTGGACCGCTTCAAGCACATCAACGACACCTACGGTCACGCGGCCGGCGACGCGGTCCTGGTCGAGGTCGGGCGCCGCCTGCAGGGGGCGCTGCGAGCGGGAGACTCGGTAGCGCGGGTGGGCGGTGACGAGTTCGTGGCCCTGCTCGCCCCGACTCGTGGCTCCGGCGGGCCGCCGCAGAGCCCCGCCGAGCGCTCCTCGGCGTTGGAGTCGCTCGCGCGCCGGATCCAGGACCGGGTCTCCGGCCCGATCGAGCACGCCGGCAACGAGCTGGAGGTCACCTTCAGCGTGGGCATCGCGACCGTGTCCCGGGGGGCCGCCGCGGCCGACGCCCTGCGCGACGCGGACGACGCCATGTACCGCGCCAAGCGATCCGGCCGTGGCCGGGTGTCGATGTTCGACGAGGCGCTGCGGACCGAGCGGGAGTCGCGTCTGCGCGTCGCCACCGCCCTCGCTCACGCGCTGGCCCCCACACCCGAGGGCCTGGCCCGGCTGAGCGTCGTCTACCAACCCGTCCTCGACCTCCGGGGGCTCCGGCTGATGGGGTGGGAGGCGTTGGCCCGCCTGACCGACCAGGAGGGGAAGGCGATCGCTCCCGACCAGTTCATCCCGGTCGCCGAGGACCTGGGCGTGGTGCACCTGCTCGACCAGGAGGTCCTCGAGCTGTCCTTGACGGCGCTGCGCGAGTGGACCGTCGCTCACCCTGCCGCGGGACCGCTCACGATGGCCGTGAACGTCAGCGCCAGCCAGGTGCACCGGGTGAACCTCACCACGGTGATCCGCTCCGCACTCGAGCGGCACGGTATCCCAGCCTCGAGCCTCGTCGTCGAGGTCACCGAGAGCGTGCTGCTCGGTCTGGGCTCGTCCACGCTGGGCCAGCTCCGGGAGCTCCACGATCTCGGCGTCGCGGTGGCGATCGACGACTTCGGGACCGGCTACGCGAGTCTCCAGTACCTCACGACCCTGCCGGTCGATGCCCTCAAGATCGACCGCAGCTTCACCCAGAAGCTCAGCACCGACCCGACGAGCGCGGCGATCATCCGGGCGGTGGCCGCGCTCGCGGCCGAGCTCGGTCTGACCTGCATCGTCGAGGGGATCGAGACGCAGGCTCAGCTCGAGGCGCTCCCGCCCGGCGTGCTCGGACAGGGCTTCCTGCTGGGGGAGCCCCGTCCCACGCTGAGCGGCGAGGCGAGTACCGAGAAAAAGGACTTCACCCCCGCCGGGTGACTGGGAGTAGCGTTGCCGCGCAAGGACAGCGCGCTCCTTGGAGGTGCGGGACATGGACGACACCGACCCGGTCATCATGCTGGCCACGGCCGACCCCGTCTCGCGCGAGGTGATGGGTGGCGAGCTGCGCCGTCGCTACGGGGCCGACTACGAGGTCGTCGTGTGCGCCGACTACGCGCACGCCCGGGCGATCCTCGAGGGGCTGAGGCGCTGGGGGCGCGACGTCGCCCTGGTCATCGGCTACTACGGACCCGACGACCGCGAGGGCCTCGCCTTCCTGCGCCGGGCGTACCCGCTCGCGCCGTCGGCGAAGCGGGCGGTGGCGGTCACCTGGGGCGACTTCGCCAGCTCCGCGCCGGTGTTCGACGCCATCGCCCGGGGCCACGCGGAGCTCTCCCTGGTGCGCCCGGAGCGGCCGCGCGACGAGGAGTTCCACGGCGCGCTCACCGACGCCCTCGACGACTGGCACCTCGCCCAGGGCGTGGGCTTCGAAGCGGTGCGGGTCATCGGCGAGGCGCGTGACGAGCGGACCCATGTCCTGCGCGACTCCTTCGCGCGCAACCACATCCCCGTGGGCTTCCACCAGGTCGGCACCGACGCGGCACACCGGATGCTGGAGTCCCTGGACCTCCACGAGCCCGCGCTGCCGGTGGTCGTCCTCGCCTTCACCAGTCCGCCGACGACCCTGGTCGACCCGACGGACCTGGAGATCGCCGACGCCTTCGGCCTCATGAAGCCGCTCCCAGCCGGCCAGGTCTTCGACGTGGTGGTGGTCGGCGCCGGCCCGTCCGGCCTGGCGGCCGCGGTCTACGCCTCCTCCGAAGGCCTCTCCACCCTGGTCGTCGAGCAGCAGGCCGTCGGCGGGCAGGCCGGCACCAGCTCCCTGATCCGCAACTACCCCGGCTTCTCCCGCGGCGTGAGCGGGGCGCACCTGGCGTTCCGCGCGTTCCAGCAGGCCTGGATGTTCGGCACCGAGTACTCCTTCATGCGCCGGGCCGAGCGCCTCCAGCCCGGCGGGGACGTGCACCGGGTCGGGCTGTCCGACGGCAGCGAGGTCTGCGCCCGCAGCGTCGTGGTGGCGAGCGGGGTCGACTACCGGCGACTCGGCGTCCCCGAGCTCGAGGAGCTGCTTGGCCGGGGGGTCTTCTACGGCGCCGCGGTCTCCGAGGCGCCCTCGATGGCCGGGCAGGACGTGTGCGTGGTTGGCGGCGGCAACTCCGCCGGACAGGCCGCCCTCCACCTGGCGCGCTATGCCCGGCACGTCACGCTGCTGGTGCGCGGGCCGAGCCTGGCCGCGAGCATGTCCGACTACCTGATCGGCCAGCTGGAGGCCACCCGCAACCTCACGATCCGCTACCACGGCGCGGTGGTGGGCGGGCGCGCCGTCGACGGCTGCCTGGTGGCGCTGACCGTCGCCGACACCCGGCCCGGCCACGACGCGCGCGAGGAGCTGGAGGCCCCCGGTCTGTTCGTGCTCATCGGCTCGGTGCCGCGGACCGGCTGGCTGCCCGAGGCCGTGGAGCGCGACGAGTCCGGCTTCGTACGCACCGGCGGTGGTCTGCCCCTGGAGACGAGCGTGCCGGGCATCTTCGCGATCGGCGACGTCCGGGCCGAGTCCATCAAGCGGGTCGCGACCGCGGTCGGCGACGGCGCGACCGTCGTCTCCGTGCTGCACGGGTATCTGGCCGAGCACCCCTCGCCCGCCGTGACGGCCACGTGACCTCGCCGGCGCTGCGCCGGCTGCTGCTGATCGCGGCGGTCCTGGTCTTCCTCGCGGGCCTGCAGCTCTTCGTCTTCCCTCGTCGTACCGAGGACTGGTTCGCCTGGACCATCGAGCCGCCGATGACCGCCGTCTTCCTGGGGGCGGCGTACTGGTCGAGCGCGGTGCTGGAGCTCGCCGGCGCCCGCGCCGGGGACTGGCATCGCGCCCGCCTGGCGGTCGGCAGCGTGCTCGTCTTCACGACCCTGACGCTGGGCGTGACGCTGCTCCACCTGGATCGGTTCCATCTCGGGGCCGATCACCCCGAGACCGCGCGAGCGATCACCTTCGGCTGGCTGGCGATCTACACCGCGGTCCCGCTGATGCTCGCGCTCGTGGGCTGGCGCGAGCTGCGCCGGGCCGAGCCCATCGATCGTGCCTGGCGCACCCCGTTGCCATCGCCGCTGCGGGTCCTCCTCCTGGCCCTGGGCCTGGTGCTGGTGGCGACGGGCGTCGTGCTGCTGATCGCGCCCGGTACCGCGGACACGCTGTGGTCGTGGCCCCTCACCCCGCTGACGGCGCGGGCGGTGGGGGCGTGGCTGGTCGGGCTCGGCTGGGCGGCGGGCCACGCCGGCCTGGTCGACGACACCGCCGCCGTGACCCCCGTCGGGCTGACCGGGGTGACCTTCGTGGTGCTGCAGTGCGTCGCCCTCGCCCGTCACGGCAGCGTCCTGGAGTGGGGGCCGGCCGCGGTCGGCTACGGGCTGGGCCTGCTGGCGATCGGCGTCGCAAGCGTCTGGATGGTGGCGCTCGGGGTCACTGCTGGGGGGACACCTGCTGCGAGCCGACGACCTCGAGCAGCCTGAGCTTGTCGGCGCTGTCGGTGCCGACCGCCGGTGTGAACCACAGCAGCCGCTGGCGCCCGTCTTCGCTGACGAGGTTGAGGCAGTTGACCTCCAGGACGCCGAGGGAGGGGTGGACCAGGCGCTTGCGGTCGTGGCGCCGGAACGCGACGTCGTGGGCCGCCCAGGCCTGCGCGAACTCGGGGGAGCAGGCGAGCAGATCGGCGATCAGGGCGGCGGCCTCGGTGTCCTTGGCGTCGCGCCGCGCGGCGGCCGCGCGCAGGTCGGCGACCAGCGCCCGCGTCTGCCCCGCGTGGTCCTCCTCGGGGTAGTGCCCGCGGGCATCGGGGTCGGTGAACCACCGATGGACGAGGCTCGCGTCAGGCCCGCTGTAGCGGGTCTCGTCGCCGACCAGGGCCACGGCGAGCGGGTTCTGGACCAGGGTGACGTGCAGGTCGGTGATCACCTGCGCGGGTGTCGAGGTCAGCCGCATCAGGAGATCGAGCATCCCGGGATGGACGTGGGAGGCGGCCCCCACGTCGCGGGGCACCGGGCGCTCGGCCAGGTGGAAGAGGTGGTCGCGCTCGTCACGCGAGAGCCGCAGCGCCCGCGCCAGCGCGGCCAGCATCTGCTCCGAGGGCTGCGAGCCGGCGCCGCGCTCGAGCTCGTTGTAGTAGTCGACCGAGGCGCCCGCGAGCAGGGCGACCTCGTCGCGGCGCAGCCCCGGCACCCGGCGCCGCGGTCCCCGGACCAGCCCCACGTCCTCGGGTCGGATGCGGTCGCGCCGCGAGCGCAGGAACGCGGCCAGCTCGGCGTACCTCTGGGAGCTCATGGCCACCAGTCTGCGGCAGCAGGGGGTCGGGACCCAGGGGATGACATCCCCTGGCTGAGCGCAGGCACCTCGTGGATGGTCGATGACATGACCACCACACCCACCACTGCCAGGGCGACCGGACGCGTCGCCATCGTGACCGGCGGCTCGGGCGGCATCGGCCGCGCCGTCGCCCAGAGGCTCGCCGGCGACGACTTCTGCGTCGTCGTCAACTACGCCGGCGGCACCGCAGCCGCCGATGAGACCGTCGACTCCATCACCTCGGCCGGCGGCACGGCCATCGCCGTGCAGGCCGACGTCGCCGACGAGGACGCGGTCGCCGCGCTCTTCGACAGAGCCGAGTCCGAGCTGGGCGGCGTCGACGTGGTCGTCAACGCGGCCGGGCGCATGGTCCTCGCCCCGATCGCCGACGTCGACCTGGCCGACCTCGACGCGCTGCACCGCACGAACATCCGCGGCAGCTTCGTCGTCGCGCAGCAGGCCGCCCGCCGCCTGCGCGACGGCGGCTCGTTCGTGGGGTTCTCGACCTCGGTCGTCGGCACGGCGTTCCCCACCTACGGCCCCTACGCCGCCAGCAAGGCCGCCGTCGAGGGCATGACCATGATCCTGGCCCGCGAGCTGCGCGGGCGCGACATCAGCGTCAACGCGGTCGCGCCCGGCCCCACGGGCACCGCACTGTTCCTCGACGGCAAGACCGACGAGGAGATCGAGCGCCTGGCCAAGGTGCCGCCGCTGGAGCGGCTCGGCACGCCCGACGACATCGCCGGCGTGGTCGCCTTCCTCGCGAGCCCCTCCGGCCACTGGGTCAACGGCCAGGTCCTGCGTGCGAACGGAGGGATGATCTGATGTCGATCGCCACGAGCCCTCAGGTCGTCCTCGTCACCGGTGCCTCCAGCGGCTTCGGCCGGCTGACTGCCGAGACCCTCGCCCGGTCCGGCCACACGGTGGTCGCCGGCATGCGGGAGACCGAGGGGCGCAACGCCACCCACGTCACGGCGCTCGCCGAGCTGGCCGCGGCCGAGGGCATCGCCCTCGGGGCCGTCGAGCTCGACGTCCAGGACGACGGCTCGGTCACCGCCGGGGTCGCGGACGTCATCGCGCGCCACGGGCACCTCGACGTCGTCGTACACAACGCCGGCCACATGGTGCTCGGGCCCACGGAGGCCTTCACCCCCGAGCAGCTCGCCGAGCAGTACGACGTCAACGTGCTGAGCACCCAGCGGGTCAACCGGGCCGCGCTGCCGCACCTGCGGGAGCGGCGCTCCGGCCTGCTGGTCTGGGTCGGCTCGTCGTCGACCCGGGGCGGGCACCCGCCGTTCCTCGCGCCGTACTTCGCGGCCAAGGCGGGGATGGACGCGCTCGCGGAGAGCTACGCGGCCGAGCTGATCAGGTTCGGCATCGACACCACCATCGTCGCGCCGGGGGCCTTCACCTCGGGGACCAACCACTTCGCGCACTCGGGGAGCCCCTCCGACACCGAGGTGGAGCGCGCCTACGACGCGGAGTACGGCGAGCTGCGCGAGGACCTGCCGAGCCGGCTGAGCGCCCTCACGCCGCCCGACGCGGACGCCCAGTCGGTCGCCGACGAGATCGCCCGCGTCGTCGGGCTCCCTGCCGGGCAGCGGCCGTTCCGCACCCACGTCGACCCCAGCCAGGACGGCAGCGAGGTGGTCTCGGCGGTCTACGACCGACTGCGCGTGGAGTTCTTCCGCCGCATGGGGATGACCGACCTCCTGCCGGCGCTGGCCAGCGTTTGACCGGTCGGAGGCTCGCGGGGCGGGCTCGCCCTCTAGGCTCTGGGCCGTGCCGGAGCAGGGAGGACGACCGTGATCGCCGACGTGGGATCGGTGCAGGGCATGCTCGACAGCGTGCGGGTGGTCATGGGCTCGGACACCGCCACCCTGCTGCTGCTGGACGAGACGGGCACCGTCCTGGAGCCCGCCGCCTCCTCCGGCCTCGGCCGCCGGTGGCGCGGAGCGACGCACGTGCCGGTCGGGTCCGGCTTCGCCGGACGCGTGGCCGCGGAGCGGTCACCGGTCATGCTCGACGAGATCAACGAGGTCTCGGTCCTGAACCCGATCCTGCGGGACTTCGGCGTGCAGGCACTCCTGGGCGTGCCCGTGGTCGGGACCGCCGGCCTGCTCGGGGTGCTGCACGTCGGCTGCCTGATGCGGCGCACGTTCACCGCTCAGGACGTCGAGCGCCTCGAGGGCGCCGCCGCGGAGATCGCCTGGCGCCTCTCCGAGCGGGCCGAGGACGACGCCCACCTCGCGGCCCTCGCGCTGCAGCGCAGCCTGCTGCCGGCCGCGCCTCCGGCGATCGACGGGCTCGACCTCGCGGTGCGCTACCTGCCCGCGGAGGGAGACCTCGGCGGCGACTGGTACGACATCTTCACGCTGCCCAGCGGGATGGTCGGGCTGGTGATGGGCGACGTGGAGGGACATGGCCTGCGCTCGGCGATCGCCATGGGCCGTCTGCGCAGCGCCCTGCGCGCCTATGCCCTCGACTACGAGGACCCCGAGGAGGTGCTGCACCGGCTCGACCGCAAGCTCTGCTACTTCGAGAGCGACATCTGCGCCACCGTCGTCTACGCCGTCAGCGAGCCGCCCTTCGACGTCGTCACGGTCTGCCGCGCCGGTCACCCGGCCCCGCTGGTCGCCCGGTCCTCCCAGCCCTTCGCCGAGGTGGTCGGCCTCTCGGCCGGCCTGCTGCTCGGCGTCGACGCCGAGCACCGACGCCAGAGCGAGACGATCGCACTCGCCCCGGGCGACGCCCTGGCCTTCTACACCGACGGCCTGGTCGAGCGCCGCGGCGGACCCGCCGCTCACCTGGACCACTCCGTCGACCGGCTGGAGCTCGTACGCCGCGCGTTCCGGGCCGGCGACAACGCCGAAACGGCGTGCAGCCGGATCATCGCCGAGGGCCTCGGCGACGACAGCGTCGAGGACGACGTGGCCCTGCTCGTGGTGCGGCGCCCGCCCGAGCAGTCCGCCTGACGTCGCTCGCGGTCGGCGTCCGCGCAAGTCGTGCCAACCTGCGCAGGTGCCGCAGGCGTTCCCTGGGTGAGACCATCTCCCGACGATGAGGACCCCGCGTGGATGAGCAGGAGTTCACCGACTGGGCGGCCGGGTGCCAGCGATCCTTGCTGCGCTCGGCGTACCTGCTGACCGGAGACCTGCACCGCGCCCAGGACCTGGTCCAGGAGGCGCTGGTCAAGGTGGCGCTGCGCTGGTCGCGGCTGCGCGAGGGCAACCCCACGGCGTACGCCCGCAGGGTCGTCGTCAACGACAACGTGAGCTGGTGGCGACGTCGCCGGGAGACGCCCGGTGTGGAGTCGGATGACTCGGTTCCGGAAGGGCTCAGCAGCGACCCCGTGACGGCGCTGGTAGTACGCCGCGCCCTGATGCGCCTGACGCCGGCGCAGCGCTCGGTGCTGGTGCTGCGGCACTTCGACGACCTGTCCGAGCGCGAGACCGCCGAGGTGCTCGGTGTGAGCATCGGGACGGTCAAGAGCCAGAACGCCGCCGCCCTCGCCCGGCTCCGCACCGGCGCGCCCGAGCTGCTCGACCTCATCGGAGGACCCCATGACTGAGCTCCACGACCTGTTGGACCGGGCCACCGACGGCATCGAGAGCCCCCGGCTGGAGCAGGTGGCGCTGCAGACCGCGCGGCGCCGCCGGACCGCCAGCCGGGGCGCGGCGGCCGCGGTGGTGGCGTCGGCGCTCGTGGTGGCCGTCGTCGTCGGCACCCAGGTGGGTGGCGACCGCACCGGTGGCCTTCCGCCGGCCGGGCCGAGCGAGACGCCCGCCGCACCCCCGACCAGCGCCCCGCCGGAGGCCACAGTGAAAGTGTGGCCGCGCTGGGATCCACGCAAGGTCGACGGCCTGCCCGCCGCCCCGGCCAGGTTTGCGCCGGCCCTGCCGGACGTCATCGACCCGCCGGACACGTCACCGCTCCTGTCCGATGACCCGGTCGAGGCGGCGGTCCTCGCCGTGGAGCAGTCCGGCGTCGCGCAGGTGCTCGGCACGGACGGCGAGTGGCGCACCGTGCCGCTCGACGGCAGGTATCCCATCGTCTCGCTCAGCCCGGACGGCACCCGGCTCGCGGTCTTCTACGACTACGACACCAGGGATCTCCCGCACGACTACGGCGTGGCCCTGCACCACCTCGCGACGGGCGAGACATCCCAGCTCGACCCACCCGCGGGCTTCGAGCCATGGGACAGCGCGGGCTGGTCGTTCCTCGACGAGGAGACGCTGCTGTTCACCAGCGGTCCCCAGGCCTACGAGGTCGTGATCGGCTCGGGCGAGACGGAGCAGATGACTGTGCCGGCCGGGATCTCGAAGACGAGCGACCCAGAGGGTGGCTGGCTCGTCAGCGCGGACTGGACCGAGCCGAACGTGCTCACCGACTACGCCGGCGGGACGCCGCGTGAGGTCAGCATGGTGCGGACCGGTCGCCTGTTGGGGATTCAGGCCGACGCCGACACCGTCGTCGGCACGTCGTACGACCGCCGGCCGTTCCAGGTCGTGGTCGCCGACCGTCGGACGCTCACCCCGCGGTACCGCCTGCCCGTGCTCGACTTCGAGGGCAACTACAGCAACTGGGGCCTCGGAACTGTCGCGATCGCCGACGACGGCACGGTCCTGCTCCGGGTCGCGGCCATCGCCCGCCGGGTCGACGGGTTCCGTCTGGTGGCGTGGGAGCCCACCACCGGTGAGCTGTCGGTCGTCAGCGCCACTCACCTCCCGGTCGAGTCGTCGGTGGTGTTCGCGCCGGGGTTCCTGCGCGAGATCGGACCCGGCTGAGGGTCGGCCACAGGGCCGAGGGGAACGGGCTGGCGTGTAGGTCGGGCCCAGTTTTCACGTGGCTGGGCTCTTCGCGATCCAGGGTGTGGGCGCGGTCTGAAACCTTCGCACTCGAGCAGTGAACTGGCGACGTGCTCGTCTGAACCCCTGATCCTCGGAGCGCGGACGATCCTCAGGTCACATGCAACCTCACCGGTGCCCGCACCGGTCAGGTGGGTGAAAGGAGTCAACGTGAGAGACGACGACCAGTCGGCCGAGTTCGTGGAGTTCATCCGTGCTCATCGGCGGGACCTGATGCGGACGGCCTCACTGCTGTGTGCTGGCGACGAGGCCCACGCCGAGGACCTGGTGCAGACGACGCTGACCAAGCTCTACCTGGCGTGGTCACAGGTGCGACGCGCCGACAGCCCGCTGGCCTATGCGCGCAGGAGCCTCACCCACCTCTTCATCGACGAGACCCGGCGAGCACACCGACGACGCGAATCCACCTCTGCGGAGCCTGAAAGGGCCCTGACGAGCGATCCGGTGTCCGTCGGCACCGACCTCGACTGAGAGAGGTGATGCTAGCGGCGCTGTCGTCGCTCGGCCCACGGCAGCGCGCGGTCGTGGTGCTGCGGCACTGGCTCGATCTCGACGTCGCAGAGACCGCTCGAATCCTCGGCTGCAGCACCGGCACCGTGAAGTCCCAGAACGCGCGGGGCCTGAGTCACCTCAGGGCCCACCTCGACACCACCAACTATCACCTGATCCTGGAGGACACCCCGTGACCGAACCTGACCTGAAGTACGCCTTGAGCCTCGCGGCGTCCGAACGACCCGCGCCCGACCCGGCCGACGACCTCGCCCGGGCCCGTACGGCGCGCACCGTCCGCACCCGTCAGCGGGTCCGCATCGGGATCTCCAGCCTGGCCATGACAGCCGTCGTCGGGGTCGGGGCGACCGTCGTCGTCACCGGGCAGGACGCCCCGGCGCAGCCCTCGGCAGGCAGCGGCGCCAACCCCGCGCCGCCCGGGTCGGACACGGTGAACGGCGTGCGGCTCGTCGCAGCGACGCTCGACGCGTCGCCGTACACCTTCGACCTGACGCCACAGGGATGGTCGGTCCAGGGGCAGAACGCCTCTCTCGTGACGATCGCGCCCGACGGCTCGACCACCGGCTACCGCGACGACTTCGAGGGCAAGCTGGTGATCATGTTCGAGTCCCGCCCGCCCGGCGGGCGGGAGGTAGAGGTGGACGGTCGCAGGTTGTGGATCACCGGCGACTCCGGTTACACCACGATCTCCACGTGGACGACGGCAGGTGAGCCCGAGGGCGCGGTGCGGCTCCAGTATCCCAACGACACGGGCTGGACCGAGGACACGATGATCGCCTTCACTGCCAGCGTCCACGTCGGCAACGGCGCCAACTACGGCGGTGGCGGCCAGGAGGAGTATCCGGTACCCGACGGGGCACAGCGCCCGAGTATGCGACCCACCACCGGGAATGCAGGTAACTGACCCGGCTGACCAGACCGCCAGGGTGACCGTCCCAGGGTCTACCGGGTGGTGATCGCAGATCCACACCCCTCATCTGTGAAGATCCAGTTTTCACGTGGCTGGATCTCGACGGTGTTTCTCATTATCGGCTCGCGCGGCTAAGTGACTGAGATGAGAAGCATGCCTACACCTAGCCGCGGAATGGGTCACTCCCGATCGCACGTAGCGCGGCAATGCGGACGACCCCGTCGCGGCAGATCCGTTAGTCTGAGTGCGGTGGTACACGCCACCGACTGCGCTTCCACGTGACAGACCACGTGAATCATCGCGGAGAGGCCTGAGCAGCTCAGGACATGTCCGGATGGGGTGCGGCGCTCTTGCGCCGACTTCAATCCGCCGGTGGCCCGACATCGGCAGGCGAAAGGACACGACATGTCGTCGAAGGACGAGAAGAACCTGACGCAGGTGACCGAGAAGATCTCGAAGATGGAAGAGCCGCAGCGTTCGACCATGCAGCAGGTGCACGACGTCATCATGGCTGCGGCCCCCACCCTGAAGCCGCGAATCTGGTACGGGATGCCCGCCTACGCGGAGTCGGCGAGCACGCCCGCGCTCGTCACGCTGCGCAACGACGAACGAGTGAATCTCGCGATCACCGAGAAGGCAGCCTTCCGCGCGGCAGGCGGCGTGGACGGAGGGCTGATGCCGGCCGCGTGGTATCTCGAGACGGTGGACGCCGTCACTGAGAAGCGCATCGCCGAGATCGTCCGCTCGGTAGTCGACTGAGGATGTTCGCGCCCGCTCCGGGATGAGGTGGATTGCGCCTCGTCCCGGAGCGGGGCGAGACATGGCAGAAGCTGCGCTCATCTCGGCAGACGGGCGGCGGAAGTCGCCACCGTGTCTGTTGGTCACAGAACTGGTCGCGCGGGCCCCCGTCTATGACGCAGGGGGCCGTGTGAGCGCGGCACCGCCTGCACATCTTCCAGCACGCGGCTCAGCCCCGGTCCTGAGCGGCGACCAGCTTCTCTGCGAGCGGTGTGAGGGCAGCGATGAGCTCATCGAGCTCGCCTGGCTCCAGGACCTCGTACGGCACGACGGCGAGGTCGTCAGTCAGCGCCTCGACACGGTCCTTGGTCTGCCGGCCGGCAGGGGTGAACGTCTCCTCGTCCTCGATGAGTCCGCGAGCTTTCATGCTCTCAATCAGGCCGGTCAACTGTGGAGTGGGGAGATGATGGATCCGGCCGAACTTCGTGGCCGGGATCCCCATGTCGAGGGCGAGCAGCACGTGGGCCTCGAGCCCGCCGATGCCTTCAGTCATGAGGGCCGCGATGTGTCCGTCGCCGCGGTGCTCGCGCAGCAGCGATGCGGCGTGAAACAGCCGGGCCAACGGCTCCTCCGGGAGGGGGAGCGTGCGCAGCGCGGCGTACATGGGACGGCCCTCGAGCGGGGCGCTGGTCGCTGCCTTGGTGAGCAGCCCGACCGCGCGCGGGAAGCTCGACGTGTCGAGGAGCTCGCCGAGGATCCGGCGCAGCGCGTTGACGCAGCCCTGCTGGCGGGCCGCGATCGCCGCCTCCGGTGTGGTCGTGCTCCAGACGCTGGGGATGTGGCGGGCTACCTCCCCGGAGGCGAAGTTGTAGAAGAGTGCGTGGATGACCTCAGCTGGCACAGAGCTGCCGAGCGGTGCCGCTCGGCCGGCGAAGTAGGTGTCCCAGTAGTTGGTGAAACCCAGGGCGAACATCGCCTCGTGGGGCTCGTCAGCCGAGTAAGGGATGACCCCGATCGGCTCGACGAGGTCGAACATTCTGCGAGCCAGCGAGCTCCCGGCGCTCAACGACGGTGGCCTGTGCGCGATGGCTTGGAGATGGCTTGCTCCACGGTGTGCTCCTTCGGTCCGAGATCGGGTTCCGCGTATCGACCAGTGAGGCGCAGGGCACTCATCGAATTGTCCCGATTCATTGTGGGTCGCCTCGAGGAGAGTCCCGGGGAGTGGTGGGGTTTGAGGGCTGGCGGCGAGGCGTGAAGACGTAGACGGCCATCGGCGGGATCTTCGGTGTGTATCGACCAAGAGACACATTGAAGGAGAGCCACCGATGGCCTTGCCACAGTCTGCCCTGTCCGAACTCCTCGAGGCGTTCCGTGCCGGTGATGGCGCCGATCTGGTCCGCGACTCGGTCCGGGTCGCGCTTCAGGAGTTGATTGAGCTCGAAGCCGCCGAACGGATCGGTGCCGCACCGTATGAGCGCACCGATGGCCGCGTCACTGAGCGCAACGGCCACCGGCCGCGGATGCTGACCACCAAGGCCGGCGACGTCGAGCTGCGGATCCCGAAGCTGCGCAAGGGGTCGTTCTTCCCGATCATCCTCGAGCCCCGCCGCCGCATCGACCAAGCGTTGTACGCGGTGGTGATGGAGGCCTACGTCCACGGCATCAGCACCCGCAGCGTCGACGACCTGGTCGAAGCGATGGGCGGGGCCGGGATCAGCAAGTCCGAGGTCTCGCGGATCTGCGCCGGCCTGGACGAGACCGTCGGCGCGTTCCGCACCCGGACTCTGGATCACGTCGAGTTCCCCTACATCTACCTGGATGCGACCTACCTCCACGTCCGCAACGCCCCGGGCAAGGGCGGCCAGGTCGTGTCGATGGCCGTCATCGTCGCCACTGGCGTCACCGCGACCGGCGAGCGAGAGATCCTCGGCCTGGACGTCGGTGACAGCGAGGACGAGATCTTCTGGCGCAGCTTCCTGCTCAGCCTCAAGCAACGCGGCCTGGCCGGGGTGCGGCTGGTGATCAGCGACCAGCACTCCGGCCTGGTCAAGGCGTTGAAGCGGGCCTTCCAGGGTGTCGCGCACCAGAGGTGTCGGGTCCACTTCGCCCGCAACCTGCTCGCGCACGTGCCCAAGGGCCAGGCCGAGCTGGTGGCGACTGCGTTCCGGATGATCTTTGCCCAACCCACCGCCGAGGACGTCCACGCGGCGTGGGACAAGACCCGCGACGAGCTCGCCGCCCGGTTTCCCAAGCTCGGGCCCCTGATGGACGACGCGAAGGCCGAGGTGCTCGCGTTCACTGCGTTCCCGCGCGAGCACTGGCGCAAGATCTGGTCCACCAACCCCCTCGAGCGGGTCAACAAGGAGATCAAGCGCCGCTCCCGGGTCGTGGGCATCTTCCCCAACGCCGCCGCGGTCATCCGCCTTGTCGGGGCGGTGCTGATCGACATGCACGACGAGTGGATCGCCGGCGACCGCCGCTACCTGTCCGAGGGGTCTATGGCCAAGCTCTACGACACCAGCGATACTGACTCCGTCGCCGCCATCGAGAGCAGCGACGTGTAGGCACTGAGGATCACCTCAAAGCCCACCACCCCGCGGGGCTCTGTCTCGCCTCGTAGCCAGCGCGTAACGCGGCGATGTGCACCAGGTCGCCCCGGCACCCGCAGTGGTGGTTTCGAGGCTCGCTTCGCTCGCACCTCAACCACCGAGCTCCGCCCCACTGAAGTCGCTGGCGGTGCCGTGATCACGGTTCCGCAGGTGAGGCCGATATTGCGAACGGGCTGGCCTGTAGGCCGGGTTCTGTCCTCGGCGGACCGAGGGGCGACCATCCATCTACGACTGCCGTTGCCGACAGCCTCCAGCGATCTACCCGTGCACTCGGGCGAGCAGCCCTCGGACGTGCACTGTCTGATCTTGCTCCAGGTGGGGTTTGCCGAGCCGGCCCGGTCGCCCGGGTCGCTGGTGGTCTCTTACTCCACCGTTTCACCCTTACCGACTCTCTCCCTTCAGGAGAGGGCCGGCGGTCTGTTCTCTGTGGCACTTTCCCGCGGGTTGCCCCGGGTGGGTGTTACCCACCACCTCGCTCTACGGAGCCCGGACCTTCCTCGGGGAGTCTCCTCCACGCGGTCGCCCGGCCAGCCCGTTCGCAGGGACAGCCTAGGGCCTGAGGCCGTCCGGCGCGCCCGGAGCCCGGTTCCTCCCGGAATGGCGGGTGCCGTGCGAGTGTTGAGGAGTCATGAACGAGGACAGCATGCTCAAGGCTCCTCCGGTCGTGTTCCCGGGTCAGCGGGGTCACGAGTCGGCCTACCGCACGGCGTACGACCTGCTGTCGCGGCGCGCACCGCGTGAGGCGCTCGAGATCCTGGAGCCGGCCCTGGAGGTCGAGCCGGACAACACCGGGCTGCGGCTGCTGCGCGCCTGGGCCTACCTGCTGCGCGCCCAGCTGCGCCAGGCCGAGCAGGAGCTGCTCGCGGTGGTCGAGCGCTACCCGGACGACGTGTGGGCGCGCCACGCGCTCGGGCGCAGCCTGGAGCGTCAGTCGCGCCTGTCCGAGGCCCTGCCACACCTGCGGCTCGCCGCCGTGATGAGCGGCGACCCCGAGCACGAGCTCGCCGTCCTCCGCGTCGAGCGGATGCTCGCCGAGCGCGGCGAGCTGTCGTGGGACGAGCTCGGCTGAGCCGTCGTACGGCGCCCCGCGTCACCGCCGCCTGACCACCCGGACGACCACGACGCCGGAGGTGGAGCCGGAGACGGTCGTCGATCCCGAGTAGACGACCCGCAGCCGGTGCGTGCCCACGGACATCCCGCGCAGCGCCACCCGCAGCGTGCGCGGCCCGGGCTTGGCACCGACAAGGCGGAGGGTGCGGATCGCCCGGCCCTTGTCGAAAACGCGGACGGTGCCGGTGACGGGCAGCGCCAGCGCCGGTCGCACCGTCATGGCCAGTCGCACCGGCCGCCCCTGGCGGACCCTCTTGCTGACCGTGAGCGACGTCCGGCTGACCGCGCGGTTGACCGTCACCACCCGCGTGGTGCTCTGGCTGGTGCCGCCGTCGTCGGTCACGGTCATGCCGACCGAGTACCGGCCGGCCTTCGCGTAGGCGTGTCGAGCCGCGGTGCCGGTCGCGACCCGCCCGTCGCCGAAGCTCCAGGTCACGTTGCTGATGGTGCCGTCGGGGTCCGTGGAGGTCGACATGAAGTCGACTGTCAGGCCGCGCGAGCTGGCCTGGAAGCTCGCCCTGGGCGGCTGGTTCGGGCCGGTGACGGTCACCGTGCCGGTGGTCGTGCCCTGGGCCCCGGCGTCGTCGGTCACGGTGAGGGCGACCTCGTACGTGCCGGCGTCGGCGTAGGCGTGAGAGGGGTTCGCCTCGCGTGCCGTCGTCCCGTCCCCGAACTGCCACAGGTAGGTGTCGATGGTGCCGTCGGTGTCCGTGGCGGTCGACGTGAAGTCGACCGTCAGACCGCGGGGGCTGGCCTGGAAGCTCGGCGTCGGCGGCGCGTTCACCGGCGCGCTGAGGACGGGCACGGCCGCCTCCGAGACGGTGACGTTGCGGGCGACCTTGTGCATGGCGCCGTCGTTGTCGGTCACGGTGAGGGTCACCAGGTAGGTCCCCGGCCCGGAGGTCCGGTAGTCGCCGCGGCCCGCGGCCTGGGTGCTGGTGCGCCCGTTGCCGAAGTCCCACGACCAGCCCGTGACGGTGCCGTCGGCGTCGGTCGAGGTGCTCGCGTCGAACCGTGGCCGCAGCCCGACCTCGAGCGGCGCCAGCAGCGCGAACGCCGCAGTCGGGGCCGCGTTTGTCGGGTCGGTGACGCTCACCGAGGCGGTGACCGTGCTCTGGCCTCCGTCATCGTCGATCACCGTGAGGGTGACCTCATAGGTGCCGGCGTTCGCGTAGACGTGGGACGGGCTCGCCTCGCTGGCCGTCGTGCCGTCGCCGAACTGCCACAGGTAGGAGCCGATGGTGCCGTCGGTGTCCGTCGAGGTGGACGTGAACGCGGCGGCCAGCGCGGTGGTCGACTGCGTGAACGACGCCGTCGGCGCGACGTTCGGCGTGGCGGTCCCGTGACCGGCGGCGGCGACGTGCTCGGCGATCTCGGCCGGAGCCAGCGCCCGCTTGTAGACCGCCACCTCGTCGATGGAGCCCGCGAGGTCGCCGGGCAGCCCGGCGACGGCGCTGCCGCCACCGACCCGCCAGTAGCCGAGGGCCAGGTGCTCGCCCACGGTCACGTCGGGGTTCGCTCCGGAGAGCTCGCCGTCGACGTACAGCTGCATGCCCGCGGGGGACAGGACGCCGGCGGCGTGGTGCCACCCGCCGTCGTTGTACGTCGCCGGGCTGGCCAGGGTGGCCAGGGTGGCGTTCGGCTTGACGCCGAAGCTCACATGACCGGCCGCGTCCAGGTAGAGCAGCCGGTCTACCTTGGCGCCACGGGCCCCTGCGGTGTCGCGGCCGACGATGCGGCCGCCCGCGGTGGACGTGGTGCGGAACCACGCCTCGACCGTCATCTGGTCGGGCGGACTGTCCTGCACGGTCGAGGTGGCGAGGCTGGCGGCCCCGACCCCGGTGAAGGTGGCGCCGAGGTTGGTCGAGTCGGAGGGCACGGCGCCGGAGGTGCCCCGCGCCACGCCGGTCCCGACCGTCAGCGGGTTGAAGCCCACGGAGTCGGCGCCGGGGTCGGCCGAGCCGGCCGGCTCACCGAACCGCCACCAGTGCGTCGGCTCGTCACCGTGCACGGCCTCGAGGTAGTCGCTCTCGGCACCCGAGGAGCTCACGGTGACGGGGGTCCACGGCGAGTTGGCGGTCAGCCCGCCGGCGTCCCTGGCCTGCAGCCGGTACTCGTAGTCGCCGGGAGTCACCCCGGCGTCGGTGAAGGTCATCCCGAGCGGGTTCCAGAAGTTGGCACGGACCCGGCGGGAGTGGACCAGGGTGGCCGCCGTCGCCCCGGGGAGCCGGCGGGAGAGGCGGTACTCGAGGTAGCCGTTGTCGATGTCGCGGTTCGAGGCCCAGCTGATCCGAACCTTGCGGGGCTCGGTCGAGGCCACCTTCAGGGGGTAGGCGTCGGCGAAGAGGGTCGGGCCCTCCTGCTTCGGGGCGAGGTCGGCCCGCGCGAACCGGACCAGGCCCTGCTGCTCCTGCCCGTTGACCCGGGTGAACTCACCGCCCATGACGACGTAGTCCTCGTTGCCGGTCACGCTCCACGAGCCCTGGCTCTGCCCGGTGAACGTGCCGACGTTGATCGAGGGGAACCAAGTCTGCAGGGACGGCGCCGGCTGCCCCTCGAAGTTGTAGTAGCGCCGTCCGTCCGGCTCCCACGTCACCGTCCCGGTGGCCTGCTTGCCGAAGGCCACGGCGCGGTAGTACGGATAGTCGCCGACCCCGCCCGCCCCCTGCGTGACGCCACCGATGTTCTCGCAGTAGTGGCTGTGGTTGGCGGCGTAGACGAGATCCCCCTGCGGGTGGACCGAGTAGCTGTCCCCGTGGCAGTCCGCCACCCACTTGAGGGAGCCGTCGTCCCAGCTCACGGCGAAGACCCCCTCGATGGTGCCGGCGTCGATGCTGGAGAAGGTGTAGCCGGCACCGTAGAACGCCTCGGAGTCCGCGGCCAGGGAGGTGATGCCGCCGTCGGCGTCGGCCTCGCCGTTGCCGTTGTAGACGTGCAGGCCTGCCGGCAGCGGCCGCGCGGCCCCGGTGGTCGCGTCCAGCAGCGCCAGGCCATCGCCGGGCTCGGCGGCCCCCGGGACGTCGTCCTGCCCGGGGTCGCCGTTGACGGTGAGGAACGTGCCGCCCACGGCGACCGAGCTGCCGTCGGGGTTCGCGGTGATCGCGGTGACGGCACCGCCCCCGACCGTGGGCGCCCACGCGAGGAGCTCGCCGTCGAGGTCGAAGGCCGCGAGGTTGCCCCGGTCCTGGTTGCCGACGCCCCCGAAGGCGCCTCCGACGTAGACCGCGTCGTCGGTCACCGTGAGCGCTTGGACGGCACCGTTGACCTGCGGGGCGAAGCCCTCGACCAGGTCGCCGGTGGTGAGGTCGAAGGCGGCCAGCCGGCCGCGCGGCTCGCCGTCGACGGAGGTGAACTCGCCGCCGACGTACAGCCGGTCGCCGGCGACGGCCACGGCGCGGATCTGCTGGTTGAAGGTGGGCGCGAAGTCCGTCATCTCGCCGGTCGCCACGTCGTAGGCGACCAGGTTCGCCCGGGGGACGTTGGCCTCCACGCCGCTGCCCGCGGGGCGCGCGTTCTCGAAGTCGCCACCCGCGTAGACGACGTCACCGCCGATCGCCTGGGACCAGACGACCCCGTCGATCTGCACGGTCGGCAGCGCGTCCGCGGTGACGGTGGTCGGGGTGGCGGGGTCGGTGGGGTCCTGCGGCGACCAGTCCGCACCGGCCGGGCCGACGAGACCGCCGAGTCCGGCGGTGCCCAGCGCGCTCGCCAGACCGGCGGCGAGGAGTCGGACCCGAAGCCCGGGTCGACGGCTCCCTCGGCGATCGAGTGCAGTCAGCGTCATCGGCTCATCCTTCTGATTCGGTTCTCGGACGACCTTCGTGGTCATGACAGGGAGCCGGCGAGCACCACGGTGGGTGCCGTGCCGGTGTAGCTGGTGGTGACCCGGACCTGGTCGCGCTCGCTCACGGGGACGTTGAAGACGTAGACGCCGCGGGTCGTCGCTCCGGGCGCCAGCACCCCGCCGAACGGCGCGCCACCGGGCTGGTGCACATCGACCGCCGGGGTGCGGGCGGTGCCGTACTCGAGGCTCACGACCATCCCCTCGATGTCGATCGGCTCGCCCGAGGCGTTGCGCAGGCGCATGGTCAGCCGTAGCGCGGGGGCGGAGATCTCACCGGGGCCGCTGGCCTTGCTGCGCACCGCCTCGGACTCGAGGACCGCCAGGGTCAGGCCGGTGCCGAAGTCGGCGGTGGCCGACAGCGGGAGCGCCGGCTCTGGGGTGACCTCCTCATAGGGGACCGGGTCCAGGGAGCCCGAGGAGGGATCGGGGTCCGGCGCCGGGGACATGGGCGTGGAGGGGGTCGCGGGGTCGGGAGCCTCCGACGAGGTGCCCCCGGACGTAGCCGACGAAGCCGACTCGCGGCGCTCCGGGGCGGAGGCCGAGTGCGGCCACAGCGTCCAGACGACTCCGACGACCAGCGCCGTCAGCGCGGTCAGCGCAGCTCCGAGCAGGGCCCGCGGGGGCCGGGGACCAGGACCGGTGGTGCGCATCGCGAGACTCCTCCGAGTGGGCGAAAGACCGCGTGGCACGCGGTCGCCCACCCAGGGCACGTCTCGACTCGGTCCCGTGCCGGAGGTTCCCGCCCGTTATCCCCACGATTGGGGAGGGCAGGCGCGAGACCACCGACCGGTCAGGCCAGCCGGGTCAGGTCCACCTCGACGGTCATGCGCGAGGTCTGCGCCCCGGAGTAGATGCCGCTGAGCGGCTTGACGTCGCGGTAGTCGCGGCCGGTGGCGACGACGACGTACCGGTTGCCGGGCGTGGTGTCGTTGGTCGGGTCGAAGGCATGCCAGCCGTCGTCCCACCACTCCACCCAGGCGTGCGACTCGCCGGTGACGTGGTCGCCGACGACGGGCTCGTCGATCGGGTGGAAGTAGCCGGAGACGTAGCGCGCCGGGATGCCGACCGAGCGCAGCCCGCCGATGACCAGGTGCACCATGTCTTGGCAGACGCCGGCGCGCTGCTGCCAGGCGGTCGCCGCGTGGGTCTGTACGTCGGTCGCGCCCGGCAGGTACTCCACCTCGTCGTGCACCATCGCGCACAGGTCGCGCGCGGCCTCGCCGGGCAGCTCGTGGTCGGCGGCGATCTGCTTGGCCCGCTGGGCGAAGTCGGCCGGCGGCTCGACGATGTCGGGCAGCGTGAGGTACTCGGTCCAGCGGTCGGCCACCTCCCGCTCCCCGAGTGCCGCCCACGAGAGGGAGGGGGGTGGCGGGACCGGTCGCTGGGTCTGCACGGTCGAGGTCGCGGTGACGGTCATCGCGTCGTGCGGGTCGACCACCTCGAAGGAGGTGACCAGCGTGCCGAAGTAGTCGCGGTACTGGTAGGTCCACGGGCTCGGCGACACCTCGAGCCGGGTGTGGAGCGCGATCTGCTCCGGCGTGGTCAGCGGCGTGAGGCGGGCCTGGTTGTAGGAGGCGACCGCCTTGCCGTCGTACTCGAAGGTGGTGGTGTGCGCGATCCGGATCTGCATCAGACGACTCCCTGCCAGGTCAGTGCCTCGGCGCCGGCGAAGTAGCGACGGGTGACGGCCTCGGTGGCGAGCGCGCACGCGCGCTGGAGCCGCTCCATCTCGGTGGGCAGGTCGTGCAGCACGTCGGAGAGGGAGCGGTACTCCAGCTCCGCGCGCATGCGGCCGAGCAGCCGCTGCGCCTCGTTCTGGAAGCCGGCTCGCGGGCCGGCGGACTCCAGGTTGTCCAGGCACTGCTCGGCCCGGTTGAGCGAGAACACCACCGAGCGCGGGAACAGCCGGTCCAGCAGCAGGAACTCCGCCGCCCCGCGGTCGGTCTCCATGCCTCGGTAGGTCCGCAGGAACGCCTCGTAGGCCCCGCAGGCCCGCAGCGTCGACGCCCACGGGGCCCCGTGCGAGAGCGAGGCCGTGGCGATCAGCCGCGACGTCATGTCGGCGCGCTCGACGCAGCGCCCGAGCATCAGGAAGTGCCAGCCCTCGTCGCGGGTCATCGTGGCGTCGGCGGTGCCGTTGATCAGCGCCGCCCGCTCGCGCACCCACTGGAAGATGCCGGGCGGGCGCAGGGCGTGGAACTGGCCGCTGGGGATCGCCCGGTACGTCGTGTTGATGGCCTCCCACATCGGCACCGACAGGGTCTCGCGCGCCCGACGCGCGCTCTCGCGGGCCGCGGCCAGCGCGGAGGCGATCGAGACGGGGGAGGAGGGGCTGTAGGCCAGCTGGTCCAGGACCAGGGTCACCCCGACGGCGCTGGTGGGCTCGTCATCGACGCCCATGATCGAGAGCAGCCCTCGGCAGGTGGCGTCCTCGTCGAGGGAGTTGTCCTCCAGCAGCAGCTGGGTCTGCACGTCGAGGATCCGGGCGGTGTCCTCCGCGCGCTCGACGTACCGCCCGATCCAGAACATCGACTCCGCGATCCGGCTCAGCACGACGCCTCCCGTCCCTGCTGCTGCTGCTCGGCCTGGTTCTTGAGATCCACCATCGCCGGGCCCTCGTCGGAGGGGGTCGAGGGTGGCGGGCTCGGTGCTCTGGCCTCGTCGGCCGCCGGAGCCGGCGGCGCGGGGGCCTTGGGTCCGGCCAGCACCCAGGTGTCCTTGGAGCCACCGCCGCGCGAGGAGTTGACGATCAGCTCGCCCTCCGCGAGCGCCACCCGGGTCAGGCCTCCCGGGAGCACCCAGACCCGGTGGCCGTCGTTGACGGCGAACGGGCGCAGGTCCACGTGGCGCGGCCCCAGCTTGCCGTCGACGAACGTCGGCACCGTCGAGAGCTGGACCACCGGCTGCGCGATCCAGGAGCGCGGGTCCTCCAGCACCTTGGCGCGCAGCTCGTCGAGCTCCGCGCGGGTCGCGGCCGGCCCGATCACGATGCCCTTGCCGCCAGAGCCGTCGACGGGCTTGCAGACGAGCTCGTCGAGCCGGTCGAGCACCTCCTCGCGGGCCTCGGCGTCACCCAGGCGCCAGGTGTCGACGTTCTTGAGCACCGGCTCCTCGCCGAGGTAGTAGCGGATCAGGTCCGGCAGGTAGGTGTAGACGAGCTTGTCGTCGGCCACGCCGTTGCCGACGGCGTTGGCCAGCGTGACGTTGCCGGCGCGAGCGGCGTCGATCATGCCCGGGCAGCCGAGCATCGAGTCGGCGCGGAAGTGCACCGGGTCCAGGAACTCGTCGTCGACCCGGCGGTAGATCACGTGCACCGGCTCGGGGCCCTTGGTGGTCCGCATCATCACACGGCCGCGCTGGCACTCCAGGTCGCGACCTTCGACGAGCTCGACGCCCATGGTCCGCGCCAGCAGCGCGTGCTCGAAGTAGGCGCCGTTGTAGACGCCGGGCGTCAGAACGACGACGGTCGGATCGGTGACGCCGGCGGGAGCGGCGGCGCGCAGCGCGGCCAGCAGCCGCTGCGGGTACGCCGCGACCGGCCGGATGCGGTGCTCCGTGATCGTCTCAGGCAGCGCGGCGGAGATCGCGCGACGGTTGGTCATCACGTACGAGACCCCCGAGGGGACCCGCACGTTGTCCTCGAGCACGCGGAACTCGCCCTCGTTGTCGCGGATCAGGTCGATGCCGGAGACGTGCACGCGCACGCCGTTGGCCGGGCGTACGCCGGCGGCCTCGCGGTGGTAGTGCGACGACGTGGCGATGACCTGGCGCGGGATGACGCCGTCGTCGAAGACCTGCCCGGCGTCGTAGACGTCGGCGAGGAACGCCTCCAGGCAGCGCACCCGCTGCTGCACGCCGCTCTCGATGGTGGTCCAGGTGTCCATCTCGATCACGCGCGGCAGGATGTCGAGCGGGAAGGCCCGCTCCTCCCCGCCGATGTCGAAGGTGACGCCCTGGTCGAGGTAGCTGGCCTGCAGCGCCTCGACGCGCGCGACCAGGTCCGGGGTGGACATGGTCTGCAGCGACTCGCGCAGCCGGAGGTACGGCGGGCGGAGGGCGTCGCCGTCGAACATCTCGTCGTACGCGGGCCCGCCCGAGCCGTACCCCTGGAACATCGCGTTCATGGGCTCAACCTACAAAGACCATGTGTCGCTGGGATGTCGCGGCGCGCGGCTTGCCGTCACCGGTCAGGGAAGCGTCAGAACTTCGGCGCCCGTCGGGGTCACCAGCAGCGTGTGCTCGAACTGCGCCGAGGGGCGCCGGTCGCGGGTGACGACCGTCCAACCGTCGTCCCACATCTCCCACTCGTGGGTGCCGAGGTTGAGCATCGGCTCGATCGTGAACGTCATCCCGACCTCGATCACCTCGTCGTAGGCGTCGGTGTCGAAGTGGGGGACCACCAGCCCGCTGTGGAAGGCGGTGCCGATGCCGTGGCCGGTGAACTCGCGGACCACGCCGTAGCCGTGGCGCCGGGCGAAGGACTCGATCACCCGCCCGATGACGTTGATCCGCCGGCCCGGCCGCACCGCGCGGATGCCTCGGTCGAGGGCCTCGCGGGTCCGCTCCACCAGCAACCTGGTCTCCTCGGCGACGTCGCCGGCGAGGAAGGTCGCGTTGGTGTCACCGTGGACGCCGTCGAGGTAGGCGGTGACGTCGATGTTGACGATGTCGCCGTCCGCCACCCGCCGGTCGTCGGGGATCCCGTGGCACACGACCTCGTTGACGCTCGAGCACAGCGACTTGGGGAAGCCCCGGTAGCCCAGGGTCGAGGGGTAGGCCCCGTGGTCGCACAGGAACTCGTGCCCGATCCGGTCCAGCTCGTCGGTGGTGACGCCGGGCTCGACGTGGGCACCCACGAGGTCGCGGGCCTGGGCGGCGAGCCGGCCGGCCGCGCGCATCCGCTCGATGGTGTCGGCGTCCTTGACCTCCGAGCCGGTGAACGCCGTCGGCGCCGGCCGGTCGACGTACTCGGGTCGCGCGATGTGCGCCGGCACGGGCCGGCGCGGCGAGACCGCGCCCGGCGCAACGCGGAGGTGGCCGAGGTCGGAGGTGGTCACGGGCGACGAGTGTAGTTTCAGCCGCATGAGCGAGTTCTGGTACTGCCTCAAGCACAGCCGCGTCGAGGGTGAGGACGGCTGTCCCAACAAGGACCGCCTCGGTCCCTACGAGACCGAGGCCGACGCCTCGCGGGCGCTGGACAAGGCCGCCGAGCGCACCGAGCAGTGGGACAACGACCCCGAGTGGAACGACGACAAGGTCGAGGACTGACGATCCGGGTGTTCACCCGCCGCCGACGCTCGACCCCGCCGCGGGCCGTGTCTCCGTGGCCGTTCGTCGGGATGGGCCTCATGGCCGCGTCGTTCTTCCTGTACGCGGCCAGCGGGATGCTCGCGCCGCCGTGGGGGGTGGCCGTGCTGCTGCTCGTGTGGCTGGTGCTCCTGCTGGTCTGCTTCGCGTGGTGGACGCCGCACCCGCAGCGCCTGCCGTGGGTGGGGCTGCTCTCGGTGGTGCTCTGGTTCGCCGCGCTCAACGCCGGGGGAGCGTTCCTCGGCTGGACCGCCTAGCCGACCTACGACGCCGGACGGACGCGCAGGACGGCGCCCTTCCCGCGGTCGGCGTCGGTGGTGATGAGCAGGTCGCCGTTGGGGGCGACGGTGACCGAGCGCAGCCGGCCGAAGCGGGTGAGGGCGGCGGGGACGCGCTTGCGCACGAGCTTGCCCGTCGCGTCAAAGGTCAGGAACAGCACGCGGGAGGCCTTGAGCGTCGCCACGGCGAGGGTGCCGTTGAGCGCCCCCCACTTCTCGCCGTACACGAACGCGGCCCCGGAGGTGGCCACGGTCGGGCTGCCCGAGCGCCACTTTGCGGCGACCTGGTGGCCGGGGAGGCTCTGGTCGGTCATGGGCACCGACTCGTTGTAGCCGGGGACCGGGTGCCAGCCGTAGTCGCCGCCGTTGACGAGCTTGTTGACCTCGTCGTCGCGGGTGGAGCCGTGCTCCACCGACCACAGGCTGCCGTCGCGGCGCTGGGCCAGGCCCTGGACGTTGCGGTGGCCGAACGTGTGGACGAACCGGCGGCGGGTGTCGGCGCCGGCGAACGGGTTCGTGGGCCAGGGCTTGCCGGAGAAGCGGTCGACGCGCAGGGTCTTGCCGCCGAGGGAGTCGAGGTTGCGCGGGTGGGTGCCGACCGCGGCGTCGCCGGTGCCGATCAGCATCGAGCCGTCCTCGGTGATCAGCAGCCGGCACCCGCCGTGGCGGCCGGTCGAGGTCGGGAAGCCGCCGATCAGCTTGCGCACGAACCGCGCCCGCGTCAGCTGCTTGTTCAGCGTCCAGACGTTGACCCGTACGTCGTGACCGCCGCCCTTGAGGAAGCCGCCGGAGCAGGTGTAGAAGCGCCGGTTCTTGGCGAAGCCCGGGTCGACCTCGAGGGAGGACAGGCCGGTCTCGTTCGAGCGCCAGACCTGGCGCGAGGGGAACCGCACGACCCGCTTGCCGCCCTTGCCCGTGACGATGATGCGGGCCGTGTTGCGCTCGCTGATGAGGAGCTCGCCGCCGGGCAGGACCTTCACGTCCCAGGGCTTGTTGAGCCCGACCACGCGCTTGGTCACGACGAGGCGGGGCACTGCGCGCCGCTCGGACGCGGCGCTCCCGGTGTCGTCAGGCGCGGGGGCGGCCAGGGCGGGAGCACCCGCGAGCAGGAGGCTGAGCAGGACTCCGAGAGTGGTCAGGCGCATGGGCAGAAGGTAACCGGTCGGCGCCGGCTCATTGGCAGGTCTCGCCTGTCAGAACGTGTGCTCGGGCCCCGGGAACGTGCCCGCCTTGACGTCCGCGTCGTACGCACGCGCCGCCTCGAGCATGACGCCGTGCAGGTCGGCGTACTGCTTCACGAACTTCGCCATTCGACCGGTGCGCAGGCCGAACGCGTCCTGCCAGACGAGGACCTGGGCGTCGCAGTCGGCGCCGGCGCCGATGCCGATCGTGGGGATCGACAGCTCCTTGGTGACCTGGCCGGCGACGTCGCCGGGCACCATCTCCATGACGACCGCGAAGGCCCCGGCCTCCTGGACGGCGAGCGCGTCGGCGAGTACGCGGGAGCCGGTGTCGCCGCGGCCCTGGACGCGGTAGCCGCCGAGGGCGTGCTCGGACTGGGGGGTGAAGCCGATGTGGGCCATCACCGGGACGCCGCCCCGGGTGAGCCGCTCGATCTGCGGCACCATCTCGACGCCGCCCTCGAGCTTGACCGCGTGGGCGCCGCCCTCCTTCATGAACCGGACGGCGGTCAGGTAGGCCTGCTCGGGGGAGGCCTGGTAGCTGCCGAAGGGGAGATCGCCGACCACGAGCGCCCGGTGAACCGAGCGGGTCACGGCGCGGGTCAGGGGGATCATCTCGTCGACCGTGACCGGGAGCGAGGTCTCGTTGCCGTAGACGTTGTTGCTGGCGGAGTCGCCGACGAGCAGCACCTCGATGCCGGCCTCGTCAAAGGTCTGGGCGGCGTACTGCTCGTAGGCGGTCAGCATCGAGAATCGCTCACCGCGCTCCTTGAGCTCGCGCAGGTGGTGGGTGCGCACCCGCTTGATCGTGGTGGCCGCCTGCGCACCGGGCTTGGTCGGACCGCTGCCGTAGGGCGCGGTCTCCTCCGGGGTGGGAGTGCTCATCGTCGAGCTCCTTGCGTCATCTCGAAGGGCTCCCTGATGGAGTCCACGGACCGTGAGCCAGGCTAGCCCGGGCCCCGGTCGGGCGCGCTGGGTGGCCGCTCACCCGACGGCGTCCGCCGCCGCCTCGAGGTCGGCGACCACGATCCTCTGCATGCCCAGCATGGCCTCCGAGGCCGCATGTGCGCGCGCGGGGTCAGGGTCGGAGAGGAGCTCGTAGAGCCGGGTCGGGACGATCTGCCAGGACAGCCCGAACCGGTCCTTGAGCCAGCCGCACATCGACTCCTCGCCGCCGTCGCACAGGGAGTCCCAGTAGTGGTCGACCTCGGCCTGGTCGCGGCAGGTCACGCTGAACGACACCGCCTCGGTGAAGTGCGCGTGCATCGGCCCCCCGTTGATCCCGCGGAACGTCAACCCGTCCAGGTCGAACTCGCCCGCCATCGCATCCCCGCTGGGCAGGCGGGCGAGGCGTCCCACGGAGGAGTTGGGGAAGATCCCCGTGTAGAACGTCGCGGCCTCCTCGAGGTTGTCGTCGAACCACAGGCAGGGCGAGATGGTGGTCATGGTGGTCTCCCTCGGGGTGGGTGCTGTGACGTGGAGACCGGCCCGGTCGTCCGGACTCATCGACCGTGGGCCGCCGCGCGTCCGGAGTAGCGGTCGGCGCGTGCCGGTGGCCCCGCGGTGGCGGGGTGTGGGGCGCTCAGGGTCTCTGGCGTAGGACGGGCTCGGTGCCGGTGTGGTCGCGGCGGTAGGTGTGGGCGTGGGGTGAGTGCCACAGGTAGGTGCCGCGGTCCAGGACGTCATAGGACCAGCGGCCGTGGGTCTTCAAGCGATGGTGCCCGCGACACAGTGGTGCGGAGTTGCACGAGCACGTTGGTCCGCCCTTGTTGTAGGGGGTGACGTGGTCGTGGTCGCAGCGTTCGGCTGGGCGGGTGCACCAGGGGAACACGCAGTGGTGGTCGACGAGGTCGTCCTGCTCGATGAGCCGGTCGGGGTGCTCGTAGCCGGCGACGTGGACGTGGTCGGCGAGGTCCCGCACGGGCTTGAGGTTGATGACGGTGTCGGGTGCGCCGCACCACTCGCGGATGGTCTCGACGAGCACCGGCTTGCGGCCGCTTCTGCCGACGGTGGCGTTCGGGTCGCCGAACACGCCGGCCTCGTGGACGTGCAGGTCGATGACCCGGGTGATCTTGATGCTCTTCTCGGTGGTTGAGGAAGGACGAAGTCCTGTCTCGAAACCACCCTTGGCTCCGTCGAACGGGAGCGTGTCCTGCCCACGCGCGAGGTCACCGGCGGCCTGGGCGCGTCGCACATCCAGTGACTCGGTGGAGCCGGCGGCCTTGCGGTCGGCGGCGAGCCGGTTGATCGCGGCATCGAGGTCGAGGGCGTCCTGCGCATCCAGAGTCCCGGATACCTCGATCGTGCCTTCGAGGGACATGGCCTCGGTGTGGATGTCGAGCTTGCGTCCGTCGGCGGCTTGGCGGCGTAGCTTCTCGGCCTGCTCGGGGTCGAACCGGGCGATCGCGGTGGTGATCTGTCGTTCGACCTCGGCGTAGGAGACCTTGTGCGCGCAGTAGGCGACCCGGGCGTCGACGAACGCCGCGCCGGCCAGGGGTAGGCACATGGTGTGCTCGGCGATCCACCGGGCTTTCCAGAACCCGAGCTGACCGGCTTCGACCCTTGCCCAGATCCTGGGCAGGCGGTACTTGATCTCGAGGGCGGCGCCGATGTACCGCTTGGCGGAGTCGGTCGACATGCCCAGGGCGGCGCCGAGCTCCATGACCGCGAACTCGCTGACCATGGGTGCCCCGGGTCCGGCGAGCGGGATGCCGTGGTCGCCGAACGCGGCGTCGTCTTCGTCGTGGGTCTCGTGCAGTGAGCACCAGTCGTGGACGAGGTGGAGGCGTCGCAGCTCGGCGTCGGTGGCTGCTCGGGTCTCGGCGCGGACACCGTCGAGCAGCTGCCAGCTCTGGTCGGGTCCGGGGGCGCTCATGGGTCCACTCAAGCACCCGCCACCGACAGTCGAGGGCCCGAGAATCCCCTTTGTCCACAGGGCTCTGAGCACTTCTCGACCCCTTCGGTGGTCGAGGTGCGAAGGCGTGCAGCGCCTGAGCCTCGAGACCCCCCGCGGCCTGACAGCCGTACCCCCGGGGCTGCTTGTTGGCTCACCGGGGTCTCGAGGCTCGTCGCTGGCGCTCCTCGCACCTCGACCACCGGAAGGCTTCGGTGGTCGAGGTGTGAAGGCGCCCTGGCGCCTGAGCCTCGAGACCCCCGCGGCCTGACCGCCGTACCCCACGCTGCTTCTCGGCTCGCTGGTCTCGAGGCTCGTCGCTGGCGCTCCTCGCACCTCGACCACCGGAAGGCTTCGGTGGTCGAGGTGTGAAGGCGTGCAGCGCCTGAGCCTCGAGACCTCCGCGGCCTGACCGCCGTACCCCCGGGGCTGCTTGTTGGCTCACCGGGGTCTCGAGGCTCGTCGCTGGCGCTCCTCGCACCTCGACCACCGGAAGGCTTCGGTGGTCGAGGTGTGAAGGCGTGCAGCGCCTGAGCCTCGAGACCTCCGCGGCCTGACCGCCGTACCCCCGGGGCTGCTTGTTGGCTCACCGGGGTCTCGAGGCTTGTCGCTGGCGCTCCTCGCGCCTCGACCACCGGAAGGCTTCGGTGGTCGAGGTGTGAAGGCGTGCAGCGCCTGAGCCTCGAGACCCCGGTGACCTGATCGCCGTACCCCGGGGCTGCTTGTTGGCTCACCGGGGTCTCGAGGCTTGTCGCTGGCGCTCCTCGCGCCTCGACCACCGAGAGGACCGCGCCCCGTTCGGTGGTCGAGGTGCGAAGGCGTGCAGCGCCTGAGCCTCGAGACCCCCCGCGGCCTGACCGCCGTACCCCGGGGCTGCTTGTTGGCTCACTGGGTCTCGAGGCTCGTCGCTGGCGCTCCTCGCACCTCGACCACCGGAAGGCTTCGGTCGTCGAGGTGCGAAGGCGTGCAGCGCCTGAGCCTCGAGACCCCGGTGACCTGACCGCCGTACCCCGGGGCTGCTTGTTGGCTCACCGGGGTCTCGAGGCTTGTCGCTGGCGCTCCTCGCGCCTCGACCACCCGAAGGCTTCGGTGGTCGAGGTGTGAAGGCGTGCAGCGCCTGAGCCTCGAGACCCCGGTGACCTGATCGCCGTACCCCGGGGCTGCTTGTTGGCTCACCGGGGTCTCGAGGCTTGTCGCTGGCGCTCCTCGCGCCTCGACCACCGGAGGGGCTTCGGTGGTCGAGGTGTGAAGGCGTGCAGCGCCTGAGCCTCGAGACCTCCGTGGCCTGATCGCCGTACCCCGGGGCTGCTTGTTGGCTCACCGGGGTCTCGAGGCTTGTCGCTGGCGCTCCTCGCGCCTCGACCACCGGAGGGGCTTCGGTGGTCGAGGTGTGAAGGCGTGCAGCGCCTGAGCCTCGAGACCCCCGCGGCCTGACCGCCGTACCCCACGCTGCTTCTCGGCTCACGGGGTCTCGAGGCTCGTCGCTGGCGCTCCTCGCACCTCGACCACCGGAGGGGCTTCGGTGGTCGAGGTGTGAAGGCGTGCAGCGCCTGAGCCTCGAGACCTCCGTGGCCTGACCGTCGTACCCCGGGGCTGCTTGTCGGCTCGCTGGGTCTCGAGGCTTGTCGCTGGCGCTCCTCGCGCCTGGACCACCGGAAGGCTTCGGTGGTCGAGGTGTGAAGGCGTGCAGCGCCTGAGCCTCGAGACCTCCGCGGCCTGACCGTCGTACCCCGGGGCTGCTTGTCGGCTCGCTGGGTCTCGAGGCTTGTCGCTGGCGCTCCTCGCGCCTGGACCACCGGAAGGCTTCGGTGGTCGAGGTGTGAAGGCGTGCAGCGCCTGAGCGTCGAGACCTCCGCGGCCTGACCGTCGTACCCCGGGGCTGCTTGTCGGCTCGCTGGGTCTCGAGGCTTGTCGCTGGCGCTCCTCGCGCCTGGACCACCGGAAGGCTTCGGTGGTCGAGGTGTGAAGGCGTGCAGCGCCTGAGCGTCGAGACCTCCGCGGCCTGACCGTCGTACCCCGGGGCTGCTTGTCGGCTCGCTGGGTCTCGAGGCTCGTCGCTGGCGCTCCTCGCACCTCGACCACCGAGAGGCCCTGGCGCTCCTCGCGCCTCGACCACCGAGACGGCTGCGCGGGCTCCTCGCACCTCGACCACCGAGAGGCACTGGGGCTCCTCGCGCCTGGACCACTGGAGGGCGCTCACGGTCTTTGCGCCTCGACGGGCGGGGATCCCTAGACTCGCGGGCGTGGACTTCTACTCGGCGTACGCACATGGCTTCGCGCGGGTGGCGGCGTGCACGCTGCCCGTGGCGATCGTGGACCCCGCCACCAATGCCCGGCGGGTGCTGGAACAGGCGCGGCTGTGCCACGACGAGGGCGTGGCGGTGGCGCTGTTCCCCGAGCTGGGGCTGACGGGGTACTCCGTCGACGACCTGTTCCTGCAGGACACGCTGCTCGAGGCGACCGAGGCGGCGATCGCCACGATCGTCGGGGAGTCGCGCGACCTGCTGCCGGTGATCGTGGTGGGGGCGCCGCTGGTGCACGGGTCGCGGGTCATGAACTGCGCCGTCGTCATCCACCGCGGCCGGGTCCTGGGGGTCGCTCCGAAGAGCTACCTGCCGACGTACCGGGAGTTCTACGAGCGCCGCTGGTTCGCGCCGGGCGACGACACCCGCGGCTCCACGACCGTGCTCAACGGGGAGAGGGTGCCGTTCGGACCGGACCTGATCTTCTCCGCGACCGATGTGCGCGGCCTCGAGCTGCACGTCGAGATCTGCGAGGACCTGTGGGTCCCGGTGCCGCCGAGTGCCGAGGCCTCGCTGGCCGGGGCGACCGTGCTCGCCAACCTCTCGGGCAGCCCGATCACCGTCGCGCGCGCCGAGGACCGACGGTTGCTCGTGCGCAGCCAGAGCTCGCGGTGCTCCGCGGCCTACCTCTACGCCGCCGCGGGACAGGGCGAGTCCACCACCGACCTGTCGTGGGACGGGCAGACGATGATCTACGAGTGCGGCGACCTGCTCGCCGAGAGCGAGCGGTTCCCCGACGAGGCGCGGCGCTCGGTCGCCGACGTCGACCTGGACCGGATCCGCCAGGAGCGGATGCGGCAGGGCACCGTCGACGACAACCGGCGCACGCTGGCCGGTCGCGTCGCGGAGTTCCGCCGGATCACCTTCGAGCTCCAGCCGCCGGCCGGTGACCTCGGGCTGCGGCGCAAGGTCGACCGCTTCCCGTTCGTGCCCGACGACCCCGCCCGCCTCGCCTTGGACTGCTACGAGGCCTACAACATCCAGGTCTCCGGCCTGGAGCAGCGGATCCAGGCGATCGGGAACCCCAAGCCGGTCATCGGCGTCAGCGGCGGCCTGGACTCCACCCACGCCCTGATCGTCATCGCCCGGGCGATGGACCGCCTCGGGCGCCCCCGCAGCGACATCCAGGCGATCACGATGCCGGGCTTCGCGACCGGCGACGTCACGAAGTCCTACGCCACTCGGCTGGCCAAGAGCCTCGGCGTGACGTTCGAGGAGCTCGACATCCGCCCCGCGGCCACGCAGATGCTGGCCGACATCGACCACCCCTTCGCCGGGGGCGAGCCCGTCTACGACGTGACGTTCGAGAACGTTCAGGCCGGCCTGCGCTACGACTACCTCTTCCGCATCGCCAACCACCGCAAGGGGATCGTGGTCGGCACCGGGGACCTGTCCGAGCTGGCGCTCGGCTGGTGCACCTACGGCGTGGGCGACCAGATGTCGCACTACAACGTCAACGTCGGCGTGCCCAAGACCCTCGTGCAGCACCTGATCCGCTGGGTGGCCGACTCGGGGCAGTTCGACGAGGAGACCAACGAGCTGCTGCGCGGCATCCTGGAGCAGGAGATCACTCCCGAGCTGGTGCCGACCGAGGAGGGCAAGAAGCCCCAGGCCACCGAGGACACCGTCGGCCCCTACTCGCTGCAGGACTTCACGCTCTTCCACACGATCCGCTACGGCCAGCGGCCGAGCAAGATCGCCTTCCTGGCCTGGCACGCCTGGCGAGACGCCGCGAAGGGGGAGTGGCCCCCCGGCTTCCCCGAGGAGCGCCGGGCCGCCTACGACCTGGCCACGGTCAAGCAGTGGCTGGTGGTCTTCACCAAGCGGTTCTTCATGAGCCAGTTCAAGCGCTCGGCGCTGCCCAACGGCCCCAAGGTCAGCGCGGGGGGCACCATGTCACCCCGCGGCGACTGGCGGATGCCGTCGGACGCCAAGCCGGACAGCTGGCTCGCCGAGATCGAGCGCAGCATCCCCGACTGATCTCGGCCACAACTTCTCCCTCGCACGCGGCGTCTCCCTGAGGACAACACCTTCCGACCAAGGAGACGACACGATGACTCGGCTGACGTGGGTACGACGACTGGCCACCCTGGGCGCGATGGCGGCACTGCCGCTCGTGCTGGCCGTGGGTCTGATCGGCCCGGCAACGGGCTCGGCGCAGGGGATGGCGCCGGCGGAGGCCGCCGGTGTGAGCACCGAGCACGCCGCGACCCAGCGGGTGACGTTGCGGGCCCCGGCCTGTGAGGGATGCCGGCTGCGCGTCTACAGCGCGGTGTTCGACGAGGACGGTGAGCCGGACGTCTGGACGTCGAAGGCGAAGAGGGTCGTCGACGGCCGGGTGAGCTTCCGGGTGCCCGAGGGGCGCACGCGCGGCCTCTCGGTCTCGGTCGCCGCGCCGTGGGAGGGACGCACCAACTACGTCACCCACGTGGCGTTCCGCTACCGCAAGGCGCCGGTGGGGGAGGCGGTCACCGTCGCTCAGGCGCGCCGCAAGCAGTGGGCCTCGGCGTGCTGGGCCGGCACCGAGGACCGCCGTACGACGCTGCGCGTGATCACCCGCAAGGTGACCGTGCCGGGCGTGCACGGACCGACCGCCGGGACCCTGGCGTTCGTCCGCACGACGCAGCGGGCGATGGCGCCGATGCGCCGCGCCCACAACGGCGTGCTGGGCTCGCAGGACGTCAACGTCTGCGGTCGCCGCTGAGCCGAGCGCTCCCGGGGCACCGGCGGGCCCGTGCCCGCGAGTGACCTTGGTCACCCTGTGTCACTATGAAAGGGCGACGGAGGTGACGGCATGAATCGGACGGTCCTGATCGCGATCGGCGTGGTCGTGGTGGTGGCGGCGGTGGTGATCGGCGGCTGGTTGATCCTGCGCGACGACGCGGGCGGCACCACCCGCGAGCGCGGCGACTGCGGACCGGTCTCCTACGAGCTGAGCGTGGAGAAGGACGACGGCCAACTCGAGGTCTCCTACGAGCTGACGAGCGAGTCCCCGGACGAGACCTGGCGGATCGTCGTGGAGCAGGGGGACGCCGTCCTGCTCGAGGGCGAGCGACGTACCGACTCCGACGCCGAGCTCGACGTCGACGTGGCCGGGGACGAGAACGGCAGCGACACCTTCATCGTGACCGCCACGCCGGCCAGCGGAGAGGTCTGCGTCGCGAGACTGACTCGTTGACACACCGGCCCCACGAGGGGCGGCGTCCGCAAGGGCCCACCTGGCCACCGGTCGGGTGCGCCTGGCCCTAGGCTGGCCACATGGGCAAGCAAGAGGACTTCGTACTCCGCGCTCTCGAGGAGCGTGACGTCCGCTTCGTGCGGCTGTGGTTCACCGACGTGTTGGGCTCCCTGAAGTCGGTCGCGATCGCGCCGGCCGAGCTCGAGGGCGCCTTCTCCGAGGGGATCGGCTTCGACGGCTCCTCGATCGAGGGCTTCGCGCGGGTCTACGAGTCCGACATGCTGGCCAAGCCGGACCCCTCGACCTTCCAGATCCTGCCGTGGCGCGAGGGTGACGGCCCGTCGACCGCGCGGATGTTCTGCGACATCGTGATGCCCGACGGCGCCCCGTCGTACGCCGACCCGCGCAACGTCCTCAAGCGCACCCTGAGCAAGGCCGCCGACAAGGGGTTCACCTTCTACACCCACCCCGAGATCGAGTTCTACCTGTTCAAGGACAGCCCGGTGCCCGGCGCCGAGCCGGTGCCGGTCGACCGCAGCGGCTACTTCGACCACACCGCCCAGTCGCGTGGGGCCGACTTCCGCCGCGAGGCGATCAGCATGCTGGAGTCGATGGGCATCTCCGTGGAGTTCAGCCACCACGAGCACGGCCCGGGCCAGCAGGAGATCGACCTGCGCTACGCCGACGCGCTCACCACGGCCGACAACGTGATGACCTTCCGCACCGTCATCCGTGAGGTCGCCCTGAGCCAGGGCGTCTGGGCGACGTTCATGCCCAAGCCGTTCACGACCCACCCCGGCTCCGGCATGCACACCCACGTCTCGCTCTTCGAGGGCGACGAGAACGCCTTCTACGAGCCCGGCGCGGAGTACCAGCTCTCCAAGATCGGCCGGCAGTTCATCGCCGGCATCCTCACCCACGCGCGCGAGATCAGCGTCGTCACCAACCAGTGGGTCAACAGCTACAAGCGGATGATGTTCGGCAGCGAGGCTCCGTCCTACATCTGCTGGGGCCACAACAACCGCTCCGCGATGATCCGGGTCCCGATGTACAAGCCCCTCAAGGGCCAGTCGACGCGGATCGAGCTGCGCACCCTCGACGCCGCCTGCAACCCCTACCTGGCCTACGCCGCCGTGCTCGCGGCCGGGATGAAGGGGATCGAGGAGGGCTACGAGCTGCCGCGTGAGGCCGAGGACGACGTCTGGTCGCTGACGGAGCGTGAGCGCACCAGCCTCGGCATCGAGCCGCTGCCCACGAGCCTGCAGAACGCCATCGCGATCGCCGAGGATTCCGAGCTGCTGGCGGAGACCCTGGGGGAGCATGTCTTCGACTTCTTCCTGCGCAACAAGCGCGCCGAGTGGGACGAGTACCGCGGCCAGGTCTCCACCTTCGAGCGCGACCAGATGCTGCCGGTGATCTGACCGGTCGCCATGCCGTCGGTCCTGGTCGTCCAGCACGAGGACGAGTGCCCGCCCGCGCTCGTCGGCGACTGGCTGCGTGAGGCCGGCTGCAGCCTGGAGGTCGCGCGGCCCTACGCCGGTGAGCCCCTGCCCGATCCGGCCGGGTACGACGCGCTGCTGGTCCTCGGCGGGCCGCAGTCCGCTGAGGACGACTCGGTGCCGTGGTTCGCTCCGCTCAAGGAGCGGCTGCGCGAGGCGCGAGAGACGGGCCTGCCGACCCTGGGGATCTGTCTGGGCCACCAGCTGGTGGCCTCCGCCCTGGGTGGCCGGGTCGAGCGCAACCCCCGAGGGCAGCAGCTGGGCCTGCTCGAGGTCGGCTGGACCCGCGAGGCGGCCGCCGACGAGCTCACGGCGCCCGTCGCCTCGTGGCGCCGGGGCGTGCACTGGAACGACGACGTGGTCACCCGGCTGCCCGACGGCGCCGCCGTCCTGGCCGAGACCCCCGCCGGTGAGCTCCAGGCGGCGCGGTTCGGCCCCCGCATGTGGGGCCTCCAGCTGCACCCCGAGGTCGACGCGCAAACCCTGCGCCCGTGGGCCGAGGACGAGCGCGAGGCCCACGTCCTGCGCGGCGTGGACCAGGAGGCACTGCTGTCCGCCGTCGAGGCGGCCGCCGACGAGCTCACGCAGGCCTGGCGTCCGCTGGCCTTCGCGTGGGCCGAGATCGTTGCTCCGTGGGCCCCTCGGTCCGGTGGCGCGTGATCCGCGCGAGCACGACCAAGGGCAGCCTGCTGCGGCTCGGGTTCATCGACACCGACGCCGCGCTGGCCCACCTTGCCGTGCTCGGTGGCGCGGCGGACCCGCTCCTGGCGCTGATGGGCCGCACGGCCGACCCCGACATCGCGCTGCACGAGCTCGTCAGGCTGCACGAGAGCGTCGACGACCCCGACCAGCTGCTCGAGGCGCTCGTCGACGACGAGGGCACCGCCATGCGGCTGCTCTCGGTGCTCGGGGCCAGCACCGCGCTGGCCGACCACCTGGTGCGACACCCGGAGCAGTGGCGCGAGCTCACCGACCCCCTCCTGGGGTCCACCCGCCCGCCGGCGTTCGCCGTACGGGAGCAGCTGCTGGCGGCCGTCGGCGCGGACCCGGGCGACGAGCAGCCCACGGCCACGCTGCCCGACGGAGAAGGGGTCGACGCCCTGCGCGTGGAGTACCGCCGGGTGCTCCTGCGGCTCGCGGCGCGCGACCTGGCCCACGACGTCGGCATCGACGACGCGGCCGCCGAGCTCTCCGACCTGGCCGCCGCCACCCTCGAGGCGGCGCTGGCGATCGCCCGGCAGCGCGTGGGGGAGACGAGCGCCCTCGCGCGCCTGGGCGTCATCGCCATGGGCAAGCTGGGCGGCCACGAGCTCAACTACGTCTCCGACGTGGACGTCATCTTCGTCTACGAGCCGGTCGACGGCGCCGACGAGCAGGCCGCGTTGCGCGCCGCCACCCAGCTGGCCAGCCAGCTGATCCGGGTCTGCTCCGACCACACCGGCGAGGGGACGATCTGGCCGGTCGACGCCGCCCTGCGCCCCGAGGGCAAGGCCGGCCCGCTGGTGCGGACCCTGGCGAGCCACCGGGGCTACTACGAGCGGTGGGCCAAGACCTGGGAGTTCCAGGCGCTGCTCAAGGCCCGCCCGGTCGCCGGCGACCTGGCCCTGGGTCGGGAGTACGTCGAGATGGTCTCGCCGATGGTCTGGCGTGCCGCCGAGCGGGAGGGCTTCGTCGCCGACGCGCAGGCGATGCGGCGCCGCGTCGTCGAGCACATCCCGGCCCGCGAGGCCGACCGCCAGCTCAAGCTCGGCTCCGGCGGGCTGCGCGACGTGGAGTTCGCGGTCCAGCTGCTGCAGCTCGTGCACGGCCGCATGGACGAGGAGATCCGGCGGCCGACGACCCTCAGCGCCCTGGCGACGCTGACCGAGCGCGGGTACGTCGGGCGCGAGGACGGGGAGGCGCTGCACGAGGCGTACTCGTTCCTGCGGACCCTCGAGCACCGCATCCAGCTCTTCCAGCTGCGGCGCATCCACGTCGTGCCCTCCGACGAGCGCTCGCTGCGGCGGCTCGGGCGCAGCATGGGCTTCCTCAAGGAGCCGGTCCAGTCGCTCGACCGCGCCTGGGAGCACCACCGCCGCGAGGTGCGGCGCCTGCACGAGAAGCTGTTCTACCGCCCGCTGCTCACCGCGGTCGCCAGCATCCCGGGTCCCGAGGCGCGACTGTCCTCCGAGGCGGCCGGGGCGCGCCTCGCGGCGCTGGGCTACGACGACCCCAAGGCGGCCCTGCGGCACCTGGAGGCGCTCACCAGCGGGGTGTCGCGGACGGCCACGATCCAGCGGGCGCTGCTGCCGGCGATGCTGGACTGGTTCGCCGAGGGACCCGACCCGGACGCCGGCCTGTTCGGCTTCCGGCGGATCAGCGAGGCCCTCGGCCGCACCCCGTGGTACCTCAAGACCCTGCGCGACGAGGGCCAGGTGGCCGAGCGGCTGGCGCACCTGCTGTCCTCGTCGCGCTACGTGACCAGCCTGCTGGAGCGCGAGCCTCTCGGCGTGCAGATGCTCGGGGAGGACCTGAGCCCGCGGGCGGCGGACCCGGTCGCGCAGGAGATGCTGGCCGCCGCGGGGCGCCACGAGGACCTCGAGAAGGCGGTGCGCGCCATCCGCGCCGTACGCCGCCGCGAGCTCTACCGGATCGCGGCGGGCGACGCGCTGGGCCTCACCGACGTCGCCGACGTGGGACAGGGGCTCTCGCGGCTGACCGACGCCACGCTCGAGGCGACGCTGCACGTCGCCGCGCGCACCGTGCGCGAGCAGCGCGGGCTCGCGGAGAGCCCCACGCGGATCGCCATCATCGCGATGGGCCGCTACGGCGGCTTCGAGCTCTCCTACTCCAGCGACGCCGACGTGCTGTTCGTGCACGAGCCGGTGCCGGGCGCCGACCTGCAGCAGGCGACGTCGTACGCGCAGGCGGTCGCCCACGAGATCCGCCGCCTTCTCGCGCTTCCCGGCGGCGACCCACCGCTGCAGGTCGACGCCGACCTGCGGCCCGAGGGCAAGCAGGGTGCGCTGGTGCGCACGCTGGACTCCTATGCCGCCTACTACGCGAAGTGGTCGAAGGTGTGGGAGGCGCAGGCGCTCCTGCGCGCCGACGCGGTCGTGGGCGACGCCGACGTGCGCCGGCGCTTCACCGAGCTCATCGACCCGCTGCGGTTCCCTGCCGAGGGCATCTCGCAGGACGACGTCGTCGAGGTGCGCCGGATCAAGGCCCGCATCGACCACGAGCGGCTTCCGCGCGGCGCCGATCCGAAGCTCCACCTCAAGCTGGGCCGCGGCGGCCTCGCCGACATCGAGTGGACCGTCCAGCTGCTGCAGATGCAGCACGCCGGCCGGGTCCCCGGGCTGCGTACGCCGCAGACGCTCGGCGCGCTGGCGGGGGCGAGCGAGGCCGGGCTGATCTCCGAGGAGGACGCCGCGGTGCTCGCCGAGGGCTGGCGCTCGGTGAGCCGGGTGCGCAACGCCGTCACGCTGGTCCGCGGCAAGCCGGGAGACGAGCTGCCCCGCGACCCGCGGCAGCGGGCGGCCGTCGCACGGGTGCTCGGCTACCCGGCCGGGGCGACGGACGAGATGGTCAACGACTACCTGCGCCGCATGCGCCGCGCGAGTGGGGTGGTCGAGCGGGTCTTCTGGAGCTGAGCACATCGGGCTTCTGGACGCGACCTGTGAGAGAATCGGCTCAGAGCCAGGACGCGGCCGACTGCCCCCCAGGGGTCGCGTCCTGGTTCGCTTGCGTCTGGGCCTTGCCCACACGGCGCCCGGGCGCCGACGGCCTGTGGCCTGGCTCACGAGCGGGGCCGGGATCCTTGCGGGTTGCTTGAGGAAACCTGAGGAGTTCGCCATCGGGAGCCTTGATCTGGTCCCGGCAGAGTTCTGGTCATCAGGGAAACCCCCTCACAACCCAGAACCCCAAGGAGCACCTCATGTTCACCCCCGCCCTCCACGGCACCTCCGCCAAGGTCCTCGCCTCCGTCGTCCTCGTCGCCGGCGCCGCCTCCGTCGCCGGCATGGGCACCTTCGGTGGCTTCACCGACACGACCACGGCCAACCAGTCGGTCGCCACCGGCAACGTCAATATCGACCTCACCCAGCACAGCGCCCTCGGCACCACGGTCGCCGCCAACGAGCTGGTCCCCGGCGACACCGTCCAGCGCGCCGTCGTCCTGAACCGCTCCAGCGACACCGAGGCCTTCGGCTCGGTCAAGCTCACCACCACCGCCGGCACCGCCAACAAGCTCAGCAGCGACCAGGCCAACGGCCTGCAGCTCGCCGTCGACCTGTGCGGCACCGGCTGGGTCAAGGCGCCCTCGAGCAACGAGCTCACCTGCACCGGCACCGTCAGCAGCGTCGTCGCCGCCCGCCCCGTGGTCGGCACCAACCTCGACCTCGGCGCGGCCACCACGGCTCTCAACGCCGCCGGCCGGGCCGCGAACCTGCGGATCACGCTGTCGCTGCCCACCGCGGCGGACAACACCTTCCAGGGCCTCAGCAACGCCATCACCTTCACCTTCGACGCGACCCAGCGGGCCGCTGCCAACAAGTGACCGGCCCCACCACCGACCGGGCCTGACAGGGCCTGACAGTGCCTGACCGAGCCCGACCGAGAAGGAGCAGACCATGAGCCACGCCCTCGCCGCCGGCGGCCGCCACCGCGCGGTCCCGACCACCCGCTCGGCCGTCACTCCGTTCACCCGCCCGGTCCCCAAGCCCCCGTCCTCGGCCCTGTCATCGGACGGGTCGGGGGCGGGCAGCCAACCCCCACGCCGGCGGGGCCTGCTGCGCCGGCTGGTGAGCCTGCTGCTCAGCCTGCTGATGGTCGTCAGCTTGGTCGCGTTCCTGTTCCTGGCCATCGGGCCGCACGTGCTCGGCTACCGCACGTCGACGATGCTCACCGGCTCCATGGAACCCGGCATCTCGCCGGGTGACGTCGTGGTGACCGCGCCCCGCCCCGCCGCGGACATCAAGGTCGGCGACGTGATCTCCTACCAGATCCCGATCGAGGACCACCGCGTCGAGACCCACCGCATCACCGAGGTCGACCGCGCCGCCGACGGCACCATCTCCATCCGCACCAAGGGCGATGCCAACCCGAACGTCGACCCCTGGACCGCAGTCCTGGAGGAGGACACGGTGTGGGAGCTCCAGGCGGTGGTGCCCGAGGTCGGCCATGTCATCCGCGCCATGCGGTCACCGGTCGTCCACCATGTCGTGAAGTGGGTCGCCGTCGGCGGCCTGATCCTCCTCGGCCTGACCAGCATCTGGGGTCGCCGCAACGACGACACCGACGACACCGACGACAAGGACGAGACGGTCGGCGCATGAGCGGCTTCGACCCGAGCGCGCTCAACCGGCTCGCGGTGGACGTGGCGGACCATCCCTTCATGGAGCGGTTCGCGCACACCTACCGCCGGCTCCTGCCGCAGCGCGTGGGGCGGCTCGTGGCCGCGATCGCCGAGGGAGACCTCGAGGGGGCGCACGACGCGGCCCTGAGCCTGCGCGTCTCCTCCGGCATCGTCGGGGCGCAGGAGCTGTTCGACCTGGCCTCCCACGTCGCCGGCCGGCTCCGCACGGGCGACCTAGTCGGCGCCGCCGCCCGCGCCCGGCTCATCCCGCCCACCGCCGATCGCACCGAGCTGGCCCTGTCGTCGTACCTGGGCGGGCCGGTGACGACGTCTCGCCTACAGCGTGTCCATGCGGTAGCCGACGCCGCGGACGGTGCGGACCAGCGTGGCGGCCTCGCCGAGCTTGCGCCGCAGGTTGCCGACATGCACCTCCACGAGGTGGGTGTCGGTCGCCCAGTCGGTGCCCCAGACTGAGCGCAGCAGGGCCTCGCGGGTCCAGACCCGGGCCGGTGTCCGCATCAGCTCGGTGAGCAGGTCGAACTCGGTGCGGGTCAGCGGCAGCTCGGCCTCGCCGTGGAAGGCACGACGGCCGTCGACGTCGACCCGGAGGGGACCGTGGCCGAGCACCTCGTTGTCCGGGCCGGGCAGTACCTGGCCGGTGGGCTCGGAAGCCGCGGTCCTACGCCGGGGCCGACGGAAGAGAGCGTTGACCCGGGCCTGGAGCTCGCGCGGACTGAACGGCTTGGACAGGAAGTCGTCGGCTCCCGTCTCGAGCCCGATCAGCCGGTCGATCTCCTCGTCGCGGGCGGTGATCATGACGATGTAGACGTCGCTGGTCTCGCGGATCCGGCGACAGGTCTCGATGCCGTCGATGCCGGGCAGGCCGAGGTCCAGCGTGACCAGGTCGGGGTCGAAGGTACGCACGGCCTCGACGCCGTCGAGACCGGTGGCGACGGACCTCACCTCGAAGCCCTGACTGGTCAAGGTGAACTCGATCAACGAGCGGATGTCCTCGTCGTCCTCGACCACGACTGCCCTGCGTTCGCCTCCCCGAGCGTCATCCATGGGCGGGACTATGCCAGACCTTGAGGACTCCTTGAGGTGGGCCCCAGGGCCTCTTGAGCATCGCTCGCCAGACTAGAGCCAACACCACCACCGCACCTCCGCACGACCTGCCGAATCCACCTGGAGCTCACCCATGACCCGGTCCGACACCCTGCGCCGCGCAGTGTCGCTGACCCTGGCGGTCCTCTGCCTGCTCGTCGTCCCCCAGCTGGCGTTCGCCCGCTTCACCGACAGCAGCGCGCCGGTGATGACGGTGGGCGCCGCCAAGCTGGTGAAGCCCTCCGCCGTGACCGGCACCTACACCTGCCGGATCGGGTTCTTCACCGAGGGCGTGGACGTCAACGTCACCGGCTTCGCCGACCCGGGGCAGCCGGCGGGCGTGTCCTTCGTGTCCACGCTGTACCGCGGCAACACCCAGCGGGCGGTCGCCACCGAGACCACCAAGCGGGTCTCGCTCAGCACCGGGCTGCAGCTCATCGACGCCGGCGCCACGACGTACCGGCTCACGATCGTGACCAAGCTCGGCGGCTGGACCGCCGAGGAGTACTCCAAGACGATCAGCTGCGGCACCTGGCTGCCCGCCAGCGGCGCCCTCTGACCTGCCCGCGGAGACACACCGGCGTCCGGCCCACCGGTGCGATACCGCACCGGGCATGTGATGATGCGCCTCACTGTCGTCGTCCCGCCCGTCGAGGAGAAGCCCATGAGCGACCCGAACCAGCCCAGCACTCCGGCCGGGTGGTATCCCGACGGCCACGGCAACCAACGGTGGTGGGACGGGACCGGGTGGACCGAGCACACGATGCCGGCACCGGACGCGACCCCGCCGGCGTCCGCGCCCCCGCAGCAGCCGGACCCGGGCGCGACGGTCGTCGCCTCGCCGCGTGACCCCGAGCCCGCCACCCCGCCCGCGGGTGCGCCCTCGGGCCCCCCGCCTTCCAGCCCGCCTTCCAGCCCGCCCCCGTCCGGCCCGCCGCCCTCCGCGCCGCCGACCCAGGGTTGGCAGACGCCTCAGCAGCCCGACTACGCCCAGCAGGGCTATCCCCAGCAGGGTTACCCGCAGCAGGGCTACCCGAGCCAGCAGCCCTGGCAGTCGCAGCCGCAGGGCGGCTCCGGCGGCGGCGGCAAGGGCAAGGGCAAGCTGATCGCCCTGATCGGCGGTGGCGTGGCACTGGTGGTCGTGCTCGGCCTGGTGCTGTTCCTCGTCCTGGGTGGCAGCAGCGGTGCCCAGGGCGCGGCGGAGGACTACCTCAACGCGCAGGCGGACGGAGACCAGCAGAAGGTCTGCGAGCTCAGCACCAAGGACCTGATGGAGAGCACCTTCGAGCTCTACGAGGTCGACAACTGTGGTGATCTCGCGAAGAAGATCGAGGAGGGTGAGGACTTCGGGGACTTCCGTGCGGTCCTCGAGGACATCGACGCGGACTTCGAGATCGAGGACGCCAAGGAGGACGGGGACAAGGCGACGGTCGACTACACCGCCACCCTGGAGTACACCGGAGACGACGAGGAGAAGTTCAAGGAGCTCATCGGATCCGACGAGCTCAAGAACACCGAGAAGGGCACGCTGACCCTGGTCAAGGAGGACGGCGACTGGCTGGTCTCAAAGGACAGCTAGTCACCTCTCCTGTACGACGACGGCCTCCGGAGCACTCCGGGGGCCGTCGTCGTAGGAGGCCGGAGGCTCGGTGAGAACGCGCAGCGCGAGGTCCGTGGTCGAGGGGACCCCGAGGTAGCCCACGACCTGGGAGACACGGTCGGGGTCGAGCGGCAGCAGACCGGGGGTGCCGGGGACGTCGGGGGTCAGGCCGAGGTCGAGGTCGGTGCGCCCGGACATGATCGACAGGTTGAAGTCGAAGCGCTCCCGGGCCCCGGGCGCGGTGAGCCGCTTGAGCAGCCCGGGACCGATGCGCCGCAGGCCCTCCTCCTCGCAGTAGGAGTCGAGCGCGGCGACGAGGTTGGCGCCCGCGCAGTGGTCGATGTCGGCCCATACCGATCGCATCGAGCCCATCTGGCTGAGCAGGACCGGGGCGGTCTTCTCGCCGATCCCCGGCACGCCGGGCAGGTTGTCGCTGGTGTCGCCGCGCAGGGCGGCGTACTCCAGGTAGTGCTCGGCCGCGATGCCGTACAGCGTGCGCAGCCGGGCCGGGTTGAGCAGCGGGGAGGCGTTCACGCCGCCGTCGATCAGGCGCAGCACGCGGGTGCGCGCGCTGATGTGGGCGAAGGAGTCGCGGTCGGAGGTCACGATCACGCAGCCCCAGCCGGCGGCCTCGGCCCAGGTCGCCGCGGTGGCGCTGACGTCGTCGGCCTCCAGGCCGGCCGGTGTGACGGTGTGCAGGCCGAGCGCGTCCAGGAGGGCGGCGGAGCGCTGGAGCTGGTCCACCAGGGCGGGGTCCTTCACGCGGCGGCCCGCCTTGTACGCCGGGTAGGTCTCGGTCCGCACCGAGGCGGTTCGGTCGTCGAAGCCGAAGACCACCGCGTCGGGGGCGAACTGGTCGATCACCTCCAGGATCTGCCGCACCATCCCGTGCAGCGCCCACGCGGGCCGGCCGCCCCGGTCGCGCAGCCCGCTCGCCACGCGGGCGTGGTGGTTGCGGTGGAGCAGGGAGGGGGCGTCGACGGCGAGCAGCAGCCGCGGCGCGGGGGCGGGAGGGTCGGAGGTCGGCATGGCGGTACGGCCAGCCTAGAGGCGCCGCCCGCCGCTCAGGGCTGCTGGTCCACCCGGACCTCGATGACGCCCCCGACGCTGCCGGCGGTGACCCGGGCGATGGCGGCCTCGCTGTGCCCGCGGGGGCCGCTCAGCTCCACGACCCCGTCCTGCACCTCGACCAGCCAGCTGTCGTGGCCCAGAGAGCGCAGCAGGTCGGCGACCTCGGCCCCGATGGCGCTGTCGGCCCGGGCGAGCAGGCGGACGACGTCGCTGCGGCTGACGATGCCCACGACCCGATCGTCGGCGTCGACGACCGGCAGGCTCTTGACGCTGGTCGAGGTCATGAGCTCCACGGCGTCGGCGAGGTCGTCGCGGCCGCGCACGGACACGGCGTGCGGCGTGTAGACGTCGGCGACCGAGTCGGGGGCGTCGGTACGGTCGCGGGGCAGCGGGGTCTCGCGGAGCCGGGGGTCGCGGGCCACGGCCTCGCGGATCAGGTCCGCCTCGCTGACCACGCCGCGGATCCGGCCGGCTGCGTCCACCACGGGCAGCGAGGTGACACCGTGGTCGGCGAGCAGGATCAGCGCGCCCTTCACGGTGCTGTCGATGCGCACGGTGACCGGCTCGGGGGTCATGACGTCCTGGACCAACATGGCGGCTCTCCGTCCCGGTGGCCGCTCGATCCGGCCGTCGGCCGGTGGCGGAGCCACACTCTTCGTGCCTCCAGCCTCGTGCGCGCGCCGTGGCCGGGACAGGGACCAAGGTCCTCAGGGGCACGGCCTCAGGTCACCGCCCCCAGGGGCGTCACAGCTCGAACACCAACCGGGCGGGTGCGCGGCCCGCGAGCACCTCCGCCACGCACTCGTTCACCTCGTCGAGGCGGCGGCTCTCCGCGATCACCCGGGTGCGCCCCAGCGCGTGCAGGTCGAAGACCTCGGCGAGGTCCTGCCGGGTGCCCACGATGGAGCCGATCACCGAGATGCCCTTGAGGACGGTCGGAAAGATCGGCAGCGCCATCGGGCCGTCGGACTCGGGCGGGAGACCCACGCACACCAGGCGTCCGCCGCGCCTGAGCGACTCGAAGGCCTGCTCGAAGACCCGGGGGATCACCGCGAGCACAACCGCGACATCGGCGCCGCCGAGCTCCTCGATGGCGGCGACCGGGTCGGTCTCGGCCGCGTTGACGACGTAGTCGGCGCCCAGCTCGCGGGCGAGGTCGAGCTTGGACTGCTCGACGTCGACGGCGATGACCGTCCCTCCCACGATCCTGGCGTACTGCAGCGCCAGGTGGCCCAGCCCGCCGATGCCGAAGATCGCGACCCGCTCGGTGGGCTGGATGTGCGCGACCTTGATCGCCTTGTACGTCGTCACGCCGGCGCAGGTGAGCGGCGCGGCGTCTTGCGGCGTGATGCCGTCCGGCACCGCCACGGCGTACGCGGCGTCGGCCACGGCGTACTCCGCGAACCCGCCGTCGATGGAGTACCCGGTGTTGAGCTGCTCCTCGCACAGCGTCTCCCACCCGCTCACGCAGTAGTGGCAGTGCCCGCAGGCGTGGCCGAGCCAGGGCAGCGCCACGCGGTCGCCCACGGCCCGGTTCGTGACGCCCTCGCCGAGGGCCTCGACGATCCCGACGCCCTCGTGCCCGGGGACGAACGGTGGGGTCGGCTTCACCGGCCAGTCGCCGTGGGCGGCGTGGATGTCGGTGTGGCAGAGACCCGAGGCCTCGATGCGGACCAGGACCTGTCCTGGGCCGGGAGTGGGGACCGGCACGTCCTGGATCTCGAGCGGCTCGGTGAAGCTGGTGACGACGGCGGCCTTCATGGCGGTGCCTCCTGCGCGGGGGAGTGCTGCTTCGGGCACTCCAGTCTGGTGCCGGGTCCGGACACCCGGCAGGGCCGTAGGACCCGCCCCTCGCCCGGCTCGGAGGACCCGGGTCCTTGGTCCCCCGGACCGCCATCCGGCCCGCGGCCGTGCCAGAGTGCGATGGAGCGTGCAGGAGGAGGACCCATGAGCGTCGATGCTGTCGGTGACGGTCCGGCGCCCGCGGACGTGCTGCTCCGCGACGGGAGCGTCGCCGTCATCCGTCGCGCCGCCGCCGAGGACCGTGACGCCCTGAGGGCCCTGCACGACGGCGTCTCCGACACCAGCTTCCGGTTCCGCTTCTTCTCGACCGGCCGCAAGGCCGGACAGCTGTACGTCGCACACGTGCTGGAGGACCCCGCCTGCTTCGCGCTGGTCGCGGAGCGGAAGGGGCGCCTGGCGGCCCTGGCCACGGCCGAGCAGATCGAGCCGGAGGTGGCCGAGGTGGCCTTCCTGGTCGCCGAGGAGTTCCACGGCCTGGGCCTGGGCAGCCTGCTCCTGGAGCACCTGGCCGCGGCGTGCCGGGACCGCGGGACGCGCCGCTTCGTCGCGGAGGTCCTGGGCGACAACACCGCGATGCTGCGGGTCTTCGTCGACGCCGGCTTCACCGCGAGGCGCGAGTTCGAGTCCGGTGTCGCCCACGTGGAGATGGACACCACCGCCTCCGCGGCCGCCGTGGAGGCCGCCGACGAGCGCGAGACCGAGGCGGAGGCGCGGTCGCTGCACCCGCTGCTGTACCCCCGCAGCGTGGCGGTCGTCGGCGCCCGTCGCGACGGCACGGGCGTGGGCTCGGCCATCATCAGGTCGATCGTCGCGGGCGGCTTCTCGGGTCCGGTGCACGCCGTACACCCCCAGGCGCACGAGATCGAGGGCGTCCCCGCCCACCCGCGCGTCGTCGACGTACCCGGCGGCGTGGACCTGCTCGTCGTCGCCGTCCCGGCGGCGGGTGTGGTCGCGGCGCTGGAGGACGCCGCCGCTGCCGGTGTCCCGAGCGCGGTGGTGGTCTCGTCCGGATTCGAGGGCCCGGACGGCGCACGGGCCGAGGGGCAGATGCTGGCCATGGCTCGCCGCAGCAGCATCCGGATCGTGGGGCCCGACTGCCTGGGCATCCTGGTGAACCACGCCGACCTTCGACTGCACGCGACCTTCAGCGGCGTCGTCCCGCCCCCGGGCGGACTCGCCGTGGCCTCGCAGTCCGGGGGCGTGGGCATCGTCCTGACCGACGTGGCGCGCCGGCTCGGGCTCGGGGTCGGCACCTTCGTCTCGCTCGGCGACAAGGCCGACGTCTCCGGCAACGACCTCCTCGCGGCCTGGCGCGACGACCCGCGGGTGAGCGCCGCGGCGCTGTACCTCGAGTCGTTCGGCAACCCGCTGAAGTTCGCACGGTTCGCGCGCCGCTTCTCGGAGGCCAAGCCCCTCCTGGCCGTCGTGGGCGGCCGGTCCGGCGGCGAGCGGCGGACCGGGGGGTCGCACACCGCCGCGGCGGCCACGCCGGCCGTGGCCGTCTCCGCGCTCTTCGCCCAGGCCGGCGTCGTGAACTGCACCGGCGCGGAGGACATGGCCGAGGCGGCCCTGGTCCTGACCCAGCAGCCGCTGCCGTCCGGAAGCCGCGTGGCGGTGCTCAGCAACGGCGGGGGACTGGGGGCCCTGGCCGCGGAGGCGGCGGAGGGCTGCGGCCTGGTCGTTGCCCAGGCGGGCGCCCGCCTGCGTCGCCGTCTGGCGCGCCACGTCCAGGGGGCCGCCGACGCGGCCAACCCGGTGGACGCCGGCGCGGCCGCGACCGCCGCCGCGCTCGGCGCGCTCGCGGAGGAGCTGCTGCGCGCCGAGGACGAGGTGGACGTGGTGCTGGTGGTGCTGGTCGCCACGGGCGTCGGCGACGCCGACGCCGCGCTGCGGGCCGTGGCCCAGGCCCGTGCCGGGCATCCGGACCGGCCGCTGGTGCTGGTCCCCATGGGCGGGCTCGAGGTGCCCGCCGGCCTGCCCGGCGTGACCGTGCTGCCCAGCATCCGGGCCGCGGCGGAGGCGTTGGGGCGCGCCGTCCGTTACGCCGAGTGGCGCCGGGCCCCGCGGGACCAGGCTCCGCCCGTGGACGCCGCCCGGGCGGAGCGCGCCCGGCGTACGGCGCAGGAGATCCTGACCGCCAGGGGCGAGGGCGGCCACTGGCTCGATGCGGAGGAGCTCGGGGTCCTGCTCTCGGACTACGGGTTGGCTCCCACGGGCCGGGTGGCTCACGGGATGCGCTCCGCCGAGCGCGCCGCCCGCGAGGTGGGCTACCCCGTGGTGCTCAAGGTCGCCGACCGCGACGTCGTCCACAAGACCGCGCGCGGGCTGGTGCGGGTGGGCATCACGACGGCCCAGGAGCTCCGTGCGGCGGTCCGGGACTTCGAGCGGGAGCTGGGACACCGCAGCTCGACGCTGCTCGTGCAGGCCCTATCGAAGGGAGTCGAGGTGGCGCTCGGCGCGGTGCGCGACCCGGCGTTCGGACCACTGGTGATGGTGGCCGCCGGCGGGGTCGCGACGGAGGTGTGGGCGGACCGCGTGTTCCTGCTGCCACCCGTGAGCGCCGGTGACGCCGCACGGGCGGTGTCGATGCTGCGCGTGAGCTCCCTGCTGCAGGGCGACGTGGACGGGCTCGTGGACCTGCTGGTGCGCCTGGGCCGCCTGGCCGAGGACCTGCCCTACCTCGCCGAGATGGACCTCAACCCGGTCATGGTCGGCGAGGAGGGCTGCGCGCTCGTGGACGTGAAGGTGCGCCTCGAGCCCGCCGCCCGTGTGGACTCCGGGATCCCGCGACAGCTGCGGGGTCGTCCGGCTGGCCCCTAGGACTGCCCAGGTCCCCGTCCGTGCCGAGAGGCGAAAGGCCCGCAGCCTCGGGGTCGAACGGCACGTCTGGGCGACCGTCCAGGGCCGTTTGGTGGAGGGGCCGGTCCAGGCGAGGGAGGGAGGCGCGTCGTGACGATCACCGGTCTGTCGAGCGTGGAGGCGGCGGAGCGCCTGGCGACCTTCGGACCGAACCGGGCGCCCCGCCCCAAGCCGCCCAGCCTGCTCTCCCGGGTGGGCGGGCAGCTGCGCGACCCGATGATCCTGCTGCTGATCGGCGCCCTGGTCGTCGTCGCGGCCCTCGGCGACGTCGCCGACGCCATCATCATCGCCGCCGTGATCGTGCTCAACACCGCCATCGGGGTGGTGCAGGAGGTGCGGGCCGCCAACGCGATCGCGTCCCTCGAGCGGCTCTCCGCCCCCCACGCCACCGTGCTGCGTGACGGCGAGCCGGTGCGCGTCGACAGCGCGGACCTGGTGCCGGGCGACGTGGTCCGGCTGGAGGCCGGCGACGTGGTCCCGGCGGACGGGTCGCTGCTGGAGGCGGCGGCGCTGCAGGTCGACGAGGCCGCGATGACCGGCGAGTCGGTGCCGGTCGCCCGGGGCGTGGACGAGCCGCTCCTGTCCGGCACCGTCGTGACCCGCGGGCGCGGGCTGGCCGAGGTGACCAGCACCGGCGCCGACAGCGCCCTGGGGCGCATCGCCACCGCCATCGCCTCGGCGGGGATCCGGCCGACCCCGCTGCAGCAGCGGCTGTCGACCCTCTCGCGCCAGCTCGTCGCGCTGACGCTGGCGCTGGCGGCGCTGGTGTTCGTCCTCGGCCTGCTCAGGGGAGAGGACGCCGCCGAGATGGTGGTCCTGGCCGTCAGCCTCGCGGTGGCGGCCATCCCGGAGTCGCTCCCGGCGGTGGTCTCGGTCGCGCTGGCGCTCGGGGCCTACCGCATGGCGCGCCGCTCGGCCCTCGTCCGCTGGCTCCCGGCCGTCGAGACGCTGGGGTCGGTCACCGTGCTGGCCTCGGACAAGACCGGCACCCTCACCGAGGGCCGCATGGTCGTCCAGCAGCTGTGGACCCCCACCGGCGCGTCCCGGGTCACCGGCCACGGGTACGACGTCGCCGGGGAGGTGGTCGGTGACGACGAGCCGGAGTCGCTCGCGCTGCTGCTGCGCGACGTGGTCCTGTGCAACGACGCCCGCCTCACGACCGCGGAGGACGGGGAGTGGGGGATCGTCGGCGACCCCATGGAGGCGGCCCTGCTGATCGCGGCGGCCAAGCACGACGCCGACCTGCTGCGGCTCGGCTCGCTGTGGTCACGGATGGACGAGGTGCCGTTCGACGCCACCTTGCAGCGCATGATCACGGTGCACCACCGCGACGGCGCCTGGCTGACGATCTGCAAGGGCGCACCCGAGGTGGTGCTGGACCTGCTGGCCGACACCGACGTCGGGCAGCGCGCCCGGGCGGCGGCCGAGGAGTTCGCCGGCAGGGGCTTCCGGGTGCTGGCCGTCGCCGATGCCGCGCCCGCCTCGCAGCCGGCCCGGTCCGAGCTCGACGACGGGCTCGTGCTCCGGGGGCTGGTGGCCATCTCCGACCCGCCCCGGGCCGACGCGGCCGACGTCGTACGCGCGTGTGCGGACGCGGGGATCCGGACCGTCCTGATCACCGGGGACCACCCGGCCACGGCGCGCGCGATCGCCGACGAGCTCGGCATCCGCAGCGCGACGCCGGAGGTGGCCGACGGCGACATGGTCAAGCGCGGCGAGCACGTGGCGGCCGTGGAGGAGATCGGCGTGTACGCCCGCACCCATCCCGAGCAGAAGGTCGACATCGTGGCGGCCTGGCAGGACCGCGGCGAGGTCGTCGCGATGACCGGCGACGGGGTCAACGACGCACCGGCGCTGCGCCGGGCCGACATCGGCGTCGCGATGGGCGAGCGCGGCACCGAGGTCGCGCGCCAGGCCGCCGACCTGGTGCTGGCCGACGACAACCTGCGCACCGTGGTCGTCGCCGTGGGGGAGGGGCGCCGGATCTATGCCAACATCCGGATGTTCCTGCGCTACGCCCTGGCGGGCGGGCTCGCCGAGGTCGTCGTGATCCTGCTCGGGCCCTTCCTCGGCCTGCCCGTGCCGCTCGGGCCCGGGCAGATCCTGTGGATCAACATGCTCACCCACGGCGTGCCGGGCGTCGCGTTCGGTGGCGAGCCGCTGGACCCCCAGGCGATGCGCCGCCCGTCTCCGCCGCCGCAGGAGTCGGTCCTCGGGCAGGGCCTGTTCGGGCAGATCCTCCTGGCCGGAGCCCTGATCAGCGTCGTCTCGCTCGCCGCTGGCCTGCTGGCTCCCGAGGCACGGGTGCAGACCTGGGTGTTCGTGACCCTCGGCCTGGCCCAGCTGGGCGTGGGGCTTGCGATCCGTGCGCCCCGCGCGGGCGTGAGCTGGCGAGGGCGTGGTCTCGAGGCCGCGGTCGCGCTCGCCGCGGTGCTCCAGGTCCTCGCGGTCACGTGGTCGCCCCTGCGCAGCCTGCTCGGCACGGACACCCTCTCGTGGCCGGATGCGGCTACCGTGCTGCTACTGAGCGTGGTGCCCGGCGCCGTGCTCGCCACCCAGCGGCACCGGCACTCGCGGCGCCGCCTGGCACCGACGTCCCTCGCCTCAGGAGGAAGCGCATGAGCGAAGCCGACACCGCCGCCGTCGTGGAGGAGCTCGCGCGGCTCTCGGAGGACGAGCTGGCCTCCGTGGACGCCTGGTGGCGGGCCAACAACTACCTCACGGTCGGGCAGATCTACCTGCAGGCCAACCCGCTGCTGCGCGAGCCCCTGCGCCCCGAGCACATCAAGCCCCGACTGCTGGGCCACTGGGGCACCAGCCCCGGACTGGCGATGCTCTACGCGCACGCCTCCCGGCTGATCCGGCGTACCGGCCAACAGATGATCTACCTCGCCGGTCCCGGCCACGGCGGCCCGGCGCTGGTGGCCGCCGGCTACCTCGAGGGCACCTACAGCGAGGTCTACCCCCACATCACGCAGGACGAGGAGGGCCTACGCCGGCTCTTCCGCCAGTTCAGCTCGCCCGGCGGCATCCCGAGCCACGTGTCGGTCACCACGCCCGGCTCCATCCACGAGGGCGGAGAGCTGGGCTACGTGCTGGTCCACGCGTTCGGGGCGGTCATGGACAACCCCGACCTGGTCGCGCTCGCCGTGGTCGGCGACGGCGAGGCGGAGACCGGGCCCTTGGAGGGCTCGTGGAAGGGCATCTCCTTCCTCAACCCGACCCGGGACGGCGCGGTGCTGCCGGTGCTGCACCTCAACGGCGCCAAGATCGCCGGGCCCACCGTCCTGGCACGAAAGGACCCCGCCGAGGTCCGCAGCCTCCTCGAGGGCCACGGCTACGAGGTGGTCGAGGTGGAGGGCGACGACCTGCCGGGGATGCACCACCGCGTCGCGGCCGCGATGTCCTGGGCGCTGGGGAGCATCCGCTCGATCCAGGAGTCCGCCCGCTCCGGCGACTGGGACGGCCGCCGGCCGCGCTGGCCCCTGATCGTCCTGCGCAGCCCCAAGGGCTGGACCGGGCCCGACCAGGTCGACGGGGTCCAGGTCGCCGGTACCTGGCGCTCCCACCAGGTGCCGCTCTCGGGTGTGCGCGACAACCCCGAGCACCTCGCGCTGCTGGAGGAGTGGCTGCGCTCCTACCGCCCCGAGGATCTGTTCGACGCCGCAGGCGCTCCGAGCGACCAGGTCCGGGCGGCCAACCCCGAGGGGCGGCTCCGCATGAGCGCCAGCCCGCACGCCAACGCCGGCAGCGGCTCGGGAGAGCTGGTCCTGCCCCCCTTCCGCGACTACGCCATCGACGTGACGAAGCCGGCCACGCTTCGTGCGGAGTCGACGCGGCGGCTCGGCGCGATGCTCGCCGACGTCTACCGGCTCAACCCCCACGACTTTCGGCTGTTCTGTCCCGACGAGACCAACAGCAACCGCCTCGGCGCGGTGTTCGAGGTCTCCGACCGGTGCTTCGCCGAGACCGTCCTGCCCGACGACGTCGCGCTCTCCCGGGACGGGCGCGTCATGGAGGTGCTCAGCGAGCACAACTGCCACGGTTGGCTCGAGGGGTACACCCTCACCGGGCGGCACGGCCTGTTCGCGACGTACGAGGCCTTCGCGATGGTCAGCGCCTCGCAGACGATCCAGCACAGCAAGTGGCTCGAGGAGGGGGCGCATCTCTCCTGGCGGCGACCGGCGCCCAGCCTGAACGTGCTGCTGACGTCGACGGCCTGGCGCAACGACCACAACGGCTTCTCCCACCAGGGCCCGGGGCTCATTCAGAACGTCATCACCCAGCGTGGCTCGGTGTCGCGCGTCTACCTGCCGCCGGACGCCAACTGCCTGCTCTCGGTGGCCGACCACGCCCTGCGCTCGCGCTCCTACGTCAACCTGATCGTCATCGACAAGCAGCCCCAGCTGCAGTGGCTCTCGATCGACGAGGCGATCGAGCACTGCGCCCGCGGCGCCGGCATCTGGGAGTGGGCCGGCACCGACGACGGCGAGAGCGATCCCGATGTCGTGCTCGCCTGCGCCGGCGACGTGGTGACGATGGAGACCGTCGCCGCTGCGGCGATCCTGCGTGAGCGGCTGCCGCAGCTCAAGGTCCGCGTCGTCAACGTCGTGGACCTGATGACCCTGCCGCGACCCAATGACCACCCACACGGCATGGGCAACACCCTCTTCCGCGAGCTCTTCACCGACCACGTCGACGTGGTGTTCGCGTTCCACGGCTACCCGGGCGCGGTGCACCAGCTCGTGCACGGCCGGCCCGACGTGGACCGTTTCCACGTGCGTGGGTTCATCGAGGAGGGCACGACCACGACGCCGTTCGACATGGTGGTGCGCAACCGCGCCTCACGGTTCCACCTGGTGATGGACGCCATCAACAACGCCAACCGCACGCCGGCCGGCGCCGCGGAGCTCAAGGACTGGTGCCGTGAGCAGCTGGCTCTTCACGATGCCTACGTCGTCGAGCACCTCGAGGACCTGCCTGCGGTGCGCGACTGGTCACTGGGGGACTGGGCCGAAAAGGGCTGAGTGCGCCTCGCGAGCGACCTGGGCCCCCTCGTCGGTGGGGACGACGAGGACCGGGGTGCCTCCGGCGTCGATCCGGGCCGGACGGTCGCCGCCGACCGCGGCCGCGTTGGCGTCCGGGTCCAGCTGGAGCCCGAGGTGCGCCAGCGGCGCGATGACCTCGGCGCGCAGCGCCGGATCGTGCTCGCCGACCCCGGCGGTGAACACGACGGCGTGCAGGTCGGGCAGCTGGCCGAGGTAGGAGGAGACCAGTGAGCGCAGGCGGTGGGAGTAGACCTCCAGGGCGAGCACCGTCTCGGCGTCGCCGGCGTCGGCCCGCTCGCGCACGCGCCGCATGTCGGAGTCGCCGCACAGGCCGAGCATCCCGCTGCGGTGCTGCAGCAGGTCCTCGACCTCGTCGGGGGAGAGGCCGGTGCGGCCCAGGTGGAGCACGGCCCCCGGGTCGATGCTGCCGCTGCGGGTGCCCATCACCGCGCCGTCCATGGGCGTGAAACCCATCGAGGTGTCGATGCTGCGGCCCTCGCGCACCGCGGTCACGGACACGCCGTTGCCGATGTGGCAGGAGACGAGGCTGACCCGGTCGGCCGGGACGCCGAGGACGTCCGCCGTACGGGCTGAGACGTACTGGTGGCTGATCCCGTGGAAGCCCCAGCGGCGCAGATGGTGGCGGCGCGCCAGCTCCTGCGGGATGGCGTACGTCGAGGCGGCGGCGGGCAGCGTGGCGTGGAAGGCCGTGTCGAACACCACCACCTGGGGGAGACCCGGCCACAGGGACTCCACGGCTCGGATCCCGGCCAGGGCCGCGGGATTGTGCAACGGGGCGAGCACGGCGGCGCTCTCGATCGCCTCGAGCACCGCGTCGTCGACGACGGCGGGGCGGCTCAGGTCGGGACCGCCGTGGACGACGCGGTGGGCGACCGCGCCCAGCGTCTCCAGCCCCGCCCAGTCGTCGCGCAGGACGTCGAGTACGACGTGCAGCGCGGCCTCGTGGTCGCGGGCCTCGACCTCCTGCACCGGACCGCGATGCCCGGTCAGGGGCGGGTCGTGGCGCAGCCTGGCGGTCCCCGGGCCGACGCCCTCGATGAAGCCCGTCGCCACGCGGACCGGCTCGGCGTCGCCGGCCCACGGCGCGAACAGGTCGTACTTGAGCGAGGACGAGCCGCAGTTGAGCACCAGGAGCTTGGCCGAGTCGGTCACGGTGGCGCCTTTCGTCGTCGGGAGGAAGCGCCGGCCGAAGGTCCCGGTGCCTGTGGCCGTTGGGCCCTGCGGTCGGCCGCCGACCAGGAGTTGAGTGGAGGTGACACCGACAGGGAGGCACCACCGATGAACATGTCCGGCAACCGCATCATCGTCGCCGTCGCCAGCGAGGATGTCGAGGCGATGATGACCTTCGCAGTCGACGAGGCCCTCCGCACCGGGTCCGACCTGCATCTCGTCCACGTCCTGTACCTGCCCGGGGTGATGCTGCCCGAGACCTACTCGATCGCCTACACGAGCGCCAGGCAGTACGCCGTCACGCTGCTGGAGCACGCCGAGAAGGTGGCGACCGAGCTGGTCGCCGGACGCGTCGCGGTCACGACCGAGCTGGTCGAGCGCAGCGGCAGCGCGGTCTCCGACCTCGCCGTCCGCTCGCGCGAGGCCCGCCTCGTCGTGCTGCAGCACCGCCACCTCGAGGGCCTGCAACGCTTCACCACCACCTCGACCACCCTCGGCGTGGCCGCCCGCGCGCACCCGCCGGTCGCGTCGGTGCCGCAGGGCTGGCAGCCGGCCGAGCCGCCCCACGGCCGGGTGACGGTGGGCGTCAGCAGCCCCGAGCGCGCCGACGCGGTGCTCCGCACGGCGTTCGACCTCGCCCAGGGCCGGGGCGCGCGGCTGCGCGTCCTGCACGCGTGGTGGCTCGCCAGCGGGTACGACGTCGTGGTCGTGGACGACGAGATGCGCCGCGACTTCGACCGGCACTTCCGCTCCGAGATCGCGCCGCACCTCGAGCCGCTGCAGCGCGAGTTCCCCGACGTCGACGTGGAGATCGTCGTCGTCCACGCACCGCCGGCCGTCGGCCTGGTCGAGGGGGCGGTCGAGTCCGACCTCGTCGTCGTCGGTCGCCGTCACTGGGCGCTGCCGGTCGGCTCGCACGTCGGTGCGGTGGCCCGTGCGATGCTCCGTACGACGGTGTGCCCGGTGGTGCTCGTCGAGACCACCAGCACGCTGGAGGCGGCCCCGGCCTGACCGCAGCGGGGTGCGTGCGTGACCGGCCCGAGGGCCGATTAGGTTAAGAGGTCGCCCCGCTCACGACGTCCGGGGCGGGGAAGACGAGGGAAGCCGTGCCAGCTCAGGAGCCCGTGTGGGCCGACGCCTACGGACCCGGTGTGCCGTTGCACCTCGAGTACGGCGACACCACCGTGTGGGACCTGTGGGAGCGCTCGGTGCAGGCCTACGCCGACCGTCCGGCCCTCGACTTCCTGGGGCGCAGCTCGACCTACGCCGAGGTCGACGACGAGGTACGTCGGGTCGCCGGCGGCCTGCACCGGCTCGGGGTGCGCGCTGGCGACAACGTCGCCCTGGTGATGCCCAACTGCCCGCAGAACGTGATCGCGTTCTTCGCGGTGCTGCGGCTGGGCGCCACCGTGGTGGAGCACAACCCGCTCTACACCGCCGCCGAGCTGCGCGTGCCGTTCGCCGACCACGGCGCCCGCGTGGCGATCGTGTGGGACAAGGTCGTGCCGGTGGTCGAGGAGCTGCGCGCCGGCTCCGCCCTGGAGCACGTCGTCGCCGTCGACCTCACCACCCGGCTGCCGTGGGCCAAGCGGCTGGCCCTGCGCCTGCCCATCGCGAAGGCGCGGGAGTCGCGAGACCAGCTCACCTCGCCGGCGCCCGGCGCGACGCCGTGGACCGAGCTGGCCTCGGCCCCTCCGCTGGACGCCGCGCACCCGCGCCCCGGCAAGGACGACGTCGCGCTGCTGCTCTACACCTCCGGCACCACGGGGGTCCCCAAGGGCGTGCCGCTGCGCCATCGCAACCTGGTCGCCAACGTGCTCCAGGGCCGGGTCTGGGTCTCGGGGCTGAAGGAGGGCGAGGAGTCGTTCCTGGTCGCCCTGCCGCTCTTCCACGCCTACGGCGTGACGGTCAGCGTGCTGCTGGGCGTCGCACTGGCGGCCAAGCTGGTGCTGCTGCCCAAGCCCGACGTCGGGCTGATCATGGACGCGATCAAGCGACAGGTGCCGAGCTTCGTGCCCGCCGTGCCGCCGCTGTACCACCGGATCGTCGACGAGGCCGAGCGCCGGGGCGTCTCGATCCGGGGCATCCGCTACGGACTCTCGGGGGCGATGCCACTGCCGGGCTCGCTGGTGGAGCGCTGGGAGAGCGCCACCGGCGGCCTGCTCGTCGAGGGCTACGGACTGACCGAGACCTCACCGGTGATCGTGGGGAACCCGATGACGGAGGCACGGCGGCCCGGCTCGATCGGCGTGCCGTTCCCCGACGTGGAGATCCGCATCGCCGACGCCGAGGACCTGGACCGCGACGTGGCACAGGGGGAGCGCGGCGAGCTGCTGGTCCGCGGCCCGCAGGTGTTCTCGGGCTACCGCAACGCCCCGGAGGAGACCGAGGCCGCCTTCCACGACGGCTGGTTCCGCACCGGGGACATCGTCACCATGGCGCCCGACGGCTTCCTGACCATCGTCGACCGGGTGAAGGAGATCATCATCACCGGCGGGTTCAACGTCTACCCCTCGGAGGTGGAGGCCGTCATCCGCACCCATGGCGGCGTCCTCGACGTCGCCGTGGTGGGGCTCCCGCACGAGGACGGCGGCGAGGAGGTCGTGGCCGCGGTGGTCCTCGTCGAGGGGGTCCCGGTGCTGCCGGAGGAGCTGCGCACGCACTCGCGCGGCGACCTCACGCCGTACAAGGTGCCGCGGCGGGTGGTCTTCGTCGACGAGCTCCCGACCAACCCGATGGGCAAGGTGCTGCGCCGCGAGGTGGCGCGTCTGCTCAGCTGACGGCGCTCGGCTGACCGGCCCTCAGGGCGCCGTCGCGGCCGCGCGCCGTACCAGGTCGTCGTAGACCGACGGGTCGTGGGAGTCCAGCACTAGGAAGCCCCGCCCGGCCTCCCCGGCCTGGTGCATCTGCACCCCTGGGTTGTGCACGTCGTAGCCGTCGGCGAGGAAGAAGTGCGGGCTGCCCTGAACGGCGTCGCGGTGCTCGAAGTAGGTGAGCATCAACTGACCACGGGCGCGCCCGTCGTCCAGGGCGACCGCCAGCACGTCCGGGTCGACGTCCGGGCAGCCGGCGGCGATGTCCAGGATCTCGTGGCGCATGCTCAGGCACCTGCTGTCACGCCAGAAGCCCAGACGCAGCGCCATGTCCAGCTGCTCGGCGGCCCGGGCCGACTGCTCCTTCGCGGCGTGCACCGCCTCGTTCGCCAGGGCGCTGGTCACGGGGTACTCGGAGGGGTCGCGCTGCCACGGCTTGAACTCCAGCTCCTCGGCCAGCTGCCCGACGACCGGCTTCTCGCCCTCGATGGTCCGCGTGTTCAGCGCCATCTCGTTGACGTCCTCGAGGAGGAAGAGCCGATGGTCGACCGAGACCCGGTCCTCGAGCCCGGCGCGCTCCCGGGCGCGGTAGAGGAAGTGGAGGGCGATCGTGGCCCAGCCGCACATCACGTCGGTGAAGACCACGATCTGCCCCGGTCTGACGTTCGGCCCGGCCATGCGGCGCCGGTACCCCGATCGCCGGGACATGCGCCGGTCCCGCCGTCGAGCCAGCGCCGGTGCGCGGCCGTGTAGGTGAGCACCGGCGGGGTACCAGCACGGCCCCTCGGACCCGCCGCAAGGAGCCCCTCGATGACGACCACCGCAGACACCCCCTCGCTCGGCCTGGTGATCGCAGGCGAGAGCGTCTCGACCGGTGGGAGGAGCCGGGTGCTGGACCCGGCCGCACCGGACCAGGCCGCGGGGTACGCCGCAGCAGCCACGCGCGGGGACGCCGAGCGGGCGGTGCAGGCCGCCGTCGACGCCTGGCCGGAGTGGAGCGCCCTGGAGCCGACCGAGCGCGCCGACCGGCTCGTGCGTGCCCTGGAGGGTCTGGCCGACGGGCGCGAGGAGCGGGCTCGGCTGTTGGTGCGCGAGAACGGCAAGGTGCTGGCCGAGGCCCGCGTCGAGCTGCAGGTCTTCGAGACCCGGTGCCGCCTGGCCGCCTCGCTCGCCGGTGAGCTGGGCGGGGTGCGGCACCTCGGTCGCCCCGAGCCGGCGGAGGGCCACGCCGGACGCGAGGACCTGGTGCTGCCGCCGTTCCGCTCGGAGGTGATGTCGCTCCCGATAGGTCCGGTGACGATCATCGTCCCGTACAACTGGCCGGTCGCGATCCTTGCCGCGAGCCTGCCCTACGCCCTGGTCGCCGGCTGCCCGGTGGTGGTCAAGCCGCCGCCGACGTGCCCGCTGGCGGTGGTCGCCACGCTCGAGATCCTCGCTCGAGCTCTGCCGCCCGGCGTGGTGAACGTCGTGACCGGTGACAACGAGGCGGTGGCCCCGGTCATCGAGGACCCGCGCATCACCCGCATCGTCTTCACCGGCAGCACTCCGGCCGGGCAGTTCATGATGCAGACGGCCGCCCGGAACATGACCCGCGTGACCCTCGAGCTCGGCGGCAACGACCCGGCCCTGGTCCTCGAGGACGCCGAGCTCGACGACGCCGCCCTGCGCCGGCTGGTGGCGGCGGCCTTCCTCACGACCGGTCAGGTCTGCATGGGCATGAAGCGGCTCTACGTGCACCGCAGCCGCTACGACGAGGTCGTCACCGGCATGAGCGACCTCCTCGCGCACTACCGCATCGGGCACGGCCTCGAGGAGGGCGTCACCATGGGGCCGCTCAACAACGCCAAGCAACGAGACATCGTCGAGGAGATGGTCGGCGAGGCGCGCGGCTCCGGGACCGAGGTGCGCGACCTCGGCACGATCGACGCCCTCGCGGTGGAGCAGGGCGGGTTCTTCCTCCCGGCCCGGCTCGTGCTGGACCCGCGGCCGGAGGCACGCATCGTCACCGAGGAGCAGTTCGGGCCGGCCCTGCCGGTCCTGCCGTTCGACGACGCGGAGCAGGTGGTCGACCGGCTCAACGACGAGTGGGCCGGCCTCTGCTCGTCGGTGTGGACCGCCGACCGCGACCGCGCCGCCCACCTCGCGCGCCGGCTGCGGACCGGGACGACCTGGGTCAACAACCACAACGCCGTCGCCCAGGACGACCGGGCGCCGTTCGGCGGCTTCCGGCGCAGCGGCATCGGCCGCGAGCTGGGGGTGGAGGGTCTGCTCGAGTTCACCGAGGCGCACACGGTGACGTGGTCGATCGGGGACGACTGAGCCAGGGGAGCGGACCTGGTCCGTCATGCGACCGCCCCGGCACTACGCTGCCGTGCGACGCGGACCTCGACGCGAAGGAGTGGCATGACCGACCAGACCCTGCGGATCGCCCTCGCCGGCGGCGGCGCGTTCGGCGCCAAGCACGCCGCGGCGCTCAAGCGGATCGAGGGGGTGGAGGTCGTCGCCGTCGTGAGCTCCGACCTCGAGGCCGCCCGGCGGTTCGCCGCCGAGCAGGGCGTCGGGCGCGGGGTTGCCACGCTCGACGAGGTGCTGGCCGACCGTGACGTGGACGCGGTCGTCCTCGCCACGCCGACCCCGTTGCACGCCGAGCAGACCCTGGCCTGCTTGCGCGCCGGCAAGCACGTGCAGGTCGAGATCCCGCTCGCCGACTCGCTGGCAGACGCGCAGGCGTGCCTGGTCGAGCAGGAGCGCACCGGCCTGGTGGCGATGGTCGGGCACACGCGGCGGTTCAACCCGAGTCATCAGTGGGTGCATCAGCGGGTGGCCGCCGGCGAGCTCTGCATCCAGCAGCTGGACGTCCAGACCTACTTCCTGCGACGCGAGAACCTCAACGCATTGGGGCAGCCGCGCTCGTGGACCGACCACCTGTTGTGGCACCACGCCGCGCACACGGTGGATCTGTTCGCCTACCAGACGGGGTCTCCCGTGGTGCAGGCGAACGCCGTGCAGGGCCCCCTCCATCGCGAGCTCGGGATCGCCATGGACATGTCGATCCAGCTCCGCGCCGAGAACGGCGCGATCTGCACCCTGTCGCTGTCCTTCAACAACGACGGGCCGTTCGGGGCCACCTTCCGCTACATCGGCGACACCGGCACCTACCTCGCTCGCTATGACGACCTGATGGACGGCTGGGAGGAGCCGATCGACGTCAGCGGCGTCGATGTGTCGATGGACGGGATCGAGCTGCAGGACCGCGAGTTCGTGGCCGCGATCCGAGAGGGGCGCGAGCCCAACGCCTCGATCCGTCAGGTCATGGCCTGCTACCGCACTCTCGCCGAGCTGGAGAAGAGCCTCCAGGCTGCGGGCTGATCCGGCACCACCCACCACGACCCCCCTCGCAGCGCGATCGCCGATGCCCCGATCCGGCGCGCTCTCGTGGTGTCGGTGCGCGCGCGGGGACCGGCTGTTCGGTGGAAACGATTTCACCGATCTCACCCGCGGGACTCTCCCGTCCCGGTGGGGCTATTGACAGTCGGATGTGACGTCCCTCATAGTTTCGTGGCAACCGGAGTGGAACCGTTTCCACTATCTGCGTACGACCGTCAGGAGCGTTCAGCGATGCGCCAGCCCACCATCCGACGAGGGGTGGCGCTCGCCGGCGCCGCAGTCCTCGTCGCCGGATTGACCGCCGCCTGCGGCGGCGACTCCGATGCCAGCCAGAGCAAGCTCGGAAAGGACGACGTCCTGACCATCACCACGTTCAGCGACTTCGGCTACGACAAGCTGATCGAGGAGTGGAACGCCGACCCCGAGCGCCCGTTCACCGTCAAGGCGACAAAGATCGCCGACTGGGACCCGTGGAAGAAGACGCTCACCCAGGACCTGCAGGCCGGTCACGGGCTGACCGACGTCATCGCGGTCGAGGGTGACTCGATGCCGCAGTTCCTCGCCGACGGGGCCTCCGACCAGTTCGCCGACCTGTCGGACTCCTCGATCGAGGACCGCTGGGTCGAGTACGCCTACCAGGCCGGGCAGACCGCGGACGGCAAGCAGATCGGCTACCCGACCGATGCCGGCCCGGAGGCGTTCTGCTACCGCGCCGACCTCTTCGCCGAGGCTGGACTGCCCACCGACCGCGAGGAGGTCAAGGCGATCTTCGAGAGCTGGGACAGCTACTTCGCCGCCGGCGAGGACTTCGTGAAGAAGATGCCGAAGACCAAGTGGTACGACTCCAGCGGCTCGATCGCCCAGGCCATGCTCAACCAGGCCGAGTTCCCCTTCCAGACCGAGGACAACGAGGTCAACCTGGAGAACGACGAGGTGAAGCTGGTCTGGGACACCGTCACCAGGTACACCCCGACCCTGTCGCCCCGCGTCGTGCAGTGGGGCGAGGACTGGACCGCCGGCTTCACCAACAACGGCTTCGCGACCATGCCGTGCCCCGGCTGGATGTTCTCCAACATCAAGTCGTCGGCCCCGGACGTCAAGGGCTGGGACATCGTCGACGCCTTCCCGGGCGGCGGGGGCAACTGGGGCGGCTCCTACCTCGCCGTGCCCATGCAGTCCGAGCACCAGGAGGAGGCCAAGCAGCTCGCCGCCTGGCTGACCGACAAGGACCAGGAGCTCGCCGCCTTCGAGGCGGCCGGCAACTACCCGGCCAACGTCGAGGCGCAGGAGGAGCTGGCCGCCCAGAAGGTCACCGACCCCTACTTCAACGACGCGCCCACGGCGGAGATCCTCGCGACTCGTGCCGCCGCGGTGACGCCGGGTCGGCCGTACAAGGGCGACAAGTACTCCGACATCCTCGGGCTCTTCCAGACCGCCATCCAGCGCGTCGACGAGGGCGGCTCACCCGACGACTCCTGGCAGACGTTCGTCCAGGCCGTCGAGAGCCTCTCCTGACCGCTGTCCGTGGTCGGCATCCCGGCTCCGCCGGGGAGGTCCGTGCGACCTCCCCGGCGTGGGGCGGGCCCGATCGACGAGAGGAAGAGCGACATGACGACCATCGAGGCCACCAGGACCGGTGACGCCGGCAAGCAGACGGGCACGCCGCCCCCGAGGCTGACGCGGCGCCAGCGGCTCTCGCGATGGGACTTCCACTTCTCGCCGTACCTCTACGTGGTGCCGTTCTTCCTGGTGTTCCTGCTCATCGGGGTCTACCCGATGGTCTACTCGGGCTACCTCTCGTTCTTCTCCTGGCCGCGCTTCGGCCCGACCCACGGCGAGGGTGTCGGGTGGGCCAACTACGTCCACGTGCTGCAGGACCCGGTGTTCCACAAGGCTTTCTGGAACACCATCGGCATCTTCGTGCTCTCCTCGGGTCCGCAGGTCGTCATCGCGACGGTGATCGCGGCGATGCTGGACACCCACCTGCGCGGTCGCACCTGGTGGCGGATGAGCGTGCTGCTGCCCTTCGTCGTCGCGCCGGCCGCGACAGCACTGATCTTCGGCAGCCTCTTCGCCGACAAGACCGGCCTGGTGAACGAGATCATCCAGGGGCTGGGCCTGCCGAAGGTCGGCTGGCACACCGACCGGTTCGCCAGCTGGACGGCCATCGCGTCGATGGTCAACTACCGCTGGACCGGCTACAACACCCTGATCATCCTCGCCGCCCTGCAGGCGGTGCCCCGCCAGCTCTACGAGGCGGCGTCGATCGACGGTGCCAGCCGGGTGCGGCAGTTCTTCCACGTCACGCTGCCCTCGATCAGCCCGACCATGGTCTTCGTCATCATCACCTCGACCATCGGGGGCCTGCAGATCTTCACCGAGCCGCGGCTGTTCGACACCAACCTGCAGTTCCAAGGGGGTGCGGACTACCAGTACCAGACACTGACGATGTACGTCTTCAACACCGCCAACAGCGCCACCGATCCCTATCCACGTGCGGCCGCCGCCACCTGGATCATCGTGCTGATCATCGTCGTGATCGCCCTGCTCAACTTCGGCGTCACCCGGCTGGTCCAGAGGAGGTCGGAGCGATGAACCGCCGTCCAGGAGCACTCGTCTACGGCCTGCTCGCCGCCTTCGTGCTGGGCTCGGCCTTCCCGCTCTACTGGTCCTTCGTCATCGGCTCGGTGACCAAGGAGCGGGCGATCCACAGTCCGCCGCCGCTCTTCCCGGGTGGCCACTTCCTCGACAACGCCCGCCGGGTCTTCGACCAGATTGACTTCTGGTCCGCGCTCGCCAACTCCGTGATCATCTCCGGCGTCTCGGCCGTCTCGGTGGTGTTCTTCTCCACCCTGGCCGGCTACTCGTTCGCCAAGCTCAGGTTCCGCGGGAGCACCGTCGGCATGGGCTTCGTCATCGCCACGATGGCGGTGCCGACCCAGCTGGCGTTGATGCCGCTGCTCAAGGAGTTCAGCAACCTGGGCCTGGCCGGCACCCGCACCGCGGTGGTGCTGCCGTGGCTGGTCACGGCGTTCGGCGTCTTCTTCATGCGCCAGTACCTCGTCGACGCGATCCCGGACGAGCTGATCGAGGCGGCCCGGGTCGACGGCTGCTCGCAGATCCGCACGTTCTGGACCGTCGCCGTGCCGGCCGCGCGCCCGGCGATGGCGATCCTCGCACTGTTCACCTTCATGCACACCTGGACCGACTTCATGTGGCCGCTGCTGATCTTGCAGGGCTCCGACGTCCAGACCCTGCAGACGGCGCTCGACCAGCTCAAGATCGCGCCCGCCGGGGGGATCTCGGACATCGCGCTGCTCCAGGCGGGCACGCTGCTGGCCACGATCCCGCTGCTGCTGCTGTTCATCGCCACCGGCCGCCAGCTCGTGGCGGGCATCATGCAAGGAGCCGTCAAGGGATGACGATCCGAGAGTTCCCCCCGGGCTTCCTGTGGGGCGCCGCGGCCGCGGCGTACCAGATCGAGGGGGCGGTCCACGCCGATGGGCGCACGCCGTCGATCTGGGACGCCTTCGTCACGGTGCCCGGCGCGATCCTGCACGGCGACACCGCGGACGTCGCGTGCGAGCACTACGAGCGGATGCCACAGGACGTCGCCCTAATGAAGCGCCTGGGGCTCGCGTCGTACCGCTTCTCCGTGGCGTGGCCGCGTGTGTGTCCCGACGGCGGTGCCCTCAACCCGGCCGGTCTGGACTTCTACTGCAGGCTCACCGACGAGCTGCTCGACGCCGGGATCACGCCTTTTCCGACGCTCTACCACTGGGACCTGCCGCAGGCGCTGGAGGACCGCGGCGGCTGGACCGACCGGGACACGGCCTACCGGTTCCTCGACTACGCGATGGCTGTCCACGACGCGCTCGGCGACCGCATCGACAGCTGGACGACCCTCAACGAGCCCTGGTGCTCGGCGTTCATGGGCTACACCGGCGGCGGTCACGCGCCGGGACGGCAGGAGGGCGTCGCCGGCGTCGTTGCGGCGCACCACCTGCTCCTGGGCCACGGACTGTTCGTCGACGCGTTCCGAGGGCAGGGCGGCACGGCCGACCGGGGCAAGACCGTGGGCATCACCCTCAACCCCACCGTGGCGGACCCGTTCGACCCCTCGCGCGAGGAGGATGTCGAGGCGGCTCGCCGCCTCGACGGCTTCCACAACCGCCTCTTCCTCGATCCGCTGTTCCACGGGAAGTACCCCGACGACCTGGGCCGCGACACCGACGGCATGCTCTTCGACGCCAAGCCCTGGCAGGACTTCGTCCTCGACGGCGACCTGGAGCTGATCAGCCGGCCGTTGGACTTCCTGGGCGTGAACTTCTACCACGGCGACGTCCCCGCCGCGCTGCCCTACGACGCGCAGCCCGGTGAGCTGCTGGGCAGCCGCATCGAGCACTCCTCGCGCCCGCGCCAGTCGCCGTACCCCGGAGGCGGCATGGTGTTCCCGCGCACGGGCAGGCCGACCACCGAGCGGGACTGGGAGATCGACCCCGTCGCTTTCACCCGAGTGCTCGTGCGGCTCAAGGACGTCTACGACGCGCCGCCGGTCTACATCACCGAGAACGGCGTCATGGCCTGTGACGTCGTCGAGGACGGCGCGGTCCACGACACGTCGCGGCAGCGATTCATCGAGCAGCACCTGCATGCGATGCTGGACGCGATGGACAGGGGGGTGGACGTGCGCGGCTACTTCGTGTGGTCGCTCATGGACAACTTCGAGTGGAGCTACGGCTTCGCCCACCGCTTCGGTCTCGTCCACGTCGACTACGACACCCAGGTGCGCACGCCCAAGGACAGCGCGCTGTGGTTCTCCCGGCTCGCCGCCCAGAACCGTCTGCCAGTAGCGTGACGCGGGTGGCTCACAACGGGCGGGCGTCCACGCTGGGCGAGGTGGCCGAGCTCGCAGGGGTCAGCAAGGCCACGGCGTCGCGGGCGATCAACGGCAGGTCGAAGGTCAGCGCCAAGGCGCAGACGGCGGTCTTCGACGCGGTGCGCGAGCTGGGCTACACGCCCAACGGGGCCGCGCGGTCGCTGGTCACCCAGCGCACCGGATCCGTGGCGGTGATCCTCCCCGAGTCCGACGAGCGGATCTTCTCCGACCCGTTCTTCGCGAGGATGCTGCACCTGGTCGCCCGCTCCCTTCGCGAGCACGACCTCCAACTGGTGCTGCTGCTCGCCCAGCCGGGCGACGAGGAGGAGCGCCTGCTGCTCTACCTGCGCGGTCGCTACGTCGACGGCGCGATCGTCGCCTCGCACCACCGCGACGACCGTCTCGCCGAGCACCTCTCCGAGATCGGTCTGCCGTGCGTGTTCATCGGGCGTCCGTGGATCGGCTCGGAGCGCGTCTCGTTCGTCGACAGCGACAACGCCGGTGCCGCCGGCCAGGCGGTGCGGGTCCTGCTCGAGGCGGGACGGTGCAAGATCGCCACCATCGCCGGGCCCCCCGACATGCGCGCGGGCCATGACCGACTCCTGGGCTGGCGTCGCGAGCTGGCGACCCACGGGGTGCCGAGCGACCTGGTCGCCTACGGCGACTTCACCGAGGAGAGCGGGGCCGAGGCCTGCGCCTCGCTGCTCGACGCCGGGGCCGACATCGACGGCATCTTCGCCGCCTCCGATCTCATGGCCCAAGGCGCCGTGCGTGAGCTCGCCAGCCGCGGCATCCGCGTCCCCGAGGACGTCGCGATCGTGGGCTACGACGACCTCGGCGTCGCCGAGCGCACCCGCCCACCCCTGACCACGCTGCACAACCCGATCGCCCAGATGGTCGCCGAGGCGGTCCGGTTGCTCACCGAGGCCATCGACGAGGGCGGCCAGGGCGTCCCGCGCCGGGTGGTCTTCGTGCCCGAGCTGGTACGCCGCGACTCGGTGTGAGCCCTCGGCGTTCGGCGCACGTGGCCGGGCTCGTCAGCTCCTCCCGAACAGCCGGGCCCACAGGCCGGTGCGGGGCTCCTGCGGGTGGCCGTCGCACCGGTCGGCGCGGGGGACGCGGGCCAAGACCTGGTCGACGTGCTGGCCGCAGCCGGCCCAGGTGGTCTTGCCGCACTTCTTGCAGGTGACTGCTCGGCACATGGTGGGGCTCCTTGAGGTGGTGGTGAGGTGGTGCAGGAAGGGTCGTGCGGTCGAGGTGCGCCGCCTCGGGCGGCGTCACATGAGGGCTGGGACGGCGCGGACCGCGGTGTAGGCGGCGACGGCGAGCACCAGGCCGGTGAATGCAGCGGTGAGGCGGCGGGTGTCGACGCGGTCGGCAAGGCGAGCCCCGGCGACCGCGGTGAGCGCCGAGGCGAGCGTCAGGACCACGACCATGCCCCAGTCGGGGGCCGCACCGACTCCGGCGCGGGTCGCCAGGGCGGCCGCGCTGGTGATCGTGATGACGACGAGCGAGGTGCCGGCGGCGTACTGAAGGGGCAGCGCGAGGGCGACCAGCAGCGCGGGAACGACGACGAACCCGCCGCCCACGCCGAGGAAGCCGGTGAGGAGCCCGACGAGCGTCGCGGTGACGAGCACCTTCAGGGCGCGCGGGCACGCGCAGGCGAACGTCGGGCTGAACGTGATGATGGGGTCGTCGAGCGCAGGGCGCCGGACGTGCGCGTGGCCGTCGGCGTGAGGGCGCCGCAGCCGCGACGCCATCAGCGCGCCGACGAGCAGCATCAGGCCGGCGAAGGCGACGAGCAGGACCTCCTCGGCGACGTGGGCCGAGGCCTTGGCGCCGAGGACCGCGCCGCCGACGGCGACCAGGCCGAAGGCAACGCCGCGGGCGAGCAGGACGTGGCCGGACCGCCGAGCCGCGATGGCGCCGATCAGCGACGTCACGCCGACGACGACCAGGGAGCCGGTCGTCGCCTGGGCGGGTGACTGGTCGAGCACGTAGACCAGCACCGGCACGGCCAGGATCGAGCCGCCGCCTCCCAGCGCACCGAGGCTGAGCCCGATGAGCGCGCCGGCGGCGATCGCCAGGGCGAGGGTCACGCCGACGGGCCCATGAGCGGCAGGCCGGCCGTCCCGGCGTTGTCCATGACGTCGTCGACGGCCACCACGGTCCGACCGTGCCCATCCAGCATGGAGGCGGCGATCGAGGCGCGGTAGCCGCCCGCGCAGTGCACCCAGACCTCGCCGGCCGGCACCTCGCCGAGCCGGCTCAACAGCTCGTGGAGCGGGATGTTCACGGCGCCGGCGATGGCGGTCGCGTGGTGCTCGTCGCGACGGCGCACGTCCAGGATCACCACCTCTCGGTGGTGGCGGACGTGGGCGAGGTCGCCGAAGGTCGCGGTCGCGAAGCTCGCCAGCCCACCCTCGGTCCAGTCGTGCGGAGTGCCGGTGGCGTGGGCCGCGGGTCGGTCGATGCCGATGCGGACCAGCTCGCGCTGCGCCTCGGCGACGTCCTCCACGCTCTCGCCCAGCAGGGTGATCGGGGTGCCCCACGGGATCAGCCACCCGACGTACGTCGCGAAGCCGCCGTCCAGCCCCAGGTTGAGCGTTCCGGGCGCGTGGCCCGCGGCGAAGGCGGTGCGGTGGCGCAGGTCGACGACCCACTCGCCGGCCTCGATGCGGCGGCGCAGCTCGGCGGCGTCGGCCCGCTCCGGAGGGCTCAGGTCGGGCGCGGCCGGACCGTCGGCGTTGGCCGGCGCCATGTGGGCGTAGTAGGCCGGCCAGGGGCCGAGGCCGGCCAGCAGCTCGCGGACGTAGGTCTCCGCGTCCTGGGTCAGGACCGGGTTGCGGCGCCGCTCGAGACCGATCGTCGACGAGGCGGCGGCGGTCTGGGTGGCGGAGCAGAACGAGCCGAACCCGTGGGTGGGGAAGACCTCGGCCTCGTCGGGCAGCAGGTCGGCCAGCCGGTGCGCTGAGGCGTGCTGGTGGCGGACGAGGGCGTCGGTGTGGTCGGCGCCCAGCAGGTCGGGCCGACCCGTGGCGCCGTACAGCAGCGAGCCACCGGAGAAGACGCCGAGATCCGAGCCGCTCTCGGTGTCGCGCAGCGCGTAGGAGAGGTGGGTGAAGGTGTGGCCGGGGGTCGCCAGCGCGGTGAGGCGCATGCGCGAGCCCACGAGGATCTCCTGGCCGTCGTGCACGGGGGTGCGTTCGAAGGCGACATCGTCGGCGGCGTTGACGAGGTACGCCGCCCCGGTCGCCGCGGCCAGGGCGAGACCCCCGGTGACGTAGTCGTTGTGGATATGTGTCTCGAGGACGTGGGTGGCCCGGACGCCGTGCTCCTGGAGAAGCGCCATTACGCGGTCGATGTCGCGCTGGGGGTCGACCACGAACGCGATCTCGCCGTCGTGGACGAGGTAGCTGCGGTCCCCGAGGGTCGGGGTCTCGATGAGCAGCACGGTGAGGGCGCTCGGCGCGGTCATCGCGCCGCTCCCGCCTCGGCGCCGCGGGCGACGGGACGCCCGGAGCGCACCCAGGCGCTGGTGCCACCCGTGACGTTGACGGCGTCGACGCCCTGGGCGAGGAGGACGTCGGGCTCGCGCACGTCGATCACCAGGGCCCCTCCGGGGAGGGCTGCGGCGAGCTGGTCGACGTCGATCTCACGCATGGGCGCACTTCCTTGGTGTGACTGCATGACGATCCCCCCAGGGGGATCCAGATCCACGGTAGCGCATCCCCCTGGGGGGTTATACAGTTGGCGGTCCCGGGGCCGACGGCCCGACGACGTCGAAAGGACACGAGCGATGGCTCACGACACGCAGTCGGGCTCTGCCGAGCGCCGCACCGAGACAAAGATGACCGCCGCGTGCGTGCCGGTCCTCCCGCAGGTCACCGGGCAGATCGCCGGCCAGGGAGGGCAGGCCTGATGGACCTCGAGCCCACCGACATCAAGCCGATCATCACGCGCATGAAGCGCGCCAACGGCCACCTGGCCAGCGTCATCCGGATGATGGAGGACGGCTCCTCCTGCGAGGACGTCCTCACCCAGCTGGCCGCGGTCAACAAGGCACTCTCGCGCGCCGGCTACGCCATCGTCGCCACGGGCCTGCAGACCTGCCTGACCGATGCCGACGCCGGCGGCCTCGAGGGGGTCGACGTCAAGAAGATGGAGAAGCTGTTCCTGGCGTTGGCCTAGGCCCCGCCGAGAGCGACCGCCCGTCCTGCTCAGTCGCCGTCGCCCAGGACGGGAGCGTCGAGGGGCGAGGCGCACAGCAGCGGCACCCATGGGTCGCAGCCGAGGTCGATGTGCGAGACGGGGGTCTCGATCGTGAGGACCAGCCACGAGCGGGCGTCCTCGGTCCCCGCCGGGCGAGTGCCGTCCAGGGGCCTGGTCGTCTCGCGGTCCGCGGGCGTGAAGATGTCGTCGGGGCAGCCTTCGCGGTACGGGTCGTCGGCGTCATACGCCGTGGCCGGTCCGCGGTGGATGGACACGCGGGAGGTCACGTCCACCGCGCCCGGCCCGGGGGGCGTGGAGACGCATTCGCGGTCCGCCGAGCTCTCGGCTCCTCCGGGGGTCGCTCCGTCGTCGGCCGGTCCCTCGAGTGGGATGGCGTCGACGGTGCGCAGGCGACACTCCTGGGAGTAGCTCTGGACCACCCAGCCGGCGTCCACGCTGCTGATGTCGCACACCAGCTCCGTCCACGAGTGCGCCGGCTGGTTCGGGCGGCCGGCGGTCAACGTGCCGAGCCGGGAGCGGACCCGCTCCCGGTCCTGCGCGGCGACCTCGCGGGCGGCGGGCAGCTTCTCGGCGATGTCCGCGCTGGCCCGGTCTCTGGCCTTCGACAACGCGGCCTGGCCTAGGAGGCCGTGGACGAGATACACGCAGGCGAGCACGACGGCGGCCCCCAGGGCCACGAACGCGCATCCGCGGAGCAGCTTCCTCATGCCCAGAGTGTCGCGGATCAGCGCGGGACCGCACCCGCTCGGCTCGTCATCCCACCCTGCCGACCTGCTGGGAGCGCGCACCTAGGTCTCCCACCTGGGGGAGGAGTTCCAGCCCCTGCATCGCGACGTCAGCGTTGTTCAGCGGCAGGACCGGAGGGCATCGTTCGCTGGGCGACGGGTGCGAAGCCGTCCTCGTGTGCCCACCCGACGGCTTGGCAGCCCGAGATGGCCCTGCCCGGCCCCTCGGGCACCTGGGTCGGCTCGCGATGCGGGTGGACGAGCGTTGCCCGCTATTGTCAGGAGGGTGACTTCGACACCCCCTCCTCTGCGCTTGGCCATCGTTGATGACTACGCCGTCGTCGTTGCCGGGGTGGCGTCACTCCTCGCTGCCGAGGCCATCGACGTCGTTGAGACCGGGGCTTCGCAGCCTGTGCTCAGTGACGTCGACGTCGTCCTGTACGACACGTTCGGTCAGGTGCAAGGACAAGGCATCGACCTGCAGGACTTTGTCCGGGACTGCAGCGCGAAAGTCGTGGTGTACAGCTGGAACGTCCAGCCCCAGATGGTCGAGCAGGCAGTCGCTGGTGGAGCCCGGGGCTACTTGTCGAAGGTGCTCACCGGCCCTCAGGTTGTCGCGGCGCTCAGGCGAGTCGTTGCCGGTGAGGTCGTGATCCTGACGGGGGATGACGAGACGAGTGTGGGTGGGGAAGGCGACTGGCCGGGGCGGTCGATCGGGTTGTCTCCGCGTGAGGCGGAGGTCATCGCCCTGATCGCGCAAGGACTGAGCAACCAGGAGATCGCCGCCCGGGCGTTCTTGAGCATCAACTCCATCAAGACCTACGTGCGCACGGCGTACCGCAAGATCGGGGTCGCCTCCCGGTCTCAGGCAGTCATCTGGGCGCTCAACAACGGCTTCCAGCCCGACACCCTGCGCAGCATCGACCCGGCCTTGGTCCTTCGTCGGCCGCACTAGCGTTCCGTCGCTGCCCTGGCACCTAGCTTTCGCGCCAGCAGCCAAGAGCGAGGACCCGGCGTGCGGTGTCGGCCGAGCGCCAATGGGACCTTGGCTTGGGGCCCGCGGCGAATCGGGATCGAGGAGTCTGGCCTCACCACGCCTCTTGCTACGCTTGATCACGTCGAGCCACGCGCAGAGCTCGGTGGCTGTGGCTCTGGCCGTCCCGGGTGATGGTCTTCACTTGATCCGGCGGGTCTCAGCGCGGACCTCCGTCCGGGCTCCGTACCGGGCGGAGGTCTTGCCGTCGGCTGCCTGGTCCGGCTGACCGTCGCGTCGCGGTCGAGCGGCTAGTCGAGGTGCTCCGGCAACGCCCTCGCTGCGCTTCCGCTGACTTTGATCGATCGGAGCAGGGACGTGTGGGACGCCGCCGCCCCGTGGCACGCCGGTCGGCGCCGTACGGCTGCCGGGCAATCAGCCAGACGCTGGCGCGCGGGGCGGGCCACCTGCAACAGAACGGGGTGCTCCGCCGGCGCGAACCCGCCTCGACCCACCGCGACTGACCGGCCTTGCGCCAGCCGTTGGCGGGTGATCGTCCGCAGCCCCAGGACGAGGAGCACGATCGCTGCGACTGTCAGGCCGGTCGACGTTCCGGTCAGCAGGGCGAGCACGGCGAGCATGAGGTGAAGACGGGTCGTGCCGATGGTGTTCATGGCGACCTCCGATGGTGAGTGAGTCGTGTCAGGTGAGGATGAGCATGGCCGAGCCGACGAGCAGTGCCGGGACGGTCGTGAGGACGGTCGCCAGTAGCGCCGATCGGTGCTCCAGCGCGAGTAGAGGGAGCAGCGCGTCGCCGTCTTGGCTCACCATGTTGGCCACCAGAGTCGGCAGTGGCATGCCCCCGGCGAGGAAGAGACCGGCGAACACGATCTGAACCGCGCAGCCGGGGATCAAACCGACAAGCGCGCCCACGACGACGCCCACGACGCCGAAGAGTGGCAGCTGTGAGCCGTCGAAGCCGGTGACATGGGTGACGAGCGACCAGGCCACGTAGGCGGCGGCCACCCAGACGGTCACGAAAGCGATCTCGCGGCCGCCGTGACGGAGCACCTGCGTCATGGACGTCGGATGGGCGGTCTCGTCGTCGTCGTCGGCGAGCTGGCACCCCCCGCGGATGAAGACGACCGCGGCCACGGCGGTCCCGGCTACGCCGAGGGCGAGGTAGAGGGTGTCCGGCCGGAGCAGCTGGAACGTCACCGGGACGCTGATCGTCGCGCCGGTCCCGAGGCTGAGCCACAACAGCGCCGGCAGCACCCCCAGGTCGTGCAGCCCGGTGGGTGCGGGTAGTCGCATCGCCGCGACCCTCACGGGAGGGCTGGGCGCCGGGCTCCGGCGGGCGGCAGGGAGCAGGTCGGCGCGTCGTCGCGGCGCGATGCCCAGCGCGTCGACGACGTAGCCCGACAGCGCGCCCACGACGATGAGAAGCACTTTCAGCTGCAAGGTCAACACCGGGTCTGCGGCGAGCAGGACCCACGAGGCGTCCCCCATCGTGGCCACCAGTGCGGCGATCGCGGCGCCGTACGACACAGCGCCTCGGGCGTAGACCGCCATGACGATGATGGCCCCGCCGCACCCGGGCGGCACCGTCAGCAACGCGGCCACGAGGGGGCCGAGCTGGCGGTGCCGCACGAGCGCGTCGTCGAGGCGGTGGCCCCATCGCAACCGGGCCCAGCCGAAGGGGGCGACGAGCAGCGCCACGAGCACCCCCACCTGCATGAACGCGTCCGCGAGGGGTCGCAACAGGATCTCGACCAGGCTTTCGGTCATGGCGGATTCCTCCGAGCCGACGGGGGTGGATGTTGCCGGCAGGTCAGTCGCCCGGAGTCAGCGCGTCCTTGGCCTTGGAGATCAGGTTCTCTGCGCCCTGGAGGTAGGCGCCCCCAGCGGTGCCCGGCTTGCCGGGACCCTTGTGGCCGTCGTACGTAGCGAACAGCAGCGGATCGGGCGCCGGGACGTCGTTGATGTCGTCCGAGAGCGGCCGACCTTGCTCGAAACGGATCTCCTCATCTCCGATCAGCGTGTTGCCCTGCGCCCAGCGGCCCTCGTGGGCGGTGCTGCCGTCGTGGAAGCTGTAGAACGTGCGGGCGGCCTCCTTGTCCTCCTCCTCCTTGAGCGAGTCCTCGAGACCGTCGGTGTAGCCGTCCTCGATGAGCTGCTCGATGCCGAGCAACCACTGCTGCTGATGGAAGGTGTCGCGACCGAGGTTGAACTTCCGCGTCTCCTTGACGCCGTGGTCATCGGTCATGTTGTAGACGCGCGCGGTCTGGAGCCGGCTCTGTGCCTCGGCGGCGACGTTGCTGCGGAAGTCGGCCAGCAGGTTGCCGCTGGCGACGATGTAGCCGCCGTTCCACGGGACGCCTTGGCTGTTGGTCGGCATGGCCGCCCCGCCGGTGACGATCGCGTGCTGGACGTTCTGACCGCCGAGTACGGCGGCGAGGGCCGGGTTGGCGGCGGCGGCCTCGGCCTGGGTCTCCGAGGGCGCGCCCTCGAGCAACCGAGCCATCAGGGTCACGAGCATCTCGACGTGGCCGATCTCCTCGGTGCCGATGTCGAGCAGCATGTCCTTGTACTTGCCGGGGATACGGCAGTTCCAGCCCTGCCAGAGGTACTGCATCATCACGGTCATTTCGCCGAACTGGCCACCGACCAGCTCCTGGATCTTGGCGGCGAAGAGAGCGTCGGGGCGCTCGGGCTTGACGTCGTTCTGCACTCGATGCTGTGGCGGAGCATGGGTGGTCTTCCGGAGTGGGAGCGCCGGTCGCTCCCGATGCCGACAACGCTCTCCGCGCCCGTGTCCGGGTCGTGGTGTCGCCCATGCGCTACCACGTACGACCCCTCGTGGGACGTTCGTGTGCGACGCGTCCCCAGGCCGTCACCGATCTTGCGAATCACCCCACGGGGTGAGAGCGCTCGCGGGCCTGGCGGGCACCTGCAGTCACAACGTGGACTCGGGGGAGCACGGCGGGCGGGAGGCGCGACAGCGGTGACAGAGCATCCGTTCGTACGCCTGGCGCTGCTCGAGTCCTTCGAAGTGTCGTTCGCGGAGGAGGTGCTCCGGATCTCCGTCCCCGCCCAGCGACTTCTGGCTCAGCTCGCGGTGGTGCAGCGTGGTCGCCCCGTAGAACGCACCACGCTGGCCGAGCGTCTCTGGCCCGAGACGCCGCCGCCTCGTGCGGCCGCCAGTCTCCGGTCGGTCCTGTGGCGCCTGCCGCGCCCCCGGGGCCGGACCCTAGTGACGTGCACCACCACCACAGTGCGCCTGTCCGAGGACGTGCGAGTCGACCTCTGGGACGCCGAGGAGCGAGCAAGGCGCCTGTGCGGATCAGACCTGCCAACGCCCGATGCGCTGGCCGATCTGACTCCACTCACCCGGGATCTCTTGCCCGGCTGGCACGAGGACTGGATCCAGGTCGAGCAGGAGACCTTTCGCCAGACGCGTCTGCACGCCCTGGAACGCTCGGCCTGGGGCCTACGGGCGCAGGGCCACTTCAGCGACGCTCTCTGCGCGGGTCTCGGGGCCGTCCGCGGCGAGCCGCTGCGGGAGAGCGCACACCGCAGCGTGATCGAGGTGCATCTCGCCGAGGGCAATCATGCGGAGGCGCTGCGTCAATACCACGGGTACCGGCGCCTCCTTGCCGACGAGCTCGGACTCCCGCCCTCGCCCGCGATCCGCCGCCTGATGGCCCCTTTGCTGGGGCGTCCTGTGGACCTTCCGACTCGTGGGAACCACCACCCGCAATCGCCATTGACCGCAACCACAATCCGATCAGGCGATGCGTGAACACCCATTCCCCACGCCTGAATCGCGATCCTCAACGGCTACGAGATCCAGGCCACCCTCTGGGCGCTGGAGCCGGGCTCGCTGTCGACCACCCACGGACGTTTCCGGACCAAGGCCAAGGCCCCCAGGGGCCATCACGACGACGAGGGTAAGGGGACCACGTGGAGCCGATTCCGGAGACAGTTCAGGCCATCGAGCAGTTCGGTCCTTTCGTGATCGAGACCGAGGACCTGTTGGTCGAGCTGCTCGTGAAGGCCGATGAGGTGCGGGACGTGGTCCCGCAGTGCCTTGGTCTCAGCCTGGCCTCCAACGAGGACGAGGTCACGTTCACCGTCGTCGCGACCGCGCAGGAGCTGGCGATGCTGGACGCGGTGCAGTACGTGGCCGATGGTCCGTGCCTGCGGGCGGTCAGGGACCGAGAGATCCTGGGGTTCGAGCGCGAAGAGGTGCTGGACGAACAGGGATGGCAGCTGTTCGCCGGGGCCAGTGCGGCCGCGTCGGTGGCAAGCACCCTGACTCTGCCCATCCTCGAGGAGGAGCAGGTCATCGGCAGCGTCAACCTCTACGCCGCGACGCCCGACGCCTTCCACGGGCACCACGAAGAGGTGGCCGGGATCTTCGGCGCCTGGGCAGAGGGTGCGGTCACCAACGCGGACATGTCGTTCACGACCCGGGAGCTGGCCGAGGCGGCCCCCGGCCTCCTGCGTGAGGAGCTCGACCTCACCGTCGCCAGCGGCATGGTCGCCAGCCGCGAGGGCATCGATCTGGACTCGGCCCGTCGACGGATGCAGAACGCCGCGCTGCGCGCTGGGGTCACCGAGCTGCAGCTGGCGAGGACCATCATCGAGATCCACAGGTCCCAGGGGCCGGGTGGTGATTGCTGAGCTCCCCAGGCGCTCGTCCTCATCGACCGGCACCCGATCACGTCGACCCAGCAGAGGCGCCCGCCGCGAGTGATCACACCGGGCGCCTCACACTGCTCTTGACACGAGATCGGTCGATATCAGCTGCCTAGGCGTGCGCGTCGTTCGAGGTCGCTCACACGGTGTTCGACACCCCACAGTGTTGCCTGGGCGCGGCTGTAGACCCGGAGCTTGGCGTATGCCGTACGAATGTAGGTCTTGACGGTATTGATCGACACGAACATGCGATCCGCGATCTCTCGGTTCGACAGCCCCAGAGCGATGGACGCCAGGACCTGCAGCTCGCGAGGCGAGAGCGAGTCAGTGACGCGGTCCGCGGGCGCTGCGTATGGGTTCAACCGGTAAACCACGTCGAATGCAGAACCATCCGCGTGGAGTTGCCTGCGCCTCAGCGCCATGACCGCGAGGCCGATCTCCGTCCGGGTCGCCGTCAGTGAGAGACATCCGTCTGCGCCGAGGTCGAGGGCGCGGTCGGTGAGGGCGGGATCGTGCTCGCGCGCCAGGATCACCACGACGAGTTCCGGCTGCCCGATGGCCCACATCAGTTGATCGGCCAGCGGTGTGTCAACACACGCTGAGTCAACGAAGGCGAAGTCGCAGCGACTCAGGCCTCGAGGCCTCAGAGCATCGCCTGGGCTCGCCGGTTTCGCGGCGCCCAGAAGGAGGCCGGGGACGCCGTCCAGCACGGACTCGAGACCCGCCTGGATGAGCTCGTACGGGCTGAGGGCCACGGCGCGACCAAGGGGTTCGCCAGGAGGCGCAGGCAGCGCGTCAGGTGCATGGGCGGGGCGGTCGAGGACCGAGATGGACATGAGAACCTCCGGTGGCGAACCGGGGCAACGCACGAGCATGGCCCGGTGCGCGGCCCCGGACGACGGTGATGTCAACGCGAGGGCGATGGACGCCACCGGGACCGGGGTGGATTCTGCATGAAGCGATGACGTCGAAACTACGGGAGCCCGACACATAAGTAAAGGCCGTCGTCCTTGCCGAGCCGCAGACATCGAGGATTGTCTGGGTGGCAGGCCAGTCGAGCAACTCGCTTAGTCGTGGAAGTCGTTGTTGTCGTCGAGCATCGTTTCGGCGACGTGTAGGACCGTGACCCCGGCTCGGAGCGCGGCACCCTCCAGGCGTAGGCGTGCGGCTTCGGGCTCGAGCCCGTCGGCGGCCATCAGCAAGCCGACGGCATTGTCGATCACGGCGGCCTCTCGTAGCACCCGCGGCGCCTGTTGGGAGTGGGCGCGAGTGGTGAATCCGAGGTCGGCGTTGGTGACTGCCGCGGCGGCCCATGCGCCCAGGATGTCGGCGAGCACCTCGTGATGGCCGGCAAATGCCCGATCCGACCCGGCGTACAGGTTGACGCTCCCGGTAACGCGCCCCTCTGTGATGATCGGGAGGGTCAGGGTGCTCTTGACTCCCGCAGCGGCAGTGGCCTGGGAGAACAGTTGCCAACCGTTCTCGTCGAGGTCACTGGCGGTGCAGTCCAGGACTTGTTCGCTGGCTACGGCGTCGAGGCAGGGACCCCCGCCCAACTCACCGCCCAAGTACTGGATTGCGTCCAGAACGGCGAACTGCGCGTCCGAGGCTACGAGGGTCAACGAAATCCCCTCGTGGACGAAGGCCAGGGTCAGTCCTAGGCAGTCGGGCACGACGCCCCCGACCTTCCCCGCGATGGCAAGGATGTCCTCAAGCAGATGCTGGTCGTCCTCGTAGGCGTCGAGCTGCTTGATCGCCTCGAGTGATTCAGGGATGGGCTGCATGGCCTCGCTCGTGTCTGGGTGTGCCGTCGAGTCGCGGTGGCGATTCGCGCACATCGGCCGCGACGAGGTCCGGGACGAGAACGATGCTCTACTCGTCGACCGTACACCCGGCTCCAGTCGCCGCCTCTGCTCACGTCCGGGGTCCGACTCTCGCGGCGCAGAACACTCGCTGCGCCCGCGACGACACACTGCCTCGAGCTCGAATCCAGCGGAGCAGAGGGTCGGGCCTGCTCAGGCCAGTGGCGGCAGCGGGTGGGGAAGCCGCCACGGGTTTGTGCCATGCCGCTGGCCGAGGGTGGCGCTAGGCTGCAAATCGAACTGCCTAGATGGGGCAGCGCAGAACAGGGGAGGTAGTCGCGTGGCCTCGTCACTGAGCGACATCAGGGCTGAGCTGATCGCCGCGATGTCCAACAACACCCCCGGTCTCGCGGCAACGGACGAGCTGTGTGCCACGTGTGTAGGTCTGGCCGGCGTCGACGGGGCCGCGCTCTCGGTCGTCTATCGGGGTGCCTCGAGGGGCACCTTCGGGTCGAGCAGCGAAGCCAGCCGCCGTCTCGATGAATATCAGTTCACCTTTGGTGAGGGTCCCTGTTTGGATGCAGTGGCCACGCGCGAGGCGGTATTGGTTCCGAACCTCGACTCACCGCGTGAACGACGGTGGCCGCTCCTGAGGGGTGCGCTCCTCGACGATGGGGTCCGAGGAGTTTTCGCCCTCCCCGTCATGGTCACGTCGGTGTGCGTCGGCGCCCTGGATCTCTTTCGTTCAGCACCAGGGCCTTTGGAAGGCGACGACTTGGCAGTGGCCTTGCTGGCCGCGGAGCTGGCTACTGCTCCGCTGCTCGACCTGATCGCCGACGCGGTAGGGGTCGGTGCCCATGGCGAGGACCTGTTCGAGAGTGTGGCATCTGGACCCGAGCACGCGGCGGAGTTGGACCGGGTGGAGGTCCACCAGGCGACTGGGATGCTGATCGCGGCACTGGATGTCGACGCAACCGAGGCACTGGTGCGCCTTCGGGCCCATGCCATCACCACGGGGCAGACAGCGAGCCAGGTTGCCAGGGCCATCGTCGAGCGCAGGCTCATGCTGGAGACCGACGGCCGGGCCGGCGCGAGGGAAGGCTCACCATGACGGAGACACGGGAACACCGCATCATCCGTGCGTTCGTGGAGATGTCCAACGAGCTTGTTGACGACTACGACGTGGTGGACGTGCTCGCACAGCTCACGGGCCATTGCGCTGGGCTGCTCGACGTGGCGTCCGCAGGTCTGCTTCTTGCCGATGGGCGCGGTGTCCTGCACCTCGCCGCTTCGTCCTCAGAGCGGGTCCATCATCTGGAGGTCTTCCAGCTTCAGCGCGACGAGGGTCCGTGCTTGGACTGTTTCCAGGGTGGCGAGGCGGTGCTGGTCCGTGACCTGGCGGACGAGGAGCAACGATGGCCGCAGTTCTCTCGCGCGGCGCGGGACTCCGGTTTCAGGTCGGTCCATGCGCTGCCGATGAGGCTGACCGGTCATGTTCTCGGGGCGCTGGGGCTGTTCGGAGAGACGCCCGGTGTCCTCAATGACGAGGATCTCGCTTTCGCCCAGGCGCTCCTGCATGTGGCGACCGTCGCCATCGTCAATGAGCGCTCTGCTATCGACCGCGCCACGGTCAACTCACAACTCCAGCGAGCGCTGACCAGCCGGATTATCGTGGAGCAGGCCAAGGGTGTCCTGGCCCAAGCCAGCGGATTGAGCATGGACGACGCGTTCGCGGGCTTGCGTCGCTACGCCCGTGACCACGGAACCAAGCTCAGTGTGATTGCAAGTCAGGTCGTCGACCGGGAGCTTCAGCACCAGACAGTCATCCAGCACGCACGATCCGCTGCCGTTCTGCCCTGAGCCGCCTGCCTCACGCCTTCGCACCGGTCAGGGCAACGGCAGGCTGTGAGCCCTTGGCATCGGGTGGGGTCAAGGACGGGTGCCGCGGATGAGGTACTGCGTCAGCACCTCGTGGTTCGGCGCGACGCCGTACTCGAGATCGAGTTCGTGCAGTCGGGTGAGCGCGACTGCCTCGACGTCGACGAAGCCGGCGGCGCGGATCCGGTCAACGAACGGCTCGATGGTGGTCGACTCCGCGAGCGGGAGCGCCTGGCGCACGTCCTCGTCGTAGAAGGACTTGAACTGGTCGCTGGCGCCCTCGTGGAGGCCTCGGGCGAACCAGGTGGAGTCGACGACCGCGAGGGTGCCGCCCGGGCGCAGCAGCCGGAGCCAGTTGGCCAATGCGGTGTCGGGCTCGCGCAGCGTCCAGGTGACGTAGCGGTTGACGACGGCGTCGAAGGAGTTGGCGGGGAAGTCGGGTGCGACCGCGTCGCCGCGCAGGAAGGTCGGTGGGGTGGTCATGGCGTCGGCGTGCCGCCGGGCGCGCCCCAGCATGCCGTCAGCCAGGTCGATGCCGGTGACCCTGTGGCCCAGCTCGGCGACGGTGCAGGCGACGTAGCCCGATCCGGTTCCGACGTCGAGGACGTCGAGCGGCGCGGTGCCGAGGGCATCGGCGAAGACCTGCTTCCAGGCGGCGAGGTCGAGGTCCTTGCGGTCCGGCCGCTGCTGGTACTCGTCGTACGGCACGGATCGCTGGGTCCAGTACTCGTTCAGCGCTGTCTGGACGTCGGTGCTCCGGGTCATCGGTGCATCCTTTCGGGTGAGCGGGTGGGGGACAGGGGGCGGAAGGCGAGGTGGAAGCCGTCGTCGAGGTCGAGGCGGCGCACCGCCACCTCGTAGACCGGCTCCAGGTGCTCGGTGGTGAGGACGTGGTCGGGGGAACCTGCGGCGACCACTGCGCCGCGGTGCAGGAGCAGGACCCGGTCGCAGTACGTCGCGGCGAGGTTGAGGTCGTGAAGGATGACGACGACCGTGTGTCCGCCCTCGACCGCCAGCCTGCGGGCCAGGTCGAGCACCTCGTGTTGGTAGCGCACGTCGAGGTGGTTGGTCGGCTCGTCGAGCAGCAGGTGGGTCGACTCCTGGGCCAGGGCTCGGGCGATGAGCACCCGTTGGCGTTCGCCGCCCGAGAGTCCGTCGAACGGCTTGTCGGCCAGGTGAAGCGCGCCCACCCGGTCCAGTGCGTCCGCGGCGATGCGCTCGTCGTCCGTGCCGTGGCGGCCGAAGCCCGACCTGTGTGGCGTACGGCCGAGCAGCACCATGTCGGAGACCAGGAGGGGGAGATCGCCGGTGCTCTCCTGCACGACGACGGCCACCCGCCGTGCGACCTCGCGGGCCGAGAGGCTGCTCAGTTGCTCGCCGTCGATGAGGACGGCGCCCGCGCGCGGCTTCAGCGAGGCGTGGAGCGTGCGGAGAAGCGTGGTCTTTCCAGACCCGTTGGGACCGACCAGACCGAGCACTTGGCCGTGAGGCGCGTCAAGGTCGACGGCATCGAGGATCTCGTGCTGGCCGTAGGAGAACCTGATCCCGCTCGCCGAGATCATCGCTGGAAGTGCCGCACGATGTTCTCCAGCCCATCGATGGCCAGCGGCGAGGGCGGCTCGGAGAAGTTGAAGAGCTGCGTCAGGATGGCGTCGTTCTCGACCGCGGCCAGGGCCTGCGCGCCGTTCATCTCGGTGATGGCGGCCTCCACGTCGGCGGGGTCGCCGTCGGAGTGGAGGAGGATCAGTACGTCGGGGTTGCGCCCGATGAGCTCCTCGAGGGTCACTTCGAAGACCCGGTCGCTGGTGTCGTCGAAGACGTTGCGGAACCCGGCGGCCTCCAGCTGGGCCTGGACCATCGAGGAGGCGCCGTAGGCGAAGGGCGTGCCGCCACCGACGGTGGGGTAGAGCACGGCAGCGGTGCGCTCCTCGTCCGGGTCGACCTGCGCGAGGACCTCGTCGAGGTGCCTCTGTAGGCGCCCGACGGCCTTCTCGGCCTCGTGGTCCTTGTCGAAGATGCGGCCGTAGGTGCGCAGCTGCTCCTCGATGTCGGCGAAGGACGGGTCACTCGGTGGCTCGGGGCACAGGCCGGGCTCCTCGACCAGGGGGATGTCGACGGCGGTGAGCGCGTCCCGGGTGAGGTTGTCGGCCTCGCCGAGGACGAGGTCGGGCCGCTGGGCGAGGACCACCTCCTTGGAGATCTCCAGGTGGCCGGAGGCGTCGAGGTCGTCCGACAGCATCGGTATCGTCTCGAGCTCGGCCCAGGTCGCGTCGTCGTAGTAGCCCCGGGGGTACGCCCCGGCGCGGGCGACAACCACGTCGGAGAGGATGCCGAGCTCGTGGAGGTACGTGGCGGCCGCAGGCTTGAGCAGCACCGCCCTCTGGGGGGTCTTGTCGAGCACCACCTCGACTCCGCAGTTCTGCACGGTGACAGGGGCGGCGCCACCTGAGCCGGCGTCGTCACGGGATTCGGTGCTGCAGGCGGCAAGGGTTGCGATCAGGACGGCGGCGGTCGCGAGAGCGGTGAGGCGTGGAACGGACACGGGAACCCTTCGTCGGAGGCGGTGTCAGGCCGCGGAGTGCAGGCGGCGGATGAGGTAGAACAGGAACGGCGCGCCGACCATCGCGGTGACGATGCCGATGGGCAGCTCGCGCGGCTGCAGGAGCATGCGGGAGAACAGGTCGGCCCAGATCAAGAAGATCGCGCCGAGCATCGCGGCCGTGGGAATCGACCACGCATGGGCCGCACCGACCAGTCGGCGGGCCAGGTGTGGGACGACCAACCCGACGAATCCGATGGAGCCCGCCGCCGCGACCACGAACCCGATGCACAGCGAGACGATGACGAGCAGCTGGGTGCGGAAGCGGGTCGGTGAGACACCGAGCACGAGCGCGGTCTCGTCTCCGATCGCGAGTGCGTCGAGCCGGCGCCCCCACAGGGCGAGCACGGTCGTCGTACCCACGACCACCAGGGTCAGGGCGATCAGGGGCGCGCCCCATTGCGCGAGCGCCAACGAGCCGAGTAGCCAGAACATGACCGAGCGCGCGCCCTCGGCGGAGCCCGAGGCGAAGATCAGGAAGCTCGTCAGCGCGGACAGCGCGTAGCCCACGGCGACGCCGGCGAGCAGCAGGCGCACCGACGTGATGCGACCGGCCGCGCGGGCGACCACGAAGACCAGCAGCGAGGCGGCCAGGGCTCCGAGAAAGGCGCTGGCCGACAGGCTGTGCTCGCCGACGCCCAGTGTCACCCCGAAGAGGATCGTGGCGGCCGCGCCGCTGGAGGCGCCGGAGTTGATGCCCAGCAGGTATGGGTCCGCGAGGAGGTTGCGGACCATCGCCTGCAGGGCGGCGCCGCACACGGCCAGCCCGGCGCCCACCCCGACCGCCATGATCACGCGCGGCAGGCGCACGTCCCACACGATCGCCTCGGAGGTGTCGCTCACGCCCTCGGGGAGCGATGACTGAAGGCGCGCCCACAGCACCTCCAGCACGTCGGGCGGCGAGATCATGATCGGCCCGATCCCGATGCCGAGTACCGCCGAGCCGAGCATCCCCATCACCAGCGCCGCGACGATCGCGGCGTTGCGCCGGCGACGCCTCCTGCGCCCGAGCGGGTCGGCTCTGACGGCGGAGGGCGCCTCCAGTGCGGTATGGGCGGGCAACCCACGCTCCTTAATGCAAATAATTTGCAAGAGCGAATGATGCTAACCAACCGTGCGCAGTATCCACCGCCGGGGGGGTCGTCGCTCGCGAGCTGCGCGCCACCTGCGAGCACCCCCAAACGAACCGGCCAGCCGACCGGCGGCCTGCAGCCGATACCAACTGCGGTACACGCGCTCGGGCCGGTTCACCTCGGTGGGGGCGACAGCCGCTCGGTGCGCAAGGCCACCGCCGGGTGGCCGTGCCCGGTGCCTCATCCGGCGCTGTGGGCTCCGGTCATCATCGCCGCGACGTCCTCGGGCATGACGAACGAGGGCGGCGGCGGCGGACCCCAACTGAAGAGACCCTTGGCGCCCTCCCAGGTGCCGGGCTCCCACAGCGCGTCGTCGACGATGCAGTCGATGTCGGAGTAGTACTCGGAGAAGTTGCCGGCAGGGTCCTTGAGGTACCAGAAGAAGTTCGACCCCACGTGGTGGCGGCCCAGACCCCACACGTGGCGTTCGGGGTTCCCCTCCAGCATCGACATCGCTCCCCGGCCGACCTCATCGACATCCTCGACCTGCCAGGAGGTGTGGTGCAGGAAGTTGACCGGTGCCTGCTGGACCAGCACGTTGTGGTGGTCGGTCGAGCAGCGCATGAACGAGGCGATCGAGGGGACGACGTCACTCACCTTGAACCCGATGCCCTCGGTGAAGAAGCGTTGGGTCGCGGCCTGGTCGGTGGATCCGATGACGACGTGTCCTAGCTTGCGCGGAGTGACCGCGCCCTCGCGCAGGATGCCCCGCGCGCGGGTGTTGGCGCGATCGACGCGACCTGGGCCGTTGTAGCGCGTGGGCTCGATCCGCTGCTGGTCGATGCGGGGTGCCACCGAGATCACCGCACGGAAGCCGGCGATCGGCTCCTCGGCGACCAGCCGCGCGCCGGAGCCGGCACCGGTGCGCTCGACGCCGAGGTCGAGGCCGCGCAGCTGTCGTTCGATGCGGGCCAGGTCGTCGGGGTCCTCGGCGCCGATGCCGATCTCGACCAGGCGGCGCCGGTCGGCGTGGACGAGGCGGAACTGCTCGCCCCCGTCGGCGGTGGCGAACACGTTGCCACCGAGCGGCTCGAGGCCGAAGTCGGCGTAGTACGCCGCGGTCTCCGCGACGTTGGGGACCCCGACGGTGATCGAGGTGAGGCGGTGCAGGGCCATGGCAGGCTCCTTGTGGTTTTGTCGTTTCGTCATGTGCGAACCTCGGTCAGGGTGCGGCGACGGATGCCGTGTGCGGGACTCCGGGAGCGCGCCGCGGGCGCCGCTCGCCTCGTCCTTGGATCCAGTTCATGGCGTGGCGCCAGTCACAGTCTGGCGTGGGCACGGTCCCACTAGCAAGAGGAAAAAAGATTTTCTCTATTATCGTCTTCGATTCGAGTGCGAGCCTAGACTCGCGGCATGGCCCGGAGCACCGAGAAGTCGACGCTGACGCAGGAGGTCTACGACCGTCTGCGGCAGGAGCTGCTGCAGGGGGACCTGGCCCCGGGGGCGAAGCTGCGCATCACCGAGATCGCCGGTCGCTACCGGGTCAGTCCCAGCGTGCTGCGTGAGGCGCTCACCCGGCTGGCCGAGCAGGGCCTCATCGTGGCGATGCCGCAGCGGGGGTTTGCGGTCATGGAGCTGTCGGTGGCCGACCTCGAGGACCTCACCCGGGCGCGCCGGCTTGTCGAGGTGATGGCGCTGCGCGAGTCGATCGCCGACGGTGACCTGGCGTGGGAGTCGAGCGTCCTGGCCGCCCACCACCGGCTCCAACGCACTCCGATGACCAACGACGACGGACACGCGGCGGCGCTGTGGGTGCAGGCCCACCGGGACTTTCACCACGTGCTGCTCGCCGGGGGCAGGAGCGCTCGCCTGACGGATATCGCTAACGGTCTGCGCGACTGCTCCACCCTCTACATCCACTGGTCGCGCGAGCTCGCGCGCGACGACCTCAGGGACGTCGCGGCCGAGCACCAGGAGATCGCCGAGCTGACCCTCGCGCGCGACGCGGACCGTGCAGCCGACGCGCTCGCGCAGCACATCGAGCGCACGACGGTCGCACTGGTCCGCTACGCCGAGGCCCGGGACGGCCAAGCGGTGGCCTCGGCCTGACTCGAATCCCACGTCGCGTCGTGGATCTCTCGGGTGTCCGGCGGGTGGCGGCTCCGAGGCCGGTCCTCCGGAGATCCGACCGGGTCGGCGCCGTCCGACAGGCAACAACCCGGGTACCGGCGCGCATGGCCACATCCACGCGGGCGGCGGTTGCCGCGACCAGCTCCTGGATCGACCCGGACGGGTTTCGGACGCCGGCGGGGGAGGTGCACGCCTGGCTGCCCGGTACCAACCAGACGATCTGTGGCCTCCCGGTGAAGAGGGCCGGACTGGGCCGCTTCTCCCACATCGACTGGCTGGACGTGCAGCCGGCCACCGGGCGCGATGCCGACCGGGTGACGTCGGTGTGCCGCAGGTGCCTCGCCGGCACCGGGCACCGCCGCGACGACCGGCCCTGGACGCGCCACGACCCCCGGCCCTGACGGCGGCATACGTGCGACGACGTCGCGCCCACGACTACGCGGGCAACCCACGGCCGATCGGCCTGCCGCTGGAGAACTCGCGGCTCGTCGCGGTGCCCGGACTCGGACTGGGCGTCGAGGCCTGGCGCCCGACCCTGTCTTACTGGGGAGCCGGAGACGGCAACGTGCTGGTGCTGCCGGGGTACGGCGTCCCGCTCTCCCGCCGCGCCCCGTGTGCGCCTGTGGACGTCGCGGTCCAGCTGAGTGGCGCGCTGAACGGGCCGACGACCCTGCTGGGTCACTCGTCGAGCTGCCAGGTGGTGGCGCATGCGGCACGCCTACGGCCGGACCTGGTCGACGGGCTGGTGCTGGTCGGGCCGACGACTGATCCGCGTGCGGCGTCGTGGTGGGCACTGGCGACCTTGTGGCTTCGAACCGCCGGCCACGAGGATCCGCGTCAGCTCCCGTCGTTGCTGCGCCAGTACCGGCGCACCACGCTCGGATCGATGCTTCGCACCATGGACCAGTCGCGCCGTGACGACCTCGGCGCGACGCTGTCCGAGGTCCACTGCGCGATGGTTCTCGTCCGCGGGGCGCACGACCGCATCGCTCGCAGCGACTGGCTGCGGTCGCTGGGCGGCAGCGCCCCGAACCGGACGGTGATCGAGCTGGCTGTCGGAGCCCACATGGTGCCCATGACCCACCCGGCCGAGCTGGCTGCCTCGGTGGGCGCCGTCCTAGGTGACCGCCCCTCCGCGGGAGCGTGATGTTCCGGGGCGAGCTCGCCGAGAGGTGAGAGTTCGCCTGCGCCCTCACCCGGCGAGGTGGGAGTCGGCCCGACGACCGTGCGCGCTCCTCCCTCCGCCCGGCCGACACGGGTTCAGGAGAGCGGCAGCTCTCTGAGCTGCCGGCGGGAGGTGATGCCCAGCTTGCGGAAGATGCTGCGCAGATGGGCCTCGATCGTGCGTGGGCTGAGGAACAGCTGCCCAGCCACCTCGCGGGAGGTGGCCCCGGTCGCCACGAGCCGCGCGATGTGCACCTCCTGGGCGGTGAGGGAGTCGGTCGGCTGGGCGGTTCGTTTGCGGGGGTGCTCGCCGGTGGCGCGCAGCTCGCGAGCGGCGCGCTCGGCGAACGCCCTCGCGCCCATGTCGGACAGCAGCTCGTGGGCGGTGCGGAGCTGTTCACGGGCGTCCTGGCGACGGCCCTCGCGGCGCAGCCACTCACCGAAGACCAGATGCGCTCGGGCCAGGTAGGCGCCCATCCGCGAGCCTTGCAGCAGCTCGATCGCCTGGCGGTGGTGTTGCTCGGCGCCCGGCCCGGTGCTGGTGAGCGCCCGCGAGTGCGCCGCCATTCCGAGCGCCCACGGGGTGCCGCTGGCGGCGGCCCGGGAGTCGAGCTGATCCAACGCGACGGCCGCGTGGACCGGTTCGCCAGCACGGGTGGCCGCCTCGATGAGCTCGGGGAGTGCCAGGTTGATGTGGGGTGGCTCCAGTGACTCGCAGGCCCGCAGCGCGGCGTCGAACGCGGCTGCGTAGTTGCCCAGGCCGTTGTGGAGCACCGCCATCGCGACCTGCGCCAAGGAGACCTCAGCGTCGTTCCCGCGGACGGCAGCCTCCTCGACGGCCGCGGCGTGGATCTGGACGGTCTCGGTCTGCTGTCCGCGCCAGGCGGCCAGCAGGAGCTGACCGAAGCGCAGTGAGACACCGCCGGTCGCCTGGGTGATCGCGGTCTCCTCGGCGATCAGGTCGGTGGCCCGCGCGGGCTGGCCGAAGAGCACTGACACGGCTGCCAGGAACAGCAGCGAGGCCGGGAGCGTGTTCAGCGCGCCTGCCTCCCGGGCGAGCCGTACGTTGCGGTGCGCCAGTGTGTGAAGCAGGTCGTCGTCGAACAGCGTCAGCGCCGTACGGCTGGCCAGCCAGTGCCAGCGGCGGGTGTCGCCGCCCCCGGCAGCCTCGGCGGCCGGATCGTCGGCGCAGAAGGCCTCGAGCGCCAGGCGCAGCTGCGGCACGCCGGCCGCGTAGCCGTCCGTGTAGGTGGTCACCAGCCCGTCGAGCAGCAGATCGGCCGCCCCCGGCGGGCCTGGCGGCGGGGGAGCGGAACGGGCGGCCTCGGTCGCCTCCACCATGCCCCGCCGGTGCTCGAGGCCGCCGGTGATGATGGCCGCATCGAGCGCGTGGAGGTAGGTCTCGCGGGACAGTGAGGCGTCCAGAGGGGCGAGTGCCCTGGCGGCGTCCAGCAGCATGCCCGAGACGTCGCTGCCTCGGGTCAGGTGGAACGCGATCTGGGCGCGCAGCAGCCCGAGACGCGCGCGTTGCAGAGCGTCCAACGGCCCGGTCGCGGCGCCGGCTAGCAGCTCCAAGGCGGCCTCCGACGCGCCGGCGTCGTGTTTGGCCTGCGCGGCGTCGAGCATCCGCGTCGCACGGGTGCTCGGCTCGGGGGTCAGCTCAGCCGCGTGCTGCAGGAACGCGGCCGCAGCGGCCACCCCGCCGCGAGCACGGGCCCGCCCGGCCGCGCTCTCGAGCTCCGCGGCGGCCTCCTCGTCGGTGCCCTGCACCGCTCGCGCGCGGTGCCAGGCACGCCGGTCCGGGTCGACCGTCGGGTCGGTGGCGAAGGCCAGCGCGGCGTGGGCCCGACGCTGGTCCGGCGGGGTGGCCGCCTGGTAGACGGCCGAGCGGACCAGCGGATGACGGAACCGCACCTGAGTGTCCATCTCCAGCAGGCCGCTGGCTTCGGCAGGAGCGGCCGCCTCCGGAGTGATGCCCAGGTGCGAGGTCGCGCGCCACAGCAGCGCGGCATCGCCGGTGGGGTCTGCTGCGGCCACCAACAGCAGCAGCTGGGTCTCGGCCGGAAGGGTGGCCGAACGCCGTCGGTAGCCGTCCTCGATGCGGCGGGGGACGCTCAGCGAGTCGGGCAGCTCGAACCCCCCGGCCAGCTGCGCGGACTGCGTGCTGTGCGACAGCTCCAGCAGGGCCAGCGGATTGCCGCGCGCCTCGGCGACGATCCGGTCCCGCACGGCGTCGTCGAGCCGCCTCGGCAGGGAGGCGGCCAGCAGCGCCTGTGCCTCGGCCGCCCCGAGCCCTTCCAGGCGCAGCTCGGGCAACCCGGCCAGCGGGTGGTCGTCGCCTGCGCTGGAGTCGCGCAGCACGAACAGCAGGGCCACCCGCTCGACCGACACCCGCCGCGCAACGAACGCCAGGACCTGCGCGGACGCCTCGTCCAGCCACTGCGCATCGTCGACGAGGCACAGCAGCGGTGCCTCCTCGGCGACCTCGGCCAGCAGGTTGAGGGTCGCCAGACCGACCAGGAAGCGGTCCGGCGCGGGGCCGGCTCGCAGTCCGAACGCCACCCCCAGCGCATCCCGCTGTGGGTCCGGGAGCGCACCGACGCGGTCCAGCAGCGGACCGCACAACTGGTACAGCCCGGCGAACGCGAACTGTGTCTCAGCCTCCACGCCCACCGAGGACTTCACCAGGAACCCCGATGACGTCGCGGTGTTGCATGCCTGCTCCACCAGTGCGGTCTTGCCTATGCCTGCTTCGCCGCGCACCACCAGAGCTCCGCTGCGCCCTGTCTGCGCCTGCGTGAGCAGCTCTTCCACCCTCGCGCACTCCGCGCGACGGCCTACGAGGTCCGTCAGCTCCCGATCCTCCTCGAGTCGGCCAGGCTAGGTGATTCTCACCGATGCGAGCGCTCAGCCTGCCAGAACCGGCTCGCCTGCGGGCGTGGTGCGCGCAAAGGCACCGAGGTTTTCACCGACGCGACGGCACTCCGCTGAGGGCGAGTCTGGTGCCACGACACGAATCGACACGGTCCGGATCAGCCGGACCGTGGGCCCGGAGCACGGGCCGGACCTGCGAGGCCACCGCCTCGCGGCACCTGAAAGGAACCTCCATGCCCGTCTCTCCCGTCATCGACGTCGAACACCTGAACGTCACCTACGGCGACTTCGCCGCGGTCCGTGACCTCTCCTTGCAGGTCCAGCGCGGCGAGCTCTACGCCCTGCTGGGCACGAACGGAGCCGGCAAGACCTCCACCCTGGAGGTGGTCGAGGGGCATCGGGGGGCCGCCTCCGGGACGGTGCGGATCTTCGGTGAGAACCCGCAGGACCGGCGCGCGGTGCGGCCGCGGATGGGCATCATGCTGCAGGAGAGTGGCTTCTCGCCCGACCTGACGGTGCGGGAGTCGGTCGGTCTGATCGGCTCGCTCAGTGGCAGGCGCGACGACGTGGACCGGGTCCTCGGCGTCGCCGGTCTCACCCGGAAGGCGAACACTCGGGTCTCCCAGCTGTCCGGCGGCGAGAAGCGCCGCCTGGACTTCGCCACGGCCGTCTACGGGGGCCCGGAGCTGGTCATCCTGGACGAGCCCACGACCGGACTGGACATCCAGTCCCGCGACGCGCTCTGGTCCGCCGTGGATCGACTGCGCGAGGAAGGTTCCACGGTCGTGCTCACCACCCACTACCTGGAGGAGGCCCAGCAGCGTGCCGACCGGATCGGCCTCATGCACGAGGGCACGCTGAGGCGCGAGGGCACGGTCGTGGAGCTGACTCAGAGCTTGCCGTCGGTGATCAGCTTCGCCCTGCCACCCGGGGCGCCCGAGCCGCCGATCGTGGGTGCACTCAACGGCGCATTCCACCTCGAGACGTTCAACCTGCAGGAGGACCTCTACCGGCTGCTGGGCTGGGCGCACGACGCGGGTGTGGAGCTGGTGGAGCTCACCGCCGGCCCCACGCGTCTCGACGACGTCTTCCGTGCCCTGGACGCCGCATGAAGCCCACGAGGCCTCCGGAGCCACGACGCTTCACGGGGAAGCGAGGCACCGCCATGGTCGAGATCGCTCGCAGCGAGCTGGTCCAGATGTTCCGTAACCGACTGGTCCTCGTTACCGGCCTGGTCATCCCCGTCGCGGTCGGCGGCTACTTCGTGCGTCAGCACGAGGTGTTCTCCGACCTCGGCAGCCTGGGCTACGTCGCAGCGATCGTGATGTTCACCGTGATGGCCTTCGGGCTCTACACCACAGCGGTGACCACCCTGGCCGCGCGCCGGCAGGACCTGTTCCTCAAGCGGCTGCGGTCCACGGCCGCGAGCGACCCGAGCATCCTCACCGGGCTGGTCCTCCCCATCACCCTCATCGCTCTCGTCCAGGTGGTGGCCATCCTGACGGTGTTCGGCGTGGTCACCGAACCCCCGGCCGAGATCCCGCTGTTGGTGGTGGCGATCCTGGCGACGACGGCCATGATGGTGGCTCTCGCGTTGGCGACGGCAGGGCTCACGAACTCACCCGAGCACGCCCAGGTGACCACCCTGCCGGTCAGCCTGGCGGTGATCGCCGTGGCCAGCTGGGTGGGGATCAGCGGCACGGAGGACCTTGCCTACCTCAAGCGGCTCCTACCCGGCGGGTCAGCCACCGAGCTGGTCGTCAACGCCTGGGACGGCGGCGTCCCTCTCACGGACTCGCTGCCCCTCGTGGTGCCCACGCTGGCCTGGGTGTTCGTCGCCGTGGCACTGGCCAGCCGGCTCTTCCGCTGGGAGCCACGTCGATGAGCACCGATCGAGTGATCGCCGGTCGGTACGAGCTGGGTGAGGTCATCGGCTTCGGCGCCACGGCCGAGGTCCATCGAGGTCGCGACACCCGCTCGGGCCGCGCGGTGGCCATCAAGATGCTGCGCAAGGACCTGGCACGAGATCCTCTGTTCCGGTCCCGCCTCCGGCGCGAAGCGATGACCGTGGCTGGTCTCAGTCATCCCGCGATCGTCGCGGTCTACGACACCGGGCACGAGGAGGTCGACGACGGCTCGGCGGGCACGGTCCGGGTGCCGTTCATCGTCATGGAGTACGTCGCGGGGCGGTCGTTGCGCGACCTGCTCAGGATGCGCCCACTGACCCGCGACGAGGCCATCCACTACCAGGTCGGGATCCTCGCGGCGCTCGACGTCAGTCACCGTGCGGGCGTCGTCCATCGCGACATCAAACCGGCGAACGTGATGATCACGCCCGAGGATGCGGTCAAGCTCGTGGACTTCGGCATCTCGAGTGCCCAGGGCCCGGCCGCGACGCTCACCCAGGCCCAGGTGTTCCTCGGAACTCCCTCGTACCTCTCTCCGGAGCAGGCACGGGGACAGACCGCCGACGCCCGCAGCGACCTCTACTCCGCAGGCTGCGTGCTCCACGAGCTCCTGACCGGGCGCCCACCCTTCGTGGGCGACGACCCCGTGGCTGTCGCCTACCAGCACGTCCACGAGGAGCCCGCGCAGGTCCCGACGGGGCTCCCGGCACTCGACGCCGTACTCGCGAAGGCGCTCGCCAAGAGGCGGGAGGACCGCTTCCAGGACGCTCGCTCCTTCAGGGAGGCGCTCCTGTGCGCGATGCGGGACACCGCCCCCCTCGGCCTGGCGAGTGCCGCAAGCGCCTCGCGGTCGAGGGCGCTCACCCGCTGCTAGCCGACCCCACCACTGACACCCAGCAACGGAAAGGAACCACCTCATGGGATACATCACCGTCGGAAACGAGAACAGCACCGCCATCGAGCTCTACTACGAGGACCAGGGTGCAGGACAGCCTGTGGTCCTCATCCACGGATACCCCTTGGACGGTCACAGCTGGGAGCGCCAGGCGCGCGCGCTGCTCGCCGCCGGATACCGCGTCATCACCTACGACCGCCGTGGTTTCGGTCAGTCCTCCAAGCCCGGCTCCGGCTACGACTACGACACGTTCGCCGCCGATCTGTCCACCCTGCTGGAGACCCTCGACCTCGACGAGGTCGTGCTGGTCGGCTTCTCCATGGGCACGGGGGAGCTTGCTCGCTACGTCTCGCGGTACGGCCACCAGCGGATCGCGAAGCTCGCGTTCCTCGCCTCGCTGGAGCCGTTCCTCCTCGCCACGGAGGACAACCCGGAGGGGTTGCCGAGAGAGGTCTTCGAGGGGATCGAGGCCGCCGCGTGGCAGGACCGCTACGCATGGTTCACCCGGTTCTTCGCCGACTTCTACAACCTCGAGGAGAACCTCGGCAGCCGGATCGGCCAGGAGGCCGTCACCGGCAGCTGGAACGTCGCGGTCTCCAGTGCTCCAGCGGCGGCCTACGCCGTCGTCTCCTCATGGATCGAGGACTTCCGCGGCGATGTCGAGGCGGTCCGGGCCAGCGGCAAGCCGGCCCTGATCCTGCATGGGACCGCGGACCGCATCCTGCCGATCGATGCCACGGCCCGACGCTTCCGCCACCTCCTCCCGGACGCCGAGTACGTCGAGATCGAAGGCGCTCCGCACGGGCTGCTCTGGACGCACGCGGACGACGTCAACTCCGCGTTGCTGTCCTTCCTCGACTGAGCGCCGGAGGACCGAAATGACAGACATCCACGTGGTCCATGACCCCGACCGCCTGCGCTACCGAGCGAGCATCGGCGGCGAAGCCGCCGGCTTCGCTGAGTACCTCCTCACCGACGAGCTGATCGTCTTCACCCACACCGACGTCGAGCGCCGGTTCGAGGGCAAGGGCGTCGGCTCGGCCCTCGCCCGATTCGCTGGACGACGTCCGCGCAGCAGGCCGACGCAAGGTCATGCCGCTGTGTCCGTTCATCAAGGGCTGGATCGGACGGCATCGTGAGTACGTGCCGCTGGTCTACGGCGTGCCTGAGTCGACGGCCAAGGACTGACGTGCCACGCAACGCGACGCCACACGAGAGGACCACCACATGACCAAGACACTCACCGACAAGTCGGGTGCGACCGTGCAGGTCAAGCTCGAGACCGGCAGCCATGTCAGCGCCTACACCCTGAGCCTGGACGGAGAGACGACCGTGGGGCGTGCCGTCTTCGTCGACGCTCCGGACGCGGGCAACGACCGGATCTTCTTCCACACCGAGGTGGTCGAGGAGTTCGGTGGGCGCGGTCTCGCGGGACTGCTGGTCCGCGAGGCGCTCGACGACAGCATTCGCAGGAACCTCACCGTCGTGCCGGTGTGCCCAGTGTTCGCCCGGCACCTGAAGGTGCACGGTGGTGAGTTCATCGCCCGGGGCGGCGTGTTCCGCCGGCCGACCCCGGCGGACATCGCCCTCGCCACCCGGGCCGCACGAGGCGGAGCATGAAGGAGCGGATCGATGCGATCAGTCATTCCTGACTACCTGACCGAGGCGCTGGCAGAGGTCGCGCCCGACGTCTCCGGGCAGCTGGCGGGGTACATCCCCGAGCTCGCGGCGGCCGATCCGGGTCGTCTCGGCGTCGTCTTCGCCACCCTCGACGGCAAGATCTACGGCGCCGGCGACGTGGATGCCGAGTTCACGATCCAGTCGATCTCCAAACCGTTCGCCTACGCGCTGGCCCTGGCAGATCGCGGCTTCGACCCCGTGCTCGCCAAGATCGGCGTGGAACCCTCGGGCGAGGCGTTCAACGAGATCTCCCTCGAGAGTGGGAGCGGGCGCCCCCTCAATCCCATGATCAACGCCGGTGCCCTCACCGCGCACTCGCTGGCGGGCTCGAGGGAGTGGGACCCGGCGGGACGTGTGGAGCGGGTGATCGACGGCCTGTCCGCCTTCGCTGGCCGGCAGCTGAGCATCGACGAGAGGGTGTACGCCTCCGAGATGGAGCATGCCCATCGAAATCTGGCCATCGCGCACATGCTCCGCAGCTACGACGTCCTCACCGAGGACCCGCAGGCCGTCGTCGACGGCTACACCCGCCAGTGCTCCGTGCTCGTCACCGTGCGGGATCTGGCGATGATGGCCGCGACCTTGGCCAACCGAGGGGTGAACCCCGTCTCGGGCGAGCAGGTGGTCGGCGAGCGGGTGGTGCGTCAGGTGCTGAGCGTCATGGCCACCTGCGGGATGTACGACTCGGCCGGTGACTGGGCGACGCAGGTCGGCATTCCGGCGAAGAGCGGGGTCTCCGGCGGCCTGATCGGCGCCCTGCCCGGCCAGATCGGGATCGCCACCCTCTCGGCACGGCTGGACGCCCACGGCAACAGCGTTCGCGGGGTGACGCTGTTCGAGCGGTTCTCCTCCGACATGGGTCTGCACGTGATGGAGGTGCCGCCCTCCGCGCGCGCGGTCGTACGTTCCAACCACGTGGTGGGCGGCGGACCACATGCCGTCCGGGTCTTCCAGCTGCAGGGTGGGATTCGCTTTGCCGGAGCCGAACGGATCGTGCGAGAGGTCCTGGACACAGCACCCCCCGAGGTCGCGGTGGCTCTGGATCTCACCATGGTCTACTCGATCGACGACGTGGCACGACGCATGCTGCTGGAGGTCGCGCGTCGACTCACGGTGGATCACCACGAGGTGTTTCTCATCGACCCGGAGGCGCTCGTACCGGACCCCGAGCCCGGCGACGGGGGACGAGTCACCGTCGTCGAGGACCTCGAGCAAGCGGTCCGCAGCGTCACCGCTCGCTCCACCGGCCACGAGCCGGCTCCTGGCTCGCCGGGTGACGAGGGTCGGGAGGTTCCGCGTGAGCAACCGTGAACAGCACCCTGAGGAAGAGGTGAGCGTGACCGAGCCTGCTGTTGGTCCTGAGCTGCTGCAGCCGCGTGAGGTCCCGCTGGGAGGACAGCGAGCGCTGATGGTCCGGCGCACCCTGCCGCAGCGCGCGCGCAGCCTCATCGGCGCATGGTGCTTCGCGGACTCCTTCGGTCCCACTCCGGCAGCCTCGGCGCGGACCATGGACACCCGTCCGCATCCGCACACCGGGCTGCAGACCGTCAGCTGGCTGTACGCAGGCAAGGTCGAGCACCGCGACTCCCTGGGCAGCCTGGCCTACATCGTTCCCGGCCAGGTGAACCTGATGACCGCAGGGCGGGGCATCCAGCACTCAGAGGTCTCGACCGAGGATGCCCGCGGCTTGCACGGTGTGCAGCTGTGGGTCGCGTTGCCTGATGCGAGCCGCGGGACCGAGCCGCTGTTCGAGCACTACGTGCCGCATCCGCTCACGCACGGTGACGCCACCGTCCGGGTCTTCCTCGGTGAGCTCCTGGGGCTGTCGGCCCCCCTGACGACGTTCAGTCCGCTCGTGGGGGCGCAGATCGACCTACCTGCCGGAGGCGAGGTGCGACTTCCGGTGGACCCTGCCTTCGAGCACGGCCTGCTCATCGACGCCGGTGAGCCGGCGCTGAACGGGGTCGTGGTCGCTGCCGACCAGCTGTGCTACGTCCCCAAGGGATCCGACGAGCTCGTCATCCGCGCGGGTGACGCCGCCGTACGCGGGCTGCTGATCGGCGGGGAGCCACTGGGCGAGGAGATCGTCATGTGGTGGAACTTCGTCGGCCGCAGCCACGACGAGATCGTCGGCTTCCGCCAGGAGTGGCAGGCCGAGGTCATCGCAGCGGGCGACCCGGCGGGCCGATTCGGCGTCGTCCGCGGATACGACGGTGACCCCCTGCCTGCGCCGGTCCTCCCGAACGCAGCGCTGCAGCCACGTCACTGACGGGTGCCCTCGCCGCTCGGTCGCGTCAGTTGAACTTCGGACGCAGCTCCTCCCGGAGCTCTCTGAAGTTCCGCGGGGTCACCTTCCACCGCGCCTCGTCGGCCTCCTCGAAGGCGATGTCGTACCTGCCGGTGGTCCGGTCGAACTGCACCAGGATCTTGCGCGGCAGTACCTCGCCCAACCGGTAGTGGCTGTCGGTGTACGCCGTCACCGCGGGCCCGACGGCCGAAGGGTCTGACGCCATGGCCGCCACCACGCCGTCAGGCCGGTAGAGGTAACCGTGCGCCTCGTTGAACTCCCCGCCCGGGAACTCCAAGATGATCGCCAGCGACTCCCAGCCGTCCCCATCGACGCCGGGGGCCCCCATCGTGTCGATGAGAGCGCGGATGAGATCGGCTGCGACGTCGGCTGCCATCACGGTTCCTCTCGAGTCTGATCATCGCGTCCGCCCGCCGGGGCGAAGTGGGGCGATCGCGGTCGGGTCTCCCGCGTCGTGTCACCTGTTCTGGGCGCTGCGCCGGATCTCGTCGTACCGGCGCTCGGTCTCGGCGCGCTGCTCGGCGACCGTGGTCACCGTGGCCGGGTCCACGGGCTCGAAGACGTCGACGAGGTCGCCGACCCGATCTCCGCTCATCCGATAGGCGCGCAGCCCGCCGCCTTGCTCGCGGGCCATGCCACTGGGCCAGACATCCGCCTGGGCGCCGGCGACCCCGATGCGCCACCCGCGTGGCTCGAGCTGCTCCCGTGCGAGGCAGAGCGCCTCGAACGCGTCGTGCGCCTGCGCTTCGACCAGATCGAAGTCGGTGCAGCCGATCTCGACCACCCACGCCCAGGACTCCCGTTCTTGGCGCCAGGCCACCGTCGCGTCGAGCGTGATGCCGTCGCGGAGCACCTGAATCGCCTGCGGGCTCTGAATCATGTGCACGTGACCTCGTGTCCTCCCGTGCGCCTGTGACGCGTCAGTCCCGTCGTCCCGACTGTACGTGCGCTGGGCACCTGATTCGGTCAACCGGCCTGAGTATCGCTCTAACAGGTGTCTAAGTTTCGCTCGGTACGAAGGAGGCCTCAGACAAGCGATGCAACTCGTATGCAGGAGGCTAGTAATGGCAATCAACGCAGTGAGGTCCGACTTACGGCGGAAGCTCGGGGCGGCCGCGATGGCGCTGGCGACGGTGTTCGCTGTCGCCGCCTGCAGCTCGGACGGCGACAACAGTGCCCAGCCCGTCCAGCCCGCCGCGCCGCCCGGCTCGCACAGCGCGCACGGGGGCGAGGCGCCGGCTCCACCGCAGCCGCTGCGCGCCGGCGAGCGGTTCGTCGAGCTGAAGATGGCCGAGGCCTACACGCCCGCGCCGCCGGAGGGCGCTATCGACGAGTACCGGTGCCAGGTGCTCGATCCGGACCTGACCGAGGTGGCGTTCCTCACCGGGACCCAGGTCATGCCGGAGAACCTCGCCATCGCGCACCACGGCATCGTCTACGCGGTGCCGCCGGGCGACGCCGCCGCGGTGCGCGAGCAGGACGCGAAGACTCCCGGCCTCGGCTGGCGGTGCTTCGGCGGGACCGGAGTGGAGGGCGCCGATGTGGAGGACGACGACGAGGGCTCCGACCCTGGCGCGGCGTGGGTGGACACATGGGCGCCGGGCGCCGCGGAGACGCTGCTCGACCAGGACGCCGGCTACAAGCTGGAGCCGGGCAGCCTGATCGTCTTCCAGATGCACTACAACCTGCTCGCGACCGACGGCGAGCCGGGCGGGTCGGACCGCTCGGGGGTGCGGCTGCGGCTGACGGACGGCACGCCGCAGACCCGGGAGCTCGAGACCTGGTCGCTCGACGCGCCGACCGACCTGCCCTGTGCCGCCGACGAGTCGGGCCCGCTCTGCGACCGGACGGCCTCGATCGCGGACGTGACGAAGCGGTTCGGGCCGGAGGTCGGCGAGTTCGCGGACGAGCAGGTGGAGGAGTGCAACGAGGGCGGCGAGCCGTTGCCCGGCGACACCCAGACCTGCGACCACGAGGTGGAGGAGCCGGTGACGGTGTTCGCCGGGTTCGGTCACATGCACATGCTCGGGCGGTCCCTGAAGGTCGAGCTCAACCCGGGCACGCCGGACGCCAAGGTCCTGCTGGACGTGCCGCAGTTCGACTTCGACAACCAGCGGATGGCGAAGCTGCCGGAGCCGGTGGAGGTCGATCCGGGGGACATTCTGCGGGTGACGTGCACGCACGACGTGGGGCTGCGCAAGCAGGTGGGGCAGCTGAGCAAGCTGCCGCCGCGGTATGTGGTGTGGGGCGACGGCACCGGCGACGAGATGTGCATCGGCATCATGACGGTCTCTCCCCGCGAGCCCTGAGAGGCGTCGGCTGAAATGCGCCCGTGCGCGCCGATCCTGGCCTCATGATCGAGGACAATGAGCGGCACAGCAGCGACTGGAGGGGGGCGGGCCGGCGTGCGGATCATGATCGCCGATGATGACGCGGCCATCCGGGAGTCGCTGGAGCGGGTGCTCCAGGTGGAGGGTTACGACACCAGCACCGTCGCCAACGGCCTCGCCGTGCTCGAGGGCGTCGGTGGGGCCGGCGGTGACACGCTGGATCTGCTGATCCTCGACGTGATGATGCCCCGCCTGGGCGGGTTGGAGACCTGCCGGCGGTTGCGGGCCGCGGATCGGGATCTGCCGGTGCTGATGCTGACCGCCCGTGACCAGGTCTCCGACCGGGTCGCGGGGCTCGACGCGGGCGCCGACGACTACCTGCCCAAGCCGTTCGCCACCGAGGAGCTGCTGGCCCGAGTGCGAGCCCTGCTGCGCCGGCGCACGCCGGCGGACGAGGAGGCGCAGATCCTGTCGTTCGCCGACGTCCGGCTCGATCCCGACAGGTTCGAGGCGTGGCGGGGCGAGCGACAGCTGCGCCTCACCCGGACCGAGTTCTCCCTCCTGCAGGTCCTCATGGGCAACGCGACCCGGGTCTTGACCCGCGACATGCTGTTCGAGGCGATCTGGGGCTTCGACATGAGCGCCACCGCCAACAACCTCCAGGTGTACGTGAGCTACCTGCGCCGCAAGATGGAGGCCGAGGGTGAGCCGCGACTGATCTACACGCGGCGCGGGCTGGGATACACGTTGCGCGAGACTCCTCCGTGAGCAGGTCCACCGGCCGGGAGCCGCGCCGGCTGACCCGATGGTGGCGCGGGTGGTCCCTGCGCACCAGGCTGACGGTGATCGCGGCGACGGCCATCGCGGTCAGCGTGTTCGTGGCCTTCCAGCTGGCCAGCGAGCTGCTGGACCGGGAGCTACGGGACACTGCCGAGGACCAGCTGCGCGCCGACTCCCGCGTCCTGGCGACGAAGGCGGAGCGTGCCGGTCTGACGCAGGTGGAGCTACCGCCGTATCCCGGAGACGGTCGGCTGGTGCGGGTCATCCTGCCCGACGGCTCGACCAGGACCCCGGCCGGCCAACCGGCGCTGCCCCCGCTCAGCGAGGGCGCCGGGCGCGTGGCGAGGGGCGCGTCGGCCGACCTGATGGAGTCGAACGACAGCGAAGAGGGCTACTTCATCTACACGCTGGGGACGGGCGACGGCGCGGTCCAGCTGGCCCACGCCGCCGACGACAGCCCGGTCAACCGGTTCGGGTTCGGCATGCTGCTGATCGGGCTGCTCTGCGTGGTCGGCGGCGCCCTTGTCGGGCGGACCGTGGCGCGGACCGGGCTGGCGCCGATCGACCGGCTGACCGCCGCCGCGGTACGTGTCGCGGACACCAGGGACCTCGACGCCGACATCCCGGATGAGGGCGGCGGGGAGATCCGGCGGCTGATCCGGTCGATCAACGCCATGCTCGCCGCGCTCCGGGACTCTCGTGGGGCCCAGCGGCTGCTCGCCGAGGACGCCGCCCACGAGCTCAAGACCCCGCTCACCAGCCTGCGCCTCAACGTCGAGTTGCTGATCCGGCTCGATCGGCGCGGCACCTTGGACACCGCACTTCCGGCGGAGAGCCGGACCCGGCTGCTCAACGACCTGGGTGCCCAGGTGGCCGAGCTGAGCACCCTTGCCGCCGAGCTGACCGAGCTGGCGCGTGGTGACATCGGCGACGAGAGCGCCGAGCTGCTCGACCTCGCCGACGTGGTGGTGGCCGCCGCGACCCGGGCGCGCTCCCGCGTGCCCGACATCGAGATCGCGCTCGACGTGACGTCGGTGTGGGTGAGCGGCCGTCCCGCCGCGCTCCAGCGGGCGGTGCTCAACCTCGTCGACAACGCCGGCAAATGGTCCCCCGCGGACCAGCCGGTCCAGGTCCGGCTCCATGCCGAGGGCAGGTCGGCGGTGCTCGAGATCGACGACGCCGGGCCGGGCATCGACGCCGCCGACGTACCGCGGGTCTTCGACCGGTTCTACCGTGCCGACAGCGCCCGGGCGTTGCCGGGATCCGGTCTGGGTCTGTCGATCGTGCAGCGGGTCGTCGACGCCCACGGCGGCCGCGCCACCGTCGCCCGCTCCGCACGCGGTGGCGCGCTGCTTCGGGTCGACCTTCCGGCCGCCGCCCCGCCCGCCCCGATCGCCCGGCTCGCCACCGGGGAGGACACCGCGGTGCGCTGACCCGCCCGGCGGCGCGCATTAACACTCGCCTCAGGTTCGCTCGCTACGAAGGAGCCGTCAGATGAGCGATGTAACCCGTAGGTAGGAGGCCAGCGATGGCAGTCGAAGCAGCGCCGGGCAGAGCGACACCCGCGTCCGATCCCGCCCCCGGGGTACCCCGCCGCACCGTGCTGGGAGGCGCCGCAGCGCTCGGCGTCGGCCTCCCGCTGCTGGCCGCGTGCGGCTCCGACGACGGCGGCGACAGTGGCGTCCAGGCGCCCGGGGCCGGCACCGTGCTCACCACCACCGCCGAAGTGCCGGTCGGCGGCGGCATCATCCTGGTCGACGACGGTCTGGTCGTGACCCAGCCCGAGGAGGGGACGTTTAAGGCGTTCAGCTCCACGTGCACCCACCAGGGCTGCGAGGTGACGAAGGTGACCGAGACCATCGACTGTGCCTGCCACCACAGCAGGTTCTCCCTCTCCGACGGCTCACCACAGTCCGGACCGGCGAACGCACCGCTGCCCGAGACGAGGGTCACCGTCGACGGGGAGAACGTCACCACCGCCTGACTCGGACTTTCCTTCCCGGGTCTTGCGGTGGCAGGCCTCTTTCGAGGTCGGCGACGTCTGGACAACTTCGCTTAAGCGAACTTGTCTGTCATGTCATTGCTCGCCGCATCCGAGGCCGCTGAGCGGCTCGGTGTTTCGAGGCGGCAGGTGCAGCACCTGGTCGCGCGCGGTGAGCTGCGGTCGCTGGCCAGGGGAGTGGTCGACGAGACCTCGGTGGAGCGACTGCTGACCGTTCGACGTCGGGGCGAGGTCGGTGCCTCGACGCTCCGCCCCGCGGGACGCGGGGTGCTCGCGCGATCCTCGATGGTGGAAGTCAGCTCCTAGCATCGGCTAGCGCCCCTCGACCGGGACCTCTTCAAGGTGCCGGGCTACCCGTAACCGGCCTCGCACGTACACCTGGCTCGGGTTCGTCGTTCCGGCCGCCCGGTGAACGCAGGGGTATGTAGGAAGGTCAATCGGGACGTTCTCGATACCTTGACGCCCGTTCTGATCCCACCTAGCCTCCCAAACAGCTACCGCCCCCTTAGCCGGCAGCAGCGCAGTCTGGGTTAAGACGACTCCAGATTGCAAGCCCGCCGCCGCGAATGTGCGGAGTTGGGTCTGACAGGCGTCCGCAGCACACTCGGAGCGCGGTTTGGGGGTTCAGTCTCGTGGCTACCGACGATCCACCACGTGCGTCCGCTCAGCTGTCCAATCACCGTTGGTTCCTCGATCTTCAGGACGACGGCGCGGGCGGGCACTGTTCGTCCCATCCGGTCGAAGGGCTGGACGCGGCCGACGCATCAGTCGCAGTCGAGAGCGACGACGGACAGCTCTTCCGGTTCCCCGTCGTCCCAGACGCTCAGCCGCTGCACCCTGAGAACGAAATGGAGGCGCTCTTTCGGAGTTTCCTCGGCAACATGCTCGACGTCGTTGAGCTCTTCGACAGCGACGGCCAGCGCGTCGATGTCGCGAGCTTCTTGTTCCACAATGAGATGAGCGACAAGGAGCCTCATCTCAAGCCGATTCGCGACCCCAAGCCGGACGTCTCGATCACGACGAGCGTGAGCAACAAGGTCGAGGCCGACCTGCGCGGCGGGCAGGAAGGAAACGACGAGTTCTATGACCCGCTGGTGCTGGTGCGGACCGAGCCGAGGGTTCAGTTCATCCAGCGGGCCTTCCAGGCACTGAACCGCGTGGCGCGAGCGGAGACAGAGGACGGGAAGGTCGCCGCCTTTGGCTTGCGCGACCTCGATCAGTGGGTGCGTCCGAGCCAGGGCGATCCGTACGAGGTGATCGCGAGCCTGTCGCGAAACTGCAACGCCCGCTGCATCTTCTGCTACGTCCACGGCAATCCGAAGGACGCGTCCATCCGGCTCAACTCGTTCAGCGTCGAGAAGTCGCGGCACGAGGCAGACGTCCGCCTGCAGTACTACGGCCAGGGCAAGACACTCCTTCCCCCGACGTACGACCTGGAAGAGATCCTCGTGCACCCGGGGTCACTCGACGTGCTCGAGTCCTTGCGAGCCGTCTCGCCCAACGACCTGATCTCGCTGACGACCAACGGCTACACGCTCGACGACTCGACGGTCGAGCGGTTGGTGGCTCTCGACCCGGTCGAGCTGACCGTCAGTGTGAACGCCTCGACGCCCGCTGCGCGCCAGCGCGTCATGGGAGGACGCGCCGAGCTGGGGATCAACGGAATACGGCGGCTGCACGAGCGTGGGCTTCGGTTCACGGCCACGTTGGTCGCCTGGCCAGAGGTGCCGATCGGCGAGCTGGTCAAGACCATCGAGCTCGTCGACCAGCTCAACGTCCGCATCATCGACGTGATCCTCGGCGGCTACACCCGGCTGTTCCCGAACCCACCGGTGTTCGATCCCGATGACTACTGGGCAAGCGCCGTCCGAGAGCTCACGCCATTGCGGCCTCGGCTCCAACACCCGCTGATCATCCAGCCCGGAATGTTCACGCAGTCGCTGCTCCACCCAGACGACCTCAACGGCGCCTATGTGGCGGGAGTCTCCCCCATGTCACCAGCGGCCGAGGGCGGGCTCGCGGTCGGTGATCTCATCGAGCAGGTCAACGGCGTGCCGGTGATGTCTCGACCGCACTGCCTCTCCCTGCTCGGCACCGCCCGCGACGACGAGCGTGCGGTCTGCGTGCTCGACGTTCGTCGGGAGGGCGGGCGGCCGGTGACCATTGAGCTGGGGCACGAGGCGGCTTCGGAGGACTACCTGTACGGCCCGCCGGTGAACGACCGTTTCGGCGTGTTCCTCGAGGCCAGCGGCATCACGGTCTCCGCTATGCGCCACCTCTTCCGCATGATCAACCACGCTGACGCCGATCACGTCGTGGTCGTGACGTCCCAGGTCGTCCGCCCACACTTCGAGGCGATGCTTCGAGCGTGGAGCTTCCTGTGTCGTGCGCAGCCGACGCGGATTGAGAGCCTCGTGCCCGAGAACCGTTACTACGGCGGCAACATCGTCCTCGGTGACTTGTTCACCGTCGACGACATCGTCTCGTCGATCGAGGACTACATCGACCGCGAGGGCAAACCCGATCTGGTAGTCGTCCCCAGCGCCTCGTTCAACTACGGGGGTTGGCTCCGGGACATCCGCGGTACTCCGTTCCGCCACCTTCAACGTTCGCTCGACGTCCGATGCGAACTGCTCATCTCAGACAACTTCGAGTAGGGGAAGACTGTGCTGTACAACCGAGAATTGGCCAAGACACCCGGCAAGCTGCACTACCTGGTCATCGAGAAGTGGGGCGGCATCGACGCCCGAGCCGACTACGCCCAGCAGGCCCGAGCGCTGCGCCGTTACATGGATGCCATCGAGTACGTCGAGGCCGCCTATCGCAAGGGCCAAGTGATCATCGCCCACCACCTCTCGGGACACGGCGGCACGGCGGTGCTGCTCGCCGTGGACTCGCACGAGCAACTCGGTGACTACATCAAGGCCAATCCCGCCAACGCCCGGATGGCTCCTGCTGACCGCACGGTGGTCCCGATGGGGGAGTGGGACGACGGCCGCGAGACCTTCGGAAAGCTCATCGAGAACGTCGAGAACCTGGCCCGCGAGGAAGAGCGCTACGCCGCGGAGGGGCGGGTGAGGCCCTTCGAGATGGGACGTACCGACTGACGGAACACAAACCAATGGCGATCGATCGTCACTGGCAGTCAACAACCACGAGGAGAAACATGTTGATCAACGAAGAAGGCCTGGCCGACGAGTCGAAGCAGCAGTTCCTGGTGCTCGAACGTTGGGGCGGCCTCGACAACGCAGCGGACTATCGCGAGCAGGCTCAGTCACTGCGACGCTCGATGGACTCGATCGAGTACGCCGAGAAGGCCTACTCACAGGCCATCGTCGCGCAGCTGCACAAGGCTGTCTCGTATGCGGGGATGGCGTCCATCGTCGCTGTCGACGACCACGAGGAGCTGCAGCGACACTTCCGGACCAACGTCGCGCACGCGCGGATGTCCGCTCAGGACCGTGAGGTCATCCCATTGAACAACTGGAGCTCCGGTCGTGAGGAGCTGGCAGCGCTGATCACCCAGATGGAGACGATGGCCGAGGTCGAGCGTGCGGCGACGGCTCGAAACGAGCTCCGTCCGTTCGACCCGGACCGAGAGTCCTGACTCCCGGGCCCGGACGGGGGTGCCCGGATGAGAAGACGCAGGGTTTTCGTTACCGGCCTCGGCGCGGTCTCCCCCGCAGGGGTGGGTTGTCGAGCCTATTCGGAAGCGCAGTTCGCGGGAAAGTCGCTCGTCCGGGCACTCCCACCCGAGCACATTGACGGACTTCAAGCGGTGGCCGCGCGCGTAGGGGAGGACCTCCCCGGCGACGTCCCTCGCTATGAGGCGATGGGCGTCCTCGCCGCCCGTGAGGCAGTCGCACAGAGCGGCCTGTCTGCCTTGAAGCTCGCGACGACGTCGATCACGACGGCCACCGCGATCGGCGCCACCTGTGAGCTGGAGCGGGTCTACCGGGACGGCACGGCGCCGTCGGCGGAGGACCTGCGCTTCGAGTCTCTCGAACGCGGACTTCGCCGCGAACTTCGTGCGGATGGTCGCGGCCTCGTCATGTCGACCGGCTGCACAGCCGGTCTCGACGCGTTGGGCTCCGCTTTCCGTGCCGTCCGTAGCGGGCGGGACGACATCGCGGTCGTGTGCGCATCGGACGCGACCATCTCGCCGATCGTCGTGGCGGCGTTCGACAAGATCGGCGCCTTGACCAGACGGCACGGCAGCCCAGAAACAGCGTCGCGACCGTTCGACGCCGGGCGCGATGGGTTCGCCCTCGGTGAAGGAGCTGCGTGCGTGGTGCTGGAGTCGGAGGAGTCGCTCGTAAGGCGCGGAGGACATGGGGCCTTCGAGATCCGGGGCTGGGCGTCGGTCTCCAGTGCGCTCCACATGACAGCGCTCCGAGAGGACGGTTCCGACATCGCCCGTGCGCTGATCGCTGCCCTCAAGGACGCCGGCGCGTCGCCGTCCGAGATCGACGTCATCGACTCGCACGGCACGTCGACTCCGCTCAACGACGCCAGCGAGTCCGCCGCCATCAGGACGGTGTGCGGGGAGGCATCGGCGGGTGTGGCCATCACCGCCCAGAAGGGCGTCAACGGGCACGCGCTCGGTGCGTCGAACCTGCTTGAGATCGTCGGGTGCGGTGCCATGTTCCAGGAGTCCGCCGCACCGCCGATCGCTAACACGACAGACCCGACGGTGCCACTGCGGCTCGTCCTGGGAAGCGCCGAGCAGCGGCAGGTGCGGACAATCGTCAAGCTGAGCAGTGGCTTCTCCGGGATTCACACCGCCATCGTGATGAGCGCAGCATGAGCGGCGCGCCGACGGCCGGGGGTCTCGCCGTCCTGGGACACGTCACGCTACTGCCGGGTGCTGACGAGGTCGTGCCGATCGGTTGCAAGCACTGCGGGGTCGATCACGCGGTGCGGGCCTTCGCCGACGATCCGCGGTACGACGCGGAGGTTCCGCGGACATTGGGACGACGTATCGACCGGTTCAGCGCGCTCGCCGTGACGGTGGTGTCCCGGTTGGTGCGGAGCTTCCCGACGGAGGACCCGGAACGGCTCGGAGTCTTCGTGCTCAACTCGTCCGCAGGGTGGGCGTACGGAGAAGAGCAGCTCGAGACGCTCGTTACGCGCGGGGTCCGCAGCATGCAGCCCTACCAGGCGACCGCGTGGTTCCCCGCGGCCGCGCAGGGTGAGGTGACGATCCGTTACGGCATCCTCGGTGAGGCGAAGTCCGTGGCCGGATACTCCGGGGGGCTCGGGCAGGTTTGGTGGGCGGCGCAGGACGCGATCGAGGCCGGTGCCGTCGACCGGGCCGTCGTGGTCGTCGCCGAGTCGCGCGTGTCGTCGTTCAGCATGCTGGCCTCGTCACCGTGCCGCGACATCGGCGAGCCGCCGGTGCTGGCGGAGGGCGCGGTCGCCGTTCTGATCGAGGCGGCGGTGGCCCACACGGGCAGCCCACTGTCAGTCGTGTGGCGAGGGCTTCACGATGGTGCCGGCGACCCGCTGGCGCGAGCCAGCCACCTCGGCTGCGCTCTCGACGACAGTCCTCATTCCTGCCCGATCGAACTCGGTGACGGATACGCGCTCGTGCCTATGTCCGGAGGAAGTGCCCGTGAAGCAGCTTGAGTCGCAGGACGCGGTCCGAGGCCGCGAGAAGCACACCATCGTCGTCGCCGCGACGCCTGAGGCCGCATACGCCTTGTGCTGCGACCTGGCGTTGTGGCCGCAGTTCATGCCGGCCGTCACCGACGCAACGGTCGTCGTGCCTCGCGGACCGGACTCGATTGAGGAGATCGAGCTGACCGCCGAGGCCAACGACGCCGTGCACACCTGGAGGTCGGCGAGACGGCTGGACGACAGCAAGCTCAGTGTCACCTTCGCTCGGCTAGACCCGGTGGCACCCCTGCTCCGGATGAACGGTGCCTGGGAGTTCACGCCGGGTGACTCGGAGGGGACCGCCCTGGTCACCCTGCGGCATCGCTTCGTGGCCACGAATGCCGGGGCCGCCGACTTCTTCACTCGTGCGATCCGATCGAACGCGACCAGGGACCTGTCGGGGATGCGCGACTGGTTCGCGGAGGCGCGTCGTGAGTGATGATCTCAAGGGCCTGGTCGCCGTTGTCGCGGGAGGCAGCCGCGGCATCGGCCTGGCTTGCGCGACAGCACTGGCGGGGGCAGGCGCCGCGGTCGTGATCTCGAGCAAGCACCCCGCCTCCATCGCCCGCGCCCTTCGAGACGCGGACCCCGTCCTGGGTCTGGAGGGCATACCAGCGGATGTGACCGTCGAGGACGAGGTGGCTGCGCTCGTGGACGGCGTGGTCGAACGCCACCACCGAATCGACGTACTGGTCAACAGTGCGGGCATCGGCGGCGGGGGGCCGACGGTCCAGTTCCCGTACGCCCGGTGGAAGGAGATCATCGACGTGAACCTCAACGGCGCCTTCCTCCTGGCGCAGCACGCCCTTGCGCGGGGAGGGATGGCGGAGCGCGGATTCGGACGCATCATCACCATCGCGTCCACCGGCGGCAAGCAGGGCGTCCGCCTCGCCCCGGCGTACTCGGCGTCGAAGGCAGGCGTGATTGCCATGACCAAGGCTCTCGCGTGGGAGTTCGCGGGATGCGGGGTCACCGTCAATGCGGTGTGTCCTGGCTTCGTCGATACGGAGCTGAGCGCTCAATCGCGAGCGCGGTACGCCGCTGCGGACCACATTGAGATCGAGGAGGTGAAGCGTCGGCAGCTGGCCCGCATACCGATCGGGCGATACGTGCAAGTCGACGAGGTGGCGAACCTGGTCCGCTTCATCGCCGCGCCGAACGCGGGTGCGTACACAGGTCAGGCGATCAATATCTGTGGAGGTTTGAGTGTCTACTGACGAGACGACGACAACCGGACAGCCGTCGGCGACGGATGAAACGGTGGACAGCGTGCAGCTCCTGCGACTCTTCGCCACCCCGGTCATCATCGTCCCGTGTCCCTTCGCCGAGACGCTCGACGCCGCGCTGGGCGAGCTAGTGTCCCGCGCCGTCGATGACACCCCGCAGCAGGTGGTCGGCAAGTCGGAGACCTTCGACGACTTCGACTCGTGGGACCACCCAGCGGCCACCGCGCTGACGACCTGGGTCCTAGGCATGGCGACGCAGTACGTCGAGGTCTGTCTCGGGCAAACCCTGCAGTCAGCCTGGAACGCGACGCATGGACTGCGCGGCGCCGCATTCAACGAGCGTGAGGCGCGGCGGGAAGCTCCTCGGCCGTCGATCGCGGTCGGACGCTCATGGGCCAGCGTCTACGACCGTGCCGATGCCCACGAGCGCCACTTCCATCCCAACACGCCGGTGGCTGCGATCTACTACGCCGCGTTCCCGGCTGGGAGCAGGGCGGTGGTCGTCCACGATCCGCGCAGCAATCTCGACTACTTCAACCCCGGTGTCACTTTCGCCGACGAAGGCATCGGCGTCGAGCTCCCGGTGCGCCAGGGAAGCCTGGTCATGTTCCCGGGCTGGCTCCAGCACAGCGTCCCCGTGCACGAAGTCGACCAGCGTCGGATCGCTGTCTCCTACAACCTCGTCTACCGGGAGACGACGCAGGCGTGAGCGTGCGACGAGGCGGGGACCTCATCTGGTCCGCCCGGTTCGCCAGTCAGCTCGGCAACGAGCTGTCGGTCTTGGCCGTGCCCTTCCTGCTTCTGGCCGAGTCCGGTTCCGATGGTGCCATCGGTTTCGTCTACGCAGCCGAGTACCTCCCGTTCCTGCTGCTCGGCTTCCACGCCGGGAGCGTGGTGGCGCGGCTGGGCATCGTGCGCACCATGGTCCTTGCTGACCTGGCCCGCTTCGGTGTCTTCGGCCTGCTGGTGACTGCGCCCCTTACCAGCGGCGCGATCACGTTCTGGGCGGTCCTCGTCGCGTCGGCGTTGGCGGGGTCGGCCTCCGCCTGCGACGGTGCGGCGTACCGGTCCTTGCAGCCGATTCTGAGCGGGGCTCTGGGCGAGCGTGCCGTCCGGACTTACGCCCGCTTCGAGGTCGCGCAGACGCTTGCCATGCTGCTGGGGCCGCTGCTCGCCGGGGCACTGGTCGAGTTGATGCATCCGCGGGGCGCCATCGCCGTCGATGCCCTGACCTTCCTGCTGTCGGGCATCCTCGTCCTGCGTGGCGCCCGACTGCTACGGCAGCGATTGTCACTCGCGGTCGCGATCGGGCGGGTTGCTCCGCAAGCCCTCGAACGGATCCCTTTGCGGGAGTGCATGGCCGAAGTCCGGCGGAGCCGCATCGCGTCGATCATTATCCTTGGCACGGCCGCGATGACGACCGCTGCTTCGGCTGGATACGTCGTCCTCATCGTCTTCGCCAACCGTGTCCTGGGTCTCGAGGCGGTCGCACTGGGGTCCGTTTTCACAGTCGCTGGGTGCGGTGCCCTGCTCGGCGCGGTGGTCAGCCGTTGGGTCGGAGACGCACATGTCGGGCGCGTGTTCATCGGCGCCAGCGTCGTTGGCGCGGCCGCATCGGCCGCAATGCCTCTCGCAGCGCCCGGGCTCGCGGGGTTTCTCGCCTTGGCGGGTGCGCAGTTCGTCGCCAACGTCGCGGGCTCGGTCAGCCGGGTCACGTCGATCGACCTACGCCAGCGGTCGGTGAGCACATGGGCACACGCGTACCTCGAGGCGGCTATCGGGGCTGCGCAGTACGGCATGCGCGCCATCGGGGCGGTGGCCGGCGCAGTCCTGGCAATCGCCACGGGACCACGTACTGCGCTCACCATTGCAGTCGTGGCCAACCTCGTGGCGGTGATCGCGATGGCGGGCGCACTTCGCCGACACGGTCGGAGCCCCGCGGAGTCCGCAGGCGTCGAGACGATGTTCCCGTGACCAGGAGTGCCGAGGTCCGCAGCGGATCGATCGCCGGCGAGGTGCTCAACAGCGGCATTCGCATTGTTGCCCGGTGCGTTGAGTCGACGAGCGTCGACGTGGTGGTGGTGGACTACGAGGTCGGGATCCGCGACGAGGAGCCGGGGCAACGGGGTCTCGCCCATCTCTGCGAGCATCTAATGTTCGACCAGAGCAAGGATGGCGAGACCCATCTCCAGGCGGTCACCGCGCTGGGTGGGATGGCGAACGCGATGACCCGGCTGGACCACACCGTTTTCGTGAATGCGACACCTCGGGGCAGGCTTCGTCAAGTGCTACGCCTCGAGCGGAGCCGCATGGTTGGACCGTGCCTCGACCAGGCGCATCTCGACCGCGAACGCGACGTGGTGCGCAACGAGGTCTCGGACCGGATGGGGAACCTGCCCTATGGGTCGTTCCCGTGGTCTCAACTGGCACAGCACTGCTTCGGTGACTGGGTGCACGCGCATAACGACGACGGCACCTTCGACGATCTCGACGCCGTCGATGTGGAGACGGCCGCGCAGTTCCATGCCCGCTACTACCGCCCAGATAACGCACTCATCTACGTCGCAGGTGACAAGAGTACGAACGACTTGCTCGCCCTCGCCAGGGACATCTTCCGCGACATTCCCTTGCCGGTAGCCCCTCTCGTGCGCCAGCCTGGCCGCTACATGGCAACTCCGGTCGCCTCTGCTGGTTCCTACCCTGATCCGTTGATCCAACGACCCGCCGTGGCATTCGGCTACCTCACCTCGCCGTACGCGTCGGCGGAATTTGTCTCGGAGGTTGCACTCGCCGGCGCGATGAACGCGCTCTTGAGTAGCAGATCCGCCCGCGGGTTCACTCCTCGCGCCTACACCGGGCTCATGAACGCTGACGGCCTGGCCGTGCGCGACCCCAACGTGCTGGTTATCGAGCTCGACGGCACCGCGGGCGAGGGTGCCAAGACGCTGAGTGGACTTTGTGCCGAAGTCGCCTCGCTCGACGACGGCGAGCTCCTCCGTCTCGTAGCACGCGGTCGGCTCGACATCGCACGCTCGTGGCAGTGGTGGGGCGGCCGCGCGATGACCGAAGCCAGCGCAGCCCTGCTGACCGGCGACCCAAGCGGCCTCGACCTGATCTGGGATCGCTTAGAGCACGCCTCCCCGCACGGCATTCGCGCTGCGCTCCAGCGTCTCTCGACGGCTGAGGCGGGGCTCGTGGAGGTGAGACCGTGACGGGGCAAATCGATCGTGGCCGCTCGATGTCCGCGCTCGACGGCGTCGCTGTGCGGGGCGTGCGCCTTCCCGAGGCATTGCTTGCCGACGTGCACGTCGTGGTGCCACACAGGAGGGGACCGGCAGTCGTCTCCGCCGCTACGCCGGCTCGTCGGTACCTCGAGGAGCTCGCTTCGACCGTCGGGCAGACCATCGTTGCCGACACTCGGGTGTATGCCCACCCACAGTTCTACGGGCTTTCGGTGACCACCGAGGTCGGCAACGTCCAGCACGTGGTCGAAGTGCTCACCCTGTACCTGGAGAAACCTCTTCCCACACAGGAAGAGTCGGAGCCGGGTGTCGAGGGACCTAACGAACTGGCCGACTACGTGGCGTGCCAGGTACTCGATGCGGCTCCCGGGTGTCGGATCGAGACGGTGCCCCAGCCGTTCGTCCTGGTCACCGCGCCGGTCGAGATGTCCGCCCGGTGGTCGTGGCCGGTGGCCCCGGTCGCCCCACCCGCCGCGGTCCAGCGACTCCGCCCACGCGGGTTCCGGGTCCACACGCGCTCGGTCGCCAGCGCGAGGCAGGTCACCGTTCGGCTGACCCGTCTCGCCCCGTCGTGGACAGAGCCGGAGCTCGCCATCATCCGCGTTTGCACCCACCTCTGGGGTGCCACGCCCTCATCGCGCCTATTCACCGCGGTGCGCGCCTCCGGACTCGCCTACGCGCCGTACGCCGGTATCCTCCTATCGCCGTTCACTCGGTGGACGGTGTCCTTCTCCTGTTCCCCGGGAACCGTCGAGACGGCCGTGGCTGCGCTGCGACGCGCCGTACTGGAGGGTGCCGATGCGGCTCCTAGGGACGCCAGGGGCTGGGAGCAGGCCGTCGGCGCGTACGAGAACGCCTCCGCTATGAGCCGCCTGAACCACGAGGCAACCATGCGACGTCTGGTCGACCGGGCCTTGGTCGGCGCCCCGCACGCAGACGACCTCTCAGCCCTGCGCGCGGTCGACCCCGAGCTCGCCCACCACATGTGGCGAGCCTTCCTCGACGTCGCCGAGATGGACCTCGTCGTCGTGGCGGCGCCGGAGTCGATCGAGTCGGTGAACCTGGACTTCGCTGCACCGGACCATGCGAGTCTGAGTCCAGACAGTGACCGCCTTCGTGGAATGGAGCGCACGTGAGCTCGAACGGGCTGCTTGGGACGACACCCGGCCTCTACAGAGGGTTGGTGACAGGGCTGGAGAGCGGCGAGTGCTCGGCCCGCATCGAGGTGCGTCAAGCACCAGGGGGTTGCCTTACGATCGACTACGAGGCGACGTCCGAACGCGAGGGCCTCCAGCACCGTGAGCACACCGTGGTGGCACCTGACGGGCTCTTCGTCGCGTTCTCGGAATCACCCGGCGTCAGCGTGTTCGAGATGAGCGCCGACGGGATCTTCGTGTGCACGACTCCAGGCTCCTATGCGATGGAGATCCATGCCTCCTTCAACGACGGGGTGCTCAACTGGGCGTGGCACTGGGCAGTGGATGGTGTTCAGCCCTCCGAGATGTCGCGAGCAATATGCCGCGCGGCGGCGTACTGAGGTGGTTCCGACGACGAGCCTCCGCCGCCACCGGCGTCAGCGCTCGGCCCGTCGCCGTCCTTCGTCGCGGTCGCGGTGCGCCCGATAGGTCGTCGTATAGGGGTGATAAAGCTGCGGGCCCTTGGCTGGTAGGAAGTCGTAGTACTGATGGAAGACGGGGGTCAATGCGGAGGAGACCGGAGGGACGATCCAGCTCCAGTCGGCCGGACAGGAACGACCTGCGGCCTGTTCTCGGTCGCGGTGGAGGAGAAAGCGCGACGACTCCGTGTGGTGTTCGGTGATACGCACCTTCTCGGCGTCGAACGAGAAGTGCACCGCTCGCAACAGCTCCAGAGCGGCCCGGTCGACGGCGAAGTCGGTGGGGTTTCCCGGGTCCAGGCCCATCCGTCTGGCCAGAAAGGGGAGCACGTCGTAGCGGTCGCGGTCGGCAAGATCTCGGACCGCAATCTCGGAGCTCATGAACCAGCCGCTGAACGGAACAGCGGGATAGTTGATGCCCCCGATGTAGAGCGCCATGTCCGAGACGACGGGGAGCGCGAACCAGCGCAGTCCCAGCCCCTCCAGCCAGTCGAGATCGGGGTGCCGCAGTCGGACCTCCGGCGTCGCCTCTGGCGGGAGCCGTCGCACGTGCACGTGCCCGTCGAAGTCGCGGATCAGCATTGGCAGCACGTCGAACGGCGACGGAGGGCGCGGAGCCGACCACCCGGACCGCAGAGCGGTCATGGTCACATCGCGGTTGTTGCGATCCCCCAGCCGATCCCCACCGCCGCGGTCGTATCCCGCGTATCCCAGCAACTGCGGGTTGAGCAGGCGCATTCCCGGGCTTGCCGGCGTCTCGGGCGCGAACACGCTCATGACAGGGCGGATGTTCCCGCGGTTCAGGCTGACTCTGATGTGCTCGACGCAGTGGTACGCCATCGCGTCCACCGTCTGGACCGCGCGCAAGTCGCGCACCCGAAGGCCGTTCCAGTACAGGCGCCCGATGCATCGCGCACTGTTGCGCCAGGCGACGCGCGCTCCCCATACGAGCTCCGACTTGGTGTGGGTATAGGTACCGGTCTCGGCAATCTGTTGTTCGACCGCCGCGAGTCGGTCACGCAGCGGGATGGGGGACTTGTTCTCGTCGTAGAAGTGCTCGACGAACGAGATGGCCTCGTCTCGCAGCACCTCCTCATCGAAGATGCGGGCTAGGCCCGGTGGGGAGACATGATGACCGACCTGGAACTCGGCGCTCGGCCCGGCCGCGTCGTGCCTCCCCATCTGACGATGCTAGCCCGATGGGGGCTGCGCCGACAGAGTCGGCGCTCCAAGACGCTGGCAGACCCCATAACAACTGCTTTGCGCATATGGAGCCTGACCCGGTTCTCCGGACACGGTGGTGTGGTGATCATGCCGCGCCGTGGGCGGCGGTGTGAAGAGCGGCGGAGGCTTGTTGCTGCTGCCAGTGGTGCTCGTAGTCGATCGGGCTGAGCATTCCGATCGCGGTGTGCCGGCGGCGGGGGTTGTACCAAGCTTCGATCCACTCGAAGATCGCCGAGCCGAGCTGCTCTGGGGTGTCCCAGGTCCGGGTGTCGAGGAGCTCGCGTTGCATGGTCGACCAGAACGACTCGATCATCGAGTTGTCCACCGACGAGGCGACTCGGCCCATGGATCCGAGCAGGCCGGCGTCGCGGAGCCGGTGGCCGAAGACCCAGGACGTGTACTGGCTGCCACGGTCGGAATGGACGACCGTGCCGGCCTGCGGGCGGCGACGCCAGGTCGCCATCTGCAGTGCGTCGACGACCAGTTCTGAGCGCATGTGGTCCGCGATCGACCAGCCCACGACCTGTCGGGTGAACACGTCGAGGACCGCGGCGCAGTAGACCTTCCCGCCCCTGGTGGGGTGCTCGGTGATGTCGGTGCACCACAACAGGTCCGGGCCAGAAGCGGTGAACTTTCGTTGCACGAGGTCCTGGTGGACCGCCTCAGCCGGGCAGTGCCGACGCTTGTGGCGATGGCGGATCGCGCGCCGGCCGGTCATCCGCAGCAGCCGCGCGACCCGTTTCCGGCCGACCCGGACCCCCATCCCGAGCCGGAGCTCGGCGTGCACCCGTGGGGCACCGTAGGAGCGCCGTGACATGGCGTGGATGTCGTAGATCGTGTTCGCCAGATAGGCATCCTCGAGGTCGCGGGCTGAGGGTGGCCGGTCGCGCCACTCGTAGTAGCCGGAGCGTGAGACCTTCAAGACCCGGCAGGCCACCGCGACGTCGAAGCCGTCCGCGGCGAGCTCCTGGACCAGCCGGAACCCTATTTTGGGAGCACGTTCTCCTGTGCGAAATAGGCCGAAGCGCGTTTAAGAATCTCGATCTCCATCTGCTGACGACGGTTCTCCCGGCGCAGCCTGACCAGCTCTTCGCGCTCGCTGGTCGACAGCCCTTCCTTGCGGCCGGTGTCGACGTCGTCCTGGCTCATCCAACGGCGTAGACCGGACTCGCTGATCCCCAGGTCCTTCGCGACCTGAGCGACCGACGCTCCTGGCTGACGGGCCAGGTCCATCGCCCGGCGACGGAACTCGGGCGGGTGTGGTGCAGGCATCTCTCAGACTCCTTCCTGCAGCGATCATCGCTACAGATCAGGTGTCCGGGCTACCGGGTCAGGCTCCCTACGCCGCTGACGAATAGCACGAGGACACACGTTCCTGCCCGACCCGACATCATCCTCATGAGATGCACCGCCGTACGACTTTGTTGCCTGTATGCCGCCGCCTAGTGGTTCCGCCCGACCGTGCCGTACATCGGGCTCCGCTCGACCATGCGCTGACGGTGCGCTTGCGTGCCGAGATCCGGTCGACTTGTGGGCGATCTTGCTCGTGCAAATGGCTGCGCTTGACCCCGGCCGCCCACGATCGGCGTCGGTTAGTTGAGGCCATCATCCGTTGCATCCGGAGTCGTGCGCCGCAGGGCGGGAGCACGTGAATGCGCGGGATCCGTTGGCTGACTCCGCCGACTGCGACCGGTCGCTACTTCGCCGAGCTCTCTACCCACGTCAGGTCGGTCAGGCGGCGGCCGGGACGGGATCGGACCCGAATCCGGGTCCGGAGTCGATGATCTGCCCGAGCAGCTTGAGGCCGGGACGATCCACGGGTCGGTTGTTGGCGTTGAGGATCACGACTGCGGCGCCGTGTTCGGGGGCTATAGCCAGCAGGCTGCGATATCCACCCGTGCCGCCACTGTGGAACATGACTCGATGCTGGGTGCGGGGCATGTTGGCTGCGATCCAGCCGGGATGGATCGCAGCTCGTGCGTTGATGCGGTGCGCGGTCGTGCGGTTGAGAGCGATCGCTTCGGCGAGTTCTTCGGGGGCGGGGCCGAGGTGGGCCCGCGCGAGCCTGAGCAGGTCGGGAACCGTCGAGTGAAGGCCGCCGGCACCGGCGAGGGCGGCCAGGTGCCACGGTGGGCGTGGTCGTCCCGTGCGGGAGTGACCGGGGGCCAACCGGGCTGCGCCTTCGAGATCGAGGACCACGCGGGTGTCTGTCATGCCCAGATGCCGGCAGATCTCGGCCTGGACGAGCGAGTCGTAGTCGGTCTCGGTGTGGCGTGCCAGGACGAATCCGAGCAAGCCGGCGCCGAGGTTGGAGTAGCAGAAGCGGGTGCCGGGCACCGATCGCAAACGGGTGCGCCGCAACCCGTCCATCAGGAGCTCGCCGGTGCATCCGGCGTAGGGGTCTGCTCGCAACAGGCCCCGTGGCAGGGTCCCCTTGGGAAGCCTTGGTAACCCAGAAGTGTGGGAGGCCAGGTGCCTCAGCCTGATGACCTCGCCGCCGCGCTGGGGGGCCGTGATGTCACGAGGTAGGAGGTCGCTCAGGGGTTGGTCCAGCCCCACGACGCCGCGCACGGCGAGCTGGGCCAAGGCGAGCGCGGTGAACGTCTTGGTGATGGAACCGATCTCGAACTGCGTGCCGGGATCTGCGCCGTGCACTGCGGACTGCCTGCCGTGCAGCGCACCCACCACCACGACACCACGCTGTCCAGCGCCGAGTCGTTGCGCTGTTCGTCCTGACAGATCGTCAAGGAGCGAGTTGATCATCGTCATGCCTCCGTGCGGCCGAACAGGTGCCGGCCCCCGTACTTCTTGTGGACGGCTTGCTTCGAGACGCCGAGCGCCTCGGCAATCTGCGCCCACGTGGTCCCTGACACGCGGGCACGGTGGACCAGGACCTCTTCGTGTCCTTCCAGTCGGCGGCGCAGCGCGGTCGCTTCGCGCAACGCTTGGAGGGGATCGGTGTGCTCGGTGATCCATGCAAGATCAACATCGGCCATGCGGTCAACCCTAGTTGACTTCTCTATGGTCGTCAACTTACGTTGACTGCCCGCAGCGGCACATCCTTCTACCGCGGTCGCCCGATTCGCTCGCCCCACGACACCGACGGGTTCGCTGACCGACTCGTTGCCTGGGCTCCCAACTGGTCGGATGGTTCCTGAACGCACTCCACGGCCGCCATACGGGCTCTGCCCGACCATGCCGCCCAGCGGGCATCCGCCCGACCATTCCGCTCAGCGGGCATCCGCCCGACCATGCCGCGGACAGTGCGCTTGCGGTTGGGCTGCGCGAGCGGGTCAGCGGCAGTCCGCGGGCGGCGCCAACACGACTGGTTGAACGTTAAACGGCCGACCTTCATGTACCCAGGATGTAACAAGCGAACCCCAGGAGACGCGAAACGCCGCCGAGCGACCGAAGGGTCGCGCGGCGGCGTTTCTGCAGGTCAGGGGCGGTTTCTTCGGTCAATCGTGGTTCATCGAAGGGCCGCCAGGCACCCGTAATCAGATGTCGTAGTACAGCTCGAACTCGTGCGGGTGCGGGCGCATCTGCACGGGGAGGATCTCCTGGGTGCGCTTGTAGTCGATCCAGGTCTCGATCAGGTCGGGCGTGAACACGTTGCCGGCCGTCAGGAACTCGTGGTCGGCCTCGAGGGAGTCGAGGACGGCGCCGAGCGAGGTCGGGACCTGGTCGATGTCGGCCATCTCGTCGGGCGGGAGCTCGTAGATGTCCTTGTCGATGGGGGCGGCGGGCTCGATCTTGTTCTTGATGCCGTCGAGGCCGGCCAGCAGCAGCGCCGAGAAGGCGAGGTAGGGGTTGGCCGACGGGTCGGGGCAGCGGAACTCGATGCGCTTGGCCTTCGGGTTGGAGCCCGTGATCGGGATCCGGACGCAGGCCGAGCGGTTGCGCTGGGAGTAGACCAGCGAGATCGGGGCCTCGAAGCCGGGGACCAGGCGGTGGTAGGAGTTCACCGTGGGGTTGGTGAACGCCAGCAGCGACGGGGCGTGCTTGAGGATGCCGCCGATGTAGTAGCGCGCCATGTCGGACAGGCCGCCGTAGCCGGTCTCGTCGTAGAACAGCGGCTCGCCGTTGTTCCAGATGGACTGGTGCACGTGCATGCCCGAGCCGTTGTCGCCGAAGATCGGCTTGGGCATGAAGGTCGCCGTCTTGCCGTTGCGCCACGCGGTGTTCTTGATGATGTACTTGAACTTCATCACGTCGTCGGCGGCCTTGAGCAGCTCGTCGAAGCGGTAGTTGATCTCCGCCTGGCCGGCGGTGCCGACCTCGTGGTGGGCGCGCTCGACCTGGAGGCCGGCCCGCTCGAGCTCGATGACCATCTCGTCGCGCAGCTCGCCGAAGTGATCGGTCGGCGCGACGGGGAAGTAGCCGCCCTTGTACTTGACCTTGTAGCCGCGGTTGTCGTTCTCGAACGCGTCGCCGGTGTTCCAGGCGCCGGCCGAGGAGTTGATCTCGTAGTAGCCGGCGTTCTGCTTGGTCTCGAAGCGCACGTTGTCGAAGACGTAGAACTCGGCCTCGGGGGCGAAGAACGCCGTGTCGCCGATCCCGGTGGTGCCGAGGTAGGCCATGGCCTTCTTGGCGATGTTGCGCGGGTCGCGCGAGTACGGCTCGCCGGTGAGCGGGTCGTGGATGAAGAAGTTGACCACCAGCGTCTTCGCCACCCGGAACGGGTCGATGTAGGCGGTGGTCGGGTCCGGGAACAGCGACATGTCGGACTCGTGGATGGCCTGGAAGCCGCGGATCGAGGAGCCGTCGAAGTTCAGCCCGTCCTCGAAGACGGACTGGTCGAACGACGACACCGGGACCGTGAAGTGCTGCATGACGCCGGGCAGGTCACAGAAGCGGACGTCGACCATCTCGACGCGTTCGTCCTTGATGTAGGCGAGCAGCTCGTCGCTGTTCTGGAACATTCGTCCTCCTTGGCTGCATCCCGTGACGGGGCAGCCGACAAAAGCAAGCAGAAGTGGACACCCCGGAGCCACGCTGCTCCGGAGGGTGACCCGAACCTACGAACGGGCCATTTCTCGACCGTATCGGTTTCGTTTCCGGGATGTAACAGGTGGCCGGGGGAGGTGACGTCCCTGTGCCCTCGGTAGCCTGCGGGGGTGAGGACGACGACGTGGTGACGGTCCCCGAGTCGGCATCCTGGCCGCGCCGGATCCTGGCGCTGTTCGTCGACTGGTTCGTCTCGACCCTCGCGGTGATCGCGATCGTCGGGTTGGACGAGTACGGCGAGCCCGGCAGCGACGCCCAGTTCTACGTCCTGGTCGTGTACGTCGTGGAGTCGGCGCTCTTCACCTGGCTGCTCGGAGGCTCGTTCGGCAAGCTCGTCACCCGGCTGAGGGTCGTGCCCGCCGACGGCCGCCTGCGCCCCCTCAACCCGCTCAAGGCGCTGCTGCGCCAGGTGATGGTGGCGCTGGTGATCCCGCCGCTGATCTACCGGCCCGACGGGCGCGGTTTGCACGACCTGGTTGCGGGAACGGTGACGGTTACGTTGGACACGTTCCACGAGCTCAGCCCCGGACCACGCCGCCCCGAAAGGTAGCCCCATGTCTCGCTCGCCCCTCCGTCGCACCGCCTCTGCCGCGGTCCTCGCTCTGGCCCTCTCCTCACTCGCCGCCTGCGGTGGCGACGGAGACTCCTCTGCCGACGACTCCGACGGCGGCAGCGGCGGCGGCGGGCTGTTCTCGAAGATGCGCGACGGCGCGGCCTCCGGGGGCGCCACCACCGACCCGGGCGAGAGCACCGACCCGGAGGAGGGCGGCGAGCAGGCCGCGCCCGGGGCGACGCAGGAGGGCGGCGAGCCGACCGCGGGGGAGAAGGTGGAGCCGTCCGAGGTGGTCGACATCTTCGCCCGCGCCTTCGAGGAGGCCAGCACGGCGACGTTCACCATGAGCACCGAGGGCGCCGCGGCCTACGACGCCGAGGGGCAGGCGGACTTCAGCAACACTCCGCCGGAGATGACCATGACGATCAACGTCGGCGAGACGGCTCCGATCACGATGGTGCTGGTGGACAACACGGTGTACCAGCAGAACCCCGGAGCCGAGACCTACACCGCGACCTCACTCGACGACCCGAGCAGCCCGTACGCGGCCCTGAGCAAGCAGCTCGACATCCGTGCGCAGTTCGACACCATGGAGAAGGCGATCACGGGCGCGACGTACGTCGGCGAGGAGGACGGCATGGAGCACTACAGCCTCGTGCTGGACTCCGCCACGCTGCTCTCCGAGCAGGGCGTCGACACGAGCACCCTTCCGGAGAACATGCTGGAGCCGTCGTACACCTACGACCTGTACTTCGACGAGAACGGCTACTTCCGCAAGATGGTGACCGACCTCGGCAAGCTGGGCGGCACGACCACCGCGACCTATGACAACTGGGGCGAGCCGGTCGACATCGAGGCGCCGCCGGCCTCCCAGGTCCAGTAGCCGCCGGCGCCGCCGGTCAGCGGCCGCGCATGTTGCCGCGCATGCCCTTCATGCTGGTCGGCACCGGGCCCTTGGGCATCGGGATCGCCGAGCGGTTGGCGTCCAGGGCCTTGATCCGGGCGAGGATGTCGGTCAGCTCGGCCGGCTTGACCTGACGGCCAAGCTTCTGGACGTGGCGGACCAGCTTGGCGAGGGGCACCTGGCCCTCGCCGTCGCCGACGACGACCTCGTGGATCGGGGTCTCGGAGGCGACGCGCTCGTGCTTGCGCCGCTCGGAGGCGAGGAGCTGACGCACGCGGTGCGGGTTGCCCTCACCGACGAGCACGATTCCCGGAGGGCCCACGACGCGGTGGACGACGTCCTGCTGCTTGTTGAACGCGATGACGGGGTCGGACTTCCAGCCGCGCTTGAGCATCGTGAGCGCGCTCGCGGCGGCGCCGGGCTGGCCGGCCATCCGGTCGTACGCCGTGCGCTGGGCGCGCCGGGAGAACACGATCATCATGCCGAGGAAGCCGAACAGCAGGCCGCCCACGATCGACATGACCAGGCCGATGGTGCCGCTGCCGGGCAGGATCCAGAACAGGCCGAACCCGACGGCGCCGAAGAGCAGGAACGAGCCGAGCAGCCACAGGCCGATCCGCTTGTCGGTCTGCTTCGTCATCCGGTAGGTGGCGACGATCTGCTGCCGACGACTCATGTCGGCGGGATCGGTGGGCGTGTCCTTCTTGGCCATGGGTGCGGAGCTGCCTTACTGGTCGGGCCGACGCGGGAGATGCGTGTCAGGCGGTGGCGGGGACGCTGCTGGCGGTGCCGACGTGGCCCTCGCGGGCGTCCATCGCCTGACGGTACAGCCGACCGGCCCGGTAGGACGAACGGACCAGGGGACCGGACAGCACGCCGGAGAAGCCGATCTCGTCGGCCTCGTCTCGCAGCTCGACGAACTCCTCGGGCTTGACCCAACGCTCGACGGGGTGGTGGCGCAGCGAGGGACGCAGGTACTGGGTGATCGTGATCAGCTCGCAGCCGGCTGCGTGCAGGTCGCGCAGCGCCTGGGAGACCTCGTCGCGGGTCTCGCCCATGCCGAGGATCAGGTTGGACTTGGTGACCAGGCCGAAGTCGCGGGCCTGGGTGATGACGTCGAGGGACCGCTCGTAGCGGAAGGCCGGACGGATCCGCTTGAAGATGCGCGGCACGGTCTCGACGTTGTGGGCCAGCACCTCGGGGCGCGACTCGAAGACCTCGCGGAGCAGGTCGGGCTTGCCGTTGAAGTCGGGGATCAGGTTCTCCACGCCGGTGCCGGGGTTGAGCTCGTGGATGGCACGCACGGTCTCGGCGTACAGCCAGGCGCCGCCGTCCTCCAGGTCGTCGCGGGCGACGCCGGTGATGGTGGCGTAGCGCAGCTCCATCTTCTGCACCGACTCCGCGACCCGGCGGGGCTCGTCGCGGTCGAGCGGCTGGGGCTTGCCGGTGTCGATCTGACAGAAGTCACAGCGACGGGTGCACTGGTCGCCGCCGATGAGGAACGTCGCCTCGCGGTCCTCCCAGCACTCGAAGATGTTGGGGCACCCCGCCTCCTGGCAGACCGTGTGCAGCCCCTCGGACTTCACCAGGCTCTGTAGGTGCTTGTACTCCGGGCCCATCTTCGCCCGGGTCTTGATCCACTCCGGCTTGCGCTCGATGGGGGTCTCGGCGTTGCGGACCTCGAGGCGGAGGAGCTTGCGGCCCTCAGGGGCGGGAGCGGTGGTCACACTGTGCAACTGTACGCCGGGCCAGGGGGCCACCCAACTCGGCTCGCCCCCTGGTCAGGGCACGTCGCGCCGCCGGAACGAGAGCACCGAGAGCGCCCCCACGCCCAGCAGCAGGACGCCGTAGTAGCCGCTGCCCTGCGCGAGCGTGAGGTCGCGCGTGTCGTCGCACTCGGAGCCCTCCTCGACCGGCCCCCGGCGCTCCTGGCTCCAGCACCTCTCGGGCACCTCGACGTAGTAGGTGGTGCCGTTCTTGACGATGGCCGAGACGTTCTTGTGCGGGTACCAGCGCTCGCTCACGCCGAGCGCCCCGAAGAGCAGGCTGCCGGCGAGCACGACCGCGAACAGCAGCCCGATGGTCGCCACCGTGCTGCGGAACAGCATGGTGGCGGCGTACGCACCGAGGGCCGCCGCGGCGGCGAACGCCGAGCCCCGCAGCGCGAACTCGAGGCAGTCGAGGAGGACGCCGTCGCGCAGCGGCACGTCCCGCGCACGTGCCGTCGCCCAGAGGGCCAGCCAGAAGCCGGCGGAGACCACGGCGCTGGTGACGAACGAGAAGATCAGGACGACCAGGCCCTTGGCGGCCCAGACCCGGCCGCGGCGAGGCTCGAAGAGCAGCTGGTTGCTCATCGAGCCGCTGTTCCAGTCGTGGCCGACGAAGGTGGTGCCGACCAGCATGACCACGAGCGTGAGCACGGCCGCGACGGCGAGCCCGGACTCGCCCTGCTGCTGGCCCAGGCGCAGCGGCTCGCGGCTGGTGTACCAGCCGATGACCTGCTCCTCGCACGCCTCCGCGCTGCCCACGCCGTAGCTCCGGGGATGCTTCTCGCACTCCTGGATCTCGAAGGAGCCCTGGCTGCGGGCCTGCTCCTTCTCCGCCTCGGACACCGGGCGGGTGTTGTAGACGACCGAGAGGGCGATGACGGCCGGGACGAGGAAGGCTCCGAGCAGCAGCAGGAGCACCGCTCGGCGCCAGCGCAGTCGCGAGGCCTCGACGCGCAGCAGCGCCTTCATCGGGACTCTCCCTCGGTCGGGGCTGGGGACGAGACATCGGAGGTGGCGCCGAGGTGGTCGGCGGCGGTGAGCTGGAGGAAGAACGTCTCCAGGTCCTGGCGCAGCGGCATCAGCTCGGTGAGCCAGATGTCGGCGCCGGCGAGCGCGCGGGTGATCGCGGCCGGGTCGTCGGTCTCGACGCGGACGCCGGTCTCCTCGACGGTGGCCGGCAGCCCGGCGGCGGAGAGCACGGCGGCGGCCGCGCTCGCGTCGGGGGCGGTGACCCGGAAGGCCGTGCCCTCGCCGAGCAGCTCGTCCACCGTGCCCGAGGCGAGCAGGCGGCCGTTGCCGATGATCGTGGCCGACGTACAGACCTGCTGGACCTCCGCGAGGATGTGCGAGCTCAGCAGCACGGTGACTCCGCGCTCGCCGAGGTCGCGGATGGTGTCGCGGATCTCGCGGATGCCGGCCGGGTCCAGGCCGTTGGTGGGCTCGTCGAGGATCAGCAGGTCGGGGTCCTTGAGCAGCGTCGCGGCGATCGCGAGGCGCTGCTTCATGCCGAGCGAGTAGGACTTGAAGCGGTCCTTGTCGCGTCCGGTCAACCCGACCGTCTCGATCGCGGCGTCGACCCGGCTGCGCGGCACGTCGATGGAGCGGGCCAGCAGCAGCAGGTTCTGGCGGCCGGTGAAGTTGGGGGAGAACTTGGGCGACTCCACCACGGCGCCGACCCGGTCGATCACCTCGGGCAGCTGGGCGGGGACCGGGTGGCCGAAGAGCTCCATCCGACCCTTGCTCGCCCGGGCCAGTCCGAGGAGCATCCGGATCGTCGTGGTCTTCCCCGACCCGTTGGGTCCCAGGAAGCCGTGCACCCCGCCACGCGGGACCGCGAGGTCGAGGTCGTGGACCGCCACGCGCAGGCCGCCCCTGCGGCTGCGGAACTCCTTGCGGAGCCCCTTCGTCTCGATCACCAGGTCACTCATGTCGCCCTCTCGTCGTTTCGTGGACGATCCAAACAGGCCGGAGGGTTCGTCGGCGCCGCAACACGCGTTCGGCGGACGTCGAGCCCTCGCCGTGCCTGCGGCAGCATGGCGCGCAATGCGGCAGGTCGGGGCGGATCACGAGACAACGTGGTTGATCGCACGCGCCTGGTACCTGCAGTCCACCGCGCTATTCGATCCGCCCTGATCTCGGAATGAACGATCAGCGGCATGACCGAGCGGAATCGCGGTGCGGCTGCGGTTGCGGTTGCTGAGCAGACTCGTTCACCATCAGGTCGTTGACAACCTGTGCCCTCAAGCGTGGAAGTAGACATGTCTCCGCAGCTCACACCTCGGCCGCCCGACGATCAGATTCGCGCGATCCTGGGATGGAGCACGTTCAGGTGGGCCGTCGACCAGCTGCCGGCCGGCGTTTCGATTGACGATGTCAGATTCGTAGACCTGATCTCGGTGACGCAGGAGGACGTCGACCGGTGGGTTGAGCAGCATGGTTTCGCCTCGACATCCGTCCGGGACGACCGCTACGACGGGGCCGAAGCCCTCTACCTCCTTCCGGAGGACCGTGGCTGGGTGGTCTTCTACTCGGAGCGGGGCCAGCGAAACGTCGCGCACCACTTCGTCACCCGGGCAGAGGCCCGACGCTGGGTCGTCGACTACCTCTATGACTCCGCCCGCACGTCGCTCAACCACCGGTGGTGGCATGCCCACCCCGACGTGCGGCCGGCGAGCATCGGCAACATGCCGTGAGCTGAGGGCCCATTCAGGGCGTGAGCAGCTCGATGCGCGGGGTGCGGCCGGGCTCGGGGCGGGCCTCGTAGTCGGGGGTGGGGACGTAGTCGCCCCAGGCGAGGTAGTGGCGCAGGTGGCGCTCGACGGCGGGCAGTACGTCGGTCACCGTGACGGGCCGACCCAGCTCGCGCGAGAGCGTCGTGACGCCGGCGTCGGCGATGCCGCAGGGCACGAACCGCTCGTACCAGGCGAGGTCGACGTCGCAGTTGAGGCTGAAGCCGTGCATCGTGACCCCACGGCTGACCCGGATGCCGATCGCCGCGACCTTGCGCTCCGGGCCGCGGTCGTCGGCGCGCAGCCACACGCCGCTGCGTCCGGGCACGCGTGCGGTGACGACGCCGAGGTCGGCGCACACCTGGATGAGCGCCTCCTCGACGCGGCGCACGTAGTCGACGACCTTGACGTGGTCGGGCAGGGTGACGATCGGGTAGCCGACCAGCTGGCCGGGGCCGTGGAAGGTGATCTTGCCGCCGCGGTCGACGTCGATGACGTCGGCGCCGCCGGGATCGGCCGGCCGCTCGTGCGGCTCGGTGCGCTTGCCGGCGGTGAAGACCGGGGGGTGCTCCAGCAGCAGCACGGTGGCGGGCTGGTCGCCGTCGGCCACCCGGGCGTGCACCTCACGCTGCACCTCCCACGCGGCCAGGTAGTCGACCGCGTCGGCGCCGAGGCCGACCTGCTCGAAACGGAGCTCGCTCACGCCTGCGACCCTACCCGCGCGTGCCCTGTGGACAACCACCCGGAGACGCGCGGGAACGGGTAGGAGCAGAGGATGACCCCACGTGCTGCGACCGCCGCGCTCCTGTTGCTCCTGCTGGGCTGTACCCCGTCACCGGACCGGCCGCCGCCTGCGCCGCCCGAGCGCGGCGAGGCCGCCGAGGTGGTGTCGCCGGTCGCGGTGCTCCAGTCCTGGGACCGGCGCCGCGCGGCGGCCTGGGCGGCCGGCGACGTCGCTGCGCTGCGTCGCCTGTACGTCGAGAGGTCGGTCGCCGGGCGGCGCGACGTCGCGATGCTGCGCCGCTGGCGTGCGCGCGGGCTCACGGTGGCGGCGCTGGAGGTGCAGGTGCTGGAGGGCAGCGTGCTCGCGCAGACCCCGCGCCGGCTGACCGTGCAGGTCACCGAGCGGCTGGCGCGCGCCTCGGCCGCGGCCGGCGGGCGGCGGTGGTCGCTGCCCGGCAGTGCCGTCGCGACCCGGCGGGTGACGCTGTGGCTGGTGGGCGGGCAGTGGCGGGTCGCGCGCGTCGGGCGGGTCTCGGACTCAGGTCCCTGAGGCGAGGGCGGTGGCCAGCACGGCGTCGACATCGCGGTCGCGCACCTCGTAACCGGAGTCCTCGAGCGCGGCCGGGCGCACGTTGAGGGACCCTAGGAGCTCGGGCGCCAGCTTGCCGCCGGCGAGGCGAAGCAGGGGCGCGGGCGCGAAGGCGAACGCCGGGCGGTGCACCGCCCGCGCCAGCGCCCGCGTGAACTCCGCGTTGGTCGGGGTCTCGCCGCAGCTGAGGTTGAAGGGGCCGGAGGCCGTGGGGTGCTCGGCGAGGTGGGCGACACCGCCGACCCAGTCGCGCAGGGACACCATCGCCATGTGCTGGCGCCCGTCGCCGAGGCGGGAGCCGAGCCCGGCCTTGAACACGGGGAGCAGCAGCTGGAGCGGGGCGCTGCGCCGGTCCATCACCGGGGCGGTGCGCAGGATGCAGACGCGGGCGCCGGCGGCGACCGCCGGGTCGGCCGCCTCCTGCCACTCGCGGGTCACCTGGGTGAGCAGGGCGTGGCCACGGCTGTCGGAGGCCTCGGTGAGGACCTGGTCGCCGTGGTCGCCGTAGTAGGAGATCCCGTTGCCCGCCAGGTACGCCGGCGGCGTCGGCGCGGCTGCCACCGCCTCGGCCAGCACCCGGGTGGTCGTCACGCGGCTCGCGCGCAGCTCGCGCGCCCACCGGGCCGAGTGCGGGTTGCCGGCGGTGGGGGAGCCGGCCAGGTTGACCACCACGTCCGCGCTCGCGACCAGGTCGCGGTCCAGGACGCCGGCGTAGGGGTCCCACAGCGACTCCGCTCCGCCCGCAGGCTCACGCCGTACCAGGGTGGTGACGGCGTGACCCCGACGCGTCAGCTCCTCGCGCAGGTGGGTGCCGAGGAAGCCGGAGCCGCCGGCGAGGAGGACCGAGAGCGGGGACATGCCCCCACCCTGCCAGGTGCCGCAACCGACACGCCGACACCACATCTGCTCCCGGACTTCCGGGTTGCCGCTACATATGGTGCTCGGTGTAGCTGGTTCGGCCGCTCAGCCAGAGCGGCCGAGGCAAGAGGGAACCCGGTGTGAGTCCGGGACTGCCCCGCAGCGGTAAGTGGGAACGAACGCCGTCACGAAGCACTGGGTGAGAGACCTGGGAAGCGACGGTCAGTAGGGGTCAGCGTCATGCCCACGAGTCCGAAGACCTGCCAGCGCACCGCACCCGACCGGGTGCGGTGGTCCGAGGCCTCGTGGGACGGCCGACGGCTCGCACGGCCGCGCCCCGGCGCACCGTGCCTCCGTCCCCCTCGCGAGCCCGGACCTCAGGACCGATCTCGCGAGGAGAGAGACGATGACCGTCATCGAGAGCCGCACGACCATGAGCGTGCGCAAGCGCAACGGGGACACCGAGCCCGTCGACGTCAACAAGATCGTGCGCGCCGTCGACCGGGTCGCCCGCGACCTGGTCGACGTCGACCCGATGCGGGTGGCGACCCGCACGATAAGCGGGCTGTACGACGGCGCCAGCACCGCCGAGCTGGACCGGCTGTCCATCCAGACGGCCGCCGAGATGATCGGGGAGGAGCCTCAGTACTCCCGGCTCGCCGCCCGGCTGCTCGCCGGGTACGTCGACAAGGAGGTGCGCAACCAGGGGGTCGCGTCCTTCAGCCAGTCGGTGTCGCTCGGGCACGCCGAGGGCCTCATCGGCGACGAGACGGCGAGGTTCGTCAAGGACAACGCGCGCAAGCTGGACTTCGCCGTGGACGCGGAGGGAGACCACCGCTTCGAGTACTTCGGGCTGCGCACGGTCTACGACCGCTACCTGCTGCGGCACCCATCGACGCGGCAGGTGATCGAGACTCCGCAGTACTTCCTGCTGCGGGTGGCCTGCGGGCTCGCCCAGGGCCCGGGGGAGGCGATCGACTTCTACCGTCTGATGTCCTCGCTCGCCTACCTACCCTCGTCGCCGACGCTCTTCAACTCTGGCACCCGCCACACCCAGATGTCGTCGTGCTACCTGGTGGACAGCCCGCGCGACGACCTGGACTCCATCTATGCCCGCTACGCCCAGGTCGCCAAGCTGTCGAAGTTCGCCGGCGGGATCGGGATCGCGTTCTCGCGGGTGCGCTCGCGCGGCGCGCTGATCCGCGGCACCAACGGGCAGTCCAACGGGATCGTGCCCTTCCTGCGTACGCTCGACAGCTCGGTCGCGGCGGTCAACCAGGGTGGACGCCGCAAGGGGGCGGCCTGCGTCTACCTCGAGCCGTGGCACCCGGACGTCGAGGAGTTCCTCGAGCTGCGCGACAACACCGGCGAGGACGCGCGCCGCACCCACAACCTGAACCTCGCCCACTGGGTGCCCGATGAGTTCATGCGCCGAGTCGAGGCCGACGAGCTGTGGTCGCTGATCGACCCCGACCAGGCACCGGAGCTGCCGGACCTGTGGGGCGCGGCGTTCGACGAGGCCTACCGGCGCGCGGAGGCCGAGGGCCGCTACGTGCGCCAGGTGCGGGCGCGCGACCTGTACTCGCGAATGATGCGCACGCTCGCGCAGACCGGCAACGGGTGGATGACGTTCAAGGACGCCGCCAACCGCACCTGCAACCAGACCCGGGACACCCCCGGCGGTCCGGTCGTCCACCTCTCCAACCTGTGCACGGAGATCGTCGAGGTCTCCTCCGACTCCGAGACCGCTGTGTGCAACCTGGGCTCGGTCAACCTCTCCCAGCACCTCTCGGAGGTGGGGGAGGGCATGGACTGGGACAAGCTCCGCGCGACGGTGCGTACGGCCGTCCCGCTGCTGGACCGCGTGATCGACGTCAACTACTACCCCAGCGAGGAGTCGGCGGTATCCAACCCGCGCTGGCGCCCCGTGGGGCTCGGGCTCATGGGGCTGCAGGACGTCTTCTTCGCCCTGCGGCTCCCGTTCGACTCCGACGAGGCGCGCGAACTCTCGACCAGGATCTCCGAGGAGATCTACCTGACCGCGCTCGAGGTCTCCTGCGACCTGGCCCGCCGGCACGGCGCCCACCCGGCGTACGGCGAGACCCGCGCCGCGGCCGGCGTCCTGCAGCCCGACCTGTGGGACGTCACCGGCACCCAGACCGAGCGGTGGGCCGCGCTGCGCGCGGACCTCGCCACGCACGGGCTGCGCAACTCGCTGCTGATCGCGATTGCGCCGACGGCCACCATCGCGTCCATCGCCGGCTGCTACGAGTGCATCGAGCCGCAGGTGTCCAACCTGTTCAAGCGCGAGACGCTCTCGGGGGAGTTCCTGCAGGTCAACGCGGCGCTGACCCGCGAGCTCAAGGCGCTCGGGCTGTGGACCGCCGACGTGCGGGAGGCCATCCGCCGCGCCGAGGGCTCGGTCCAGGGCATCGCGGCCCTGCCACAGGACGTACGGCTGCTGTTCCGCACGGCCTGGGAGCTGCCCCAGCGGGCGTTGATCGACATGGCGGCCGCCCGCTCGCCGTACATCGACCAGAGCCAGTCGCTGAACCTGTTCCTGGCCGGTCCCTCGATCGGGAAGCTGTCGTCGATGTACCTGCACGCCTGGAAGTCGGGCCTGAAGACGACCTACTACCTGCGCTCGCGGCCGGCGACCCGGATCGCCCAGACGACCACGTCCGTCAGCGAGTCGGCCGCCGTGGCCTGCTCGCTCGAGAGCCCCGAGAGCTGCGAGGCCTGCCAGTGACCGCGAACCTGTTGGACCCGGGCATGAGCCTGACCCTGCGTCCCATGCGCTACCCGCACTTCTACGACCGCTACCGCGACGCGATCAAGAACACCTGGACCGTCGAGGAGGTGGACCTGCACTCCGACCTCAAGGACCTGCAGCGGCTCACCGACGCCGAGCGGCACCTGGTGTCACGGCTGGTGGCGTTCTTCGCCACCGGCGACACGATCGTGGCCAACAACCTGGTGCTCAACCTGTACCAGCACATCAACTCCCCGGAGGGCCGCCTGTACCTGTCGCGGCAGCTCTTCGAGGAGGCCGTGCACGTGCAGTTCTACCTGACCCTGCTCGACACCTACGTGCCCGACGAGGCGGAGCGCCACGAGGCGTTCGCGGCCGTCGACAACATCGCGTCGATCAAGACCAAGGCGGACTTCTGCTTCCGGTGGATCGACTCGGTCTTCGACCTCGACGAGCTGCAGACCCGCGAGCACCGCCGCAGGTTCCTGCTCAACCTGATCTGCTTCGCGGCGGTCATCGAGGGCCTGTTCTTCTACGGCGCGTTCGCCTACGTCTACTTCCTGCGCTCGCGGGGCCTGCTCAACGGCCTGGCATCGGGGACCAACTGGGTGTTCCGCGACGAGTCGATGCACATGGCGTTCGCCTTCGACGTGGTCGACACCGTGCGCGCCGAGGAGCCCGGGCTCTTCGACGAGCAGATGGCCGCCGACGTACGGCAGATGCTCATCGACGGGGTGGAGGCCGAGGCGACCTTCGCCGAGGACCTCCTCGGCGGAGGCGTGGCCGGGCTGTCGACGGCCGACATGCGCACCTACCTGGAGTACGTGGCAGACCGCCGGATGGAGCGCCTCGACCTGCCGGTCATCTACGGCTCGAAGAACCCGCTCGCCTTCATGGAGCTGCAGGACGTCCAGGAGCTCTCGAACTTCTTCGAGCGCAAGGTCTCGGCCTACCAGGTCGGCGTCACCGGATCGGTCGGCTTCGACGAGGACTTCTAGCCCCAAGCCCACGCTGACCCGTCAGAAAGTTTCTGACGGGTCAGCGTGGGGTGGACCGGGTCCGGCTCAGATCTCGAAGACGCCGGCCTCGAGGCGCTTCTTGACGTCCTGCAGGAAGCGGCCCGCGTCGGCGCCGTCGACCAGGCGGTGGTCGTAGGTCAGCGCGAGGTAGACCATGTGACGCACGGCGATGGTCTCGCCGAGGTCGGGGTCGTCGATCACGACCGGGCGCTTGACGACCGCGCCCGGGCCCAGGATGGCGACCTGCGGCTTGTTGATGATCGGCGTGTCCCACAGGGCGCCGACGCTGCCGAGGTTGGTGATCGTGAACGTGCCGCCGCCGAGCTCGTCGGGGCCGATCTTGTTGGTGCGGGTGCGCTCGGCGACGTCGGCGATCTTCTTGGCCAGCCCGGCGATCGAGAGGTCGCCGGCGTCCTTGACGACCGGGGTGATGAGGCCCTTCTCGGTGTCGACGGCGAACGCGAGGTTCTCGCGGTCGTAGTAGGTGATCGTGCCGGCGTCGGTGTCGATCGTCGCGTTGAGCTTGGGGTGCTGCTTGAGCGCGTCGATCGCGGCCTTGGCGAAGAACGGCAGGTACGACAGCTTCACGCCCTCACGCGCCAGGAAGTCGGCCTTGGACGCCTCGCGCAGGCGGGCGATCCGGGTGACGTCGACCTCGATGACCTGCGTGAGCTGGGCGCCCGAGTGAAGCGAGTCGAGCATCCGCTCGGCGATGATCTTGCGCAGCCGGCTGATCTTCTCGGTCGTGCCGCGCAGAGGGGACGGCGTGACGCTGGGGGCCGACGGCGCGGAGGCGGCGGGTGCGGCGGCCGCGGGTGCGGCGGCCGGTGCCTCCTTGGCCTTGGCGGCGTCCAGGACGTCCTGCTTGCGGATGCGGCCGCCCACGCCGGTGCCGGACACCGACGCCAGGTCGACGCCGTGCTGGCCGGCCAGCTTGCGTACGAGCGGGGTGACATAGCCGCCGCTGTCGGCGCTGGGCGCGGGCTCACCCTCGCCGGTGCTCGGCGACTGGGCGCTGGGCTCGGGCGCCTTCTCGGCGGCGGGCTCAGTCTCCTCGGCCGGCTCGGGCTCGGGCTCCTTCTCGGGCTCGGGCTCCGCCTTCTCCTCGGGCTCGGGCTCCGCCTTCTCCTCGGCGGGCTCGGCCTCCTGCTGCTCCTTCTTCTCGGCCTGCTCCTCGTCCTGGGGCCGGGCCTCGGGCTCGGCCTGGGCGGGAGCGTCGTCGCCGGAGCCGATCACGGCCAGCTCGGCGCCTACCTCGACCGTCTCGTCCTCCTCGACCTTGATCTCGAGGAGCTTGCCGGCGACGGGGGAGGGGATCTCGGTGTCGACCTTGTCGGTGGAGACCTCGAGCAGCGGCTCGTCGACGGCGACGTCGTCGCCGACGGACTTCAGCCAGCGCGTGACGGTGCCCTCGGTGACGGACTCGCCGAGCGCCGGGAGCGTGACCGACGTACCGCCCCCGCCACCGCCGCCACCGGAGCCGCTGTCGTCGGACGAGGCGGCGGGCGCCTCGGGCTCGGGCTCCTGCTGCGCGGGGCCGTCGGAGGACTCCTCGTCCTCGATCTCGGCCTCCTGCTGCTCCTTCTTCTCGGCCTGCTCCTCGTCCTTCGGCTGCGCCTCGGGCTCCGCGGACTCGTCGGCGTCGCCGGCGGACTCACCCTCGTCGCCGATCACCGCGAGGATCGCGCCGACCTCGACGGTGTCGTCCTCCTGCGCCTTGATCTCGAGCAGGGTGCCCGCGACCGGCGAGGGGATCTCGGTGTCGACCTTGTCGGTGGAGACCTCCAGCAACGGCTCGTCGACGGCGACGGAGTCGCCGACCTGCTTGAGCCAGCGGGTGACGGTGCCCTCGGTGACGGACTCGCCGAGTGCCGGGAGGTTGACTTCGGTGGCCATGGAGTTCCTTCGTGAGCTCGTGGTGGGGAATCAGGAGTGGGCGTGCAGGGGCTTGCCGGCGAGTGCGAGATGCGCCTCTCCGAGAGCCTCGTTCTGGGTGGGGTGGGCGTGGACCAGCGGCGCGACGTCCTCCGCGTGGGCCTCCCAGCTGTAGATGAGCTGGGCCTCGCCGATGAGCTCGCCGACCCGGTCGCCGACCAGGTGGACGCCCACGACGGGACCGTCCTTCTGGCGGACCAGCTTGACGAAGCCCTGGGTCTTGAGGATCTGGCTCTTGCCGTTGCCGCCGAGGTCGTAGGTGAGCGTCTCGATGCCGTCGGCGCCGTACTGGTCGGCAGCCGCGGACTCGTTGAGGCCCACCGAGGCGATCTCCGGGTGGCTGTAGGTGACCCGGGGGATGGCGGTCTCATCGATCGGGCGCGGGTCGAGGCCGGCGATGTCCTCGGCGACGAAGATGCCCTGCTGGAAGCCGCGGTGGGCCAGCTGCAGGCCGGGGACGATGTCGCCGACGGCGTAGACGCCCTCGACGTTGGTGCGGCAGCGCTCGTCGGCGAGCACGAAGCCCCGCTCCATCTCGACGCCGAGCTCCTCGTAGCCCAGGCCAGACGTGCTCGGACCGCGGCCGACCGCGACGAGCAGCAGCTCGGCCTCGATCACGTCGCCGCCCTCGACCGTCACGGCGACGCCGGTGTCGGTGGTCTTGACGCTCTGGAACGGCGTGCCGGTGCGGAACGCGATCTTGCGCTTGCGGAAGGCGCGCTCGAGCGCCTTCGAGGACGCCTCGTCCTCGGCCGCCACCAGCCGGGGCAGCGCCTCGACGATGGTGACGTCGGCGCCGAAGCTCTTCCAGACGCTGGCGAACTCGCAGCCGATGACGCCGCCGCCGAGCACGATCACGGAGGCGGGTACCCGGTCCAGCCGCAGCGCATGTTCGGAGGTGAGGATCCGTTCGCCGTCGATGTCGAGGCCCGGCAGCGACTTGGCGTAGGAGCCGGAGGCGAGCACGAGGTGCCGGCCGGTGTAGGCGCGGTCGCCGACGGTGACCTGCCGGTCGCCGGTGACGCGACCCTCGCCCTCGAGGACGGTGATGCCGCGCGAGGAGATCAGCCCGGTCAGGCCCTTGAACAGGCGGGAGACGACGCCGTCCTTGTAGGAGTTGACCCCGGCCATGTCGATGCCCTCGAGGGTGGCCCGGACGCCGAACTGCTCGGACTCGCGCGCGGAGTCGGCGACCTCGGCGGCGTGCAGCAGCGCCTTGGTGGGGATGCACCCGACGTGCAGGCAGGTGCCGCCCAGCCGGTCCTTCTCCACCAGGCCGACGGTGAGGCCGAGCTGGGACGCGCGCAAGGCACAGGCGTACCCGCCCGAGCCCGCCCCGAGGATGAGCACGTCGAAGTCCGCCTCAGTCACGCCAGTCCCCTCCGCCAGTGATGTGCGCCCCATCCTTGCACTTCTGTCGAGCGCCACAACACCGGCCTCGTGGCCTCGGACGTGACGCCCCTGCGACGCGTCCTGCGGACGCGATCACCCTCGGGAGGGCAGACTGAGGCCATGGGTTTCCTGGACCGCTTCCGGCGAGGCGCGCGCACGCGCATGAGCAGCCCGGCCAAGGACGCGTCGCGCACCGGCTCGACCCGGGTGCGCGCCGCGGACAAGGTAGACGAGGCGCACCTGCATGACTTCGTGGTGTCCCGTCGCGGTGTCGAGGGCTTCGTCGAGCCGCGGACGGCGGTCAGCGACGTGACCCTGCTGCTCGTCGCGCACGACGGCGAGTGGACCCGCCGCCGGGTGCCGTCGGTCAAGTGGGCGCACGACTTCGCCAACCGGCACCAGGTGCCGTCCTACGACGCCGCCGTGGTCGGCATCCCGCAGCGCATGCGCGACTACAACAGCCGGCAGAAGCAGCTGCGCAAGGAGCAGGGGCTGTAGGTCGCTACCGGTGGTTGAGGTGCGAGGAGCGTCAGCGACGAGCCTCGAAACCCGGTGAGCTGGGAAGCGGCCTCGGAGTACGCGGGGGTGGTTTCGAGGCTCGCTTCGCTCGCACCTCAACCACCGTGGCGGCTCGCTTCGCTCGCACCTCAACCACCGTGGCGGCTCGCTTCGCTCGCACCTCAACCACCGTGGCGGCTCGCTTCGCTCGCACCTCAACCACCGTGGCGGCTCGCTTCGCTCGCACCTCAACCACCGTGGCGGCTCGACCAGCGTGGGTCAGGGCTTCTTCTCCGAGAGGGCCCGGGCGTACTCGACGAGGGTGGCGACGCCCCAGCCGGTGCCGCCGGAGGTCAGGTGGCCGCGGGGGCCGCCGGAGTTGAAGGCGGTGCCGGCGATGTCGAGGTGGGCCCACGGCAGGCCGGCGGTGAACTCGCGCAGGAAGGTGCCGGCGTACAGGCCGCCGCCCCAGCGCACCCAGTCGTGCTGGGCCAGGTCGGCGATCTTGCTGCCCTTGACCCGCTCGACCATCCCGTCGGGGATCGGCATCGGCCAGTGGTCCTCGCCGGCCACCGCCGAGGCGGCGATCACGTCACGGACGATGTCGTCGCTGCCCATGACCCCGGCCATGCGGTCGCCGAGCGCCAGGACCATGTGACCGGTCAGCGTGGCCACGTCGAGCACGACGTCGGGCTTCACCTCGGTGGCCCGCACCAGCGCGTCGGCGAGCACCAGGCGGCCCTCGGCGTCAGTGTTGAGCACCTCGACGGTCTTGCCGCCGTACTGGGTGAGCACGTCGCCGGGGCGGATCGAGCTGCCGGAGACCATGTTCTCGGCCATGGCCGCGAAGGTGCTGACCTTGATCGGCAGTCCGAGTGCGGCGATGGCGTACGTCGCCTGGATGACCGCCGCGGCGCCGGACATGTCGCTCTTCATCTCCTGCATGCCCTGCGCGGGCTTGATGGTCAGGCCGCCGGAGTCAAAGGTGATGCCCTTGCCGACGAGCGCGAGGTGGCAGACGGGCTTGCGGGGGGAGTAGGTCATCTCGACCAGGCGCGGCGGGGCGGAGGAGCCCTGGCCCACCCCGAGGATGCCGCCGCAGCCCAGCTCGGCGAGCCGCTTCTCGTCGAGGACCTTGACGCTCACCTTCGGCGCGCCGCGACCCTTCGTCCACTCCTTGCCCGACTCGACGGCCGCCTCGGCGAACACGGGCGGCGTGAGGTCGCCGGGAGGGGTGTTGATCCAGTCGCGCGTCTGCACCACCGCGCGCACCACGACCTGCGCCTCCTCGAACGCCGTGGTGACCTCCTTGCGCCGGGCGCCCGCGGTCAGCACCACCACCGTGCCGGGGGAGTCGTCCTCGGTCTGGCTCTTGTACGCCGTGTACGTGTAGGCGCCCAGCTGGTGGCCCTCGGCCACGGCCCGGACGAGCTCGGGGGAGTCGGCGGGCAGCGCCAGCGCCACCGAGGCGGCGTTGCCGGCCGCCCGCGCGGCGCCGCCGGCGGCGCGACGTACGGCCTCGGGGGTGACGTCGTCCCCGAGACCGGCGAGCAGCAGCACCGGTGCGGCGATCGCGCCGGAGGTGGGCAGCTTGACCAGCTCGCCGGCCTTGCCCTTCACCCCGAGCGTGGCCAGCAGCGGTGCGAACTTGCGGCCGTAGACCTTGGCGACGTCCTCACCCCCCGGCGCGACCTGCGGCCCCTTGGCCGTGGACACGACCCCGACGACGACCACGTCGGCTCGGGACTTGGCGGGGCTGGCGTTGCGCAGGGTGTAGGACGAAGTCACCGCGGCAGACTAACCCGCCTCGGCGCTGGGGTAGGTTCGCGCCATGGCCGAGGAACTGCTGCGCTCCCCGCTCCACGACCGCCACGCCGCCCTGGGGGCGAAGTTCGCCGAGTTCGGCGGCTGGTCGATGCCGCTCGAGTACGCCTCCGGTGTCGTCAAGGAGCACACGGCCGTGCGGACCTCGGTCGGGATCTTCGACGTGAGCCACCTGGGCAAGGCGATGGTCAGCGGCCCGGGCGCCGCCGACTACGTCAACCGCACGCTGAGCAACGACCTGGGCAGGATCGGGCCGGGGCAGGCGCAGTACACGCTGTGCTGCGACGACGCCTCCGGCGGCGTGGTGGACGACCTGATCGCCTACTACCGCGACGACGAGCACGTGCTGCTGGTGCCCAACGCCGCCAACACCGCGGAGGTCGTACGCCGCCTGGCCGCGCAGGCGCCCACGGGGGTCACCGTGGCCGACCACCACCGCGACTACGTCGTGCTCGCCGTGCAGGGCACGAGGTCGGACGAGGTGCTCTCCGCCGTGGGCCTGCCGGTCGGCCACGACTACATGAGCTTCGTCGAAGCGGAGTTCGAGGGCGTGGGCGTCGTGGTGTGCCGCACGGGCTACACCGGCGAGCGCGGCTATGAGTTGATCGCCGCCAACGACGTCGCCGAGGCCCTGTGGGACGCGCTCCTGGCGGCCGGTGCGCCCTACGACATGCTCGCCTGCGGGCTGGGGGCGCGCGACACCCTGCGCACCGAGATGGGCTACCCGCTCCACGGGCAGGAGATCTCCCTCGACGTCACCCCCAACGAGGCGCGCCTCGGCTGGGCGGTCGGCTGGAAGAAGGAGGCGTTCTGGGGGCGCGAGGTGCTCCTCGCCGAGCGGGAGGCGGGCCCGAAGCGCACGCTGCGCGGCCTGGTCGCCATGGGCCGAGCCATCCCGCGCCCGCACATGATGGTCAGCCTCACCCCCGACGTGATGCTCGGCGAGATCACCTCCGGCACCTTCTCGCCCACCCTCAAGAAGGGCATCGGGCTGGCCCTGCTGCCCTCCGAGATCCATCCCGAGGCCGAGGTCGGCGTCGACGTCCGCGGGCGCCGCGAGATCTTCAAGTTGACCAAGCCGCCGTTCGTGGACACGTCGGTGAGGGAGTCATGAACCTGCCGGACCAGCCGCCCACCTTCCGCCCGCCCACTCCCACCGAGCGCCCCTGGACGTGGCGGCTGGAGAACGCCGCCGGCGAGGTCGTCTCCGTGACCGCGGAGTACGCCGACCAGCGCTTCGCCAGCCAGGCGGACGCCGAGTCGTGGGTCGGGGAGATCTGGGCCGAGCTCGCCGCCGAGGGCGTCGACGCGGTCACGCTCTTCGAGCACGACCGTCAGGTCTACGGGCCGATGTCGCTGCACGCCTGAGCGCGATCCGGCGAGGCCGCCGCTCCGAACACCTCGTGACCCGCACGGGGAGGCGACAGGAGGCCAGCGATGCGCAACGACGCCGACTTCTCGGCGTACGCCCTGGCGCGCTGGCCGTCGCTGGTCCGCTCGCTGGTCCTCCTGGGCGCGCCGCCCGCGGAGGCGAGCGACGTCGGGCTGAGCGCGCTGGCCCGGCTGCGCGGCGACTGGCGGCGCCGTGACGAGCTGGGCGATCTGGACGAGCACACCTTCCGCCTGCTGCTGGACGCCCTGCATGACGCTGCCGGCCGATGGCAGGGGCACGCCGTCGACGGGGAGCTCGAGCCGCTCGACCCGGGCTGGCCGGAGCTTCGGGCGCGGCTCGACCGACTGAGCGAGCCGCAGCGCGCGGCGGTGGTGCTGCCGGTCACCACCGGCCTGGACGACGACCAGGTCGGCTGGCTGCTGGGCGACGCCGGCGCTGTCCCGGCCGGGGAGCTCGCCGAGGAGGTACGCCGGGCGGCGGACTCGGTCCCCGTGCCGCCGCTGCTGCTGGCCGACGTGGCGGCCCGTGAGCGGGTCGAGCGACGGAGCCGGCGACGGCGACTGGCGCGCCGCTCGGCGCTGGCCCTCGCGGTGCTCGCGTTCGTCGCGGGTGCCTGGACGTGGTCGGCCGAGCGCCCCGGCCCGCCGGCCGACCTGCCTGACGTCGAGGCGGAGCGGGTCGCGAACCCCGTCGGGGTCGGCTGGTACTCCGACGGCACCCTGCGTCTGGACCGGGTGGCTCTGGGCATCGGCGACCTCGAGAGCTTCGTCCAGCTGGAGCAGGGCGCGGTCTACGCCGCCACCGACGGATCAGTGGTCCTCGTCGACACCGAGGGCGACCGCACGCTGCTGGGCCGCCAGGACCGAGACGGCGTCTTCGCCGCCTCGGCGGTGGACGGCCTGGTGGCGTGGGTGCAGACGGGCGGCGGTGACGACGACGGAGCCGAGCTGCGGGTGTTCGACGTCGCCTCGCGCGAGGTCGTGGCCGCGGCGCCGGTGCGCGAGCCGGCGCGCGTGATCGCGGTGGACGCCGGTGTCGTCTACGTCGAGGACGCCGCCGGGTTCTCCTCCCTCCAGGCAGAGGCTGAGGATCCTGGGGCCCTGGTCCTGATGGGCCGCCCCGGGCTCCTCGACGCGGCTGGTCCGACCCTCGTCTACCAGCTCCCGGGCGCCGTGGAGATCAGCCGCATCGGGGCGGTCCCGGGCACGGTCGTGCCCGGGTTCGGTGGGCAGCTGTCGCCCGAGGGTGACTACCTCCTGACGCGCGAGGGCGGCCCCGAAGGCCCGGTCCGGATCTTCGACACCCTCGACGGCGCGGAGGTCGACACCGGCCTGGCACCGGGCTCCGAGGTGCTCGCCGCCAGCCTCGATCGACGCGGGGTGGCGACGTACTTCGTGGGGCGGCCCTCGGCCGACCCGGACGAGGGTCTGCGCATCTCCAGCGCCGGCAGCGTCCTGGTCGTCACCTGCCCGCTGTCGGACCTCGTCGCGGAGGTCACCTGCTCGACGCGGGTCTCCTTTCCCCGGATCCTGCCGTCGGCGCTGGCCCACTGACACCGGCCCACTGAGGGTGGACCAGTAGCGTCGGGGCCATGCGCGGGTTCCGACAGGTCGACGTGTTCTCCGCCGAGCCGCTGCTCGGCAACCCGGTCGCGGTCGTGCACGACGCCGACGGCCTGGACGACGCGCAGATGGCGCGGTTCGCGCGCTGGACCAACCTGTCGGAGACGACGTTCCTGCTGACGCCCACCGACCCGGCAGCCGACTACCGCCTGCGCATCTGGACCCCCGGCCGCGAGCTGCCCTTCGCCGGGCATCCCACGCTCGGCAGTGCCCATGCCTGGCTGGAGGCCGGTGGCGCGCCCCGGTCCGCAGACGTCGTCGTCCAGGAGTGCGGCGCCGGGCTGGTCCCGGTACGCCGCGGCGAGCGGCTGGCCTTCGCGGGCCCGCCGCTGGTGCGCTCCGGCCCGGTGGACGCCGGTGACCTCGGCCGGGTGGCCCGCGCCCTGCGCGTCGACGAGCAGGCGATCGTGGACGCGGCCTGGGTGGACAACGGCCCCGGCTGGCTCGGCGTGCTGCTGGCCGACGCGGCCGCGGTCCTGGCCTGCCGCCCCGACCTCGGCGCCTTCGACGGGCTCAAGGTCGGCGTCGTCGGCCGGTATCCGGACGGCGGGGAGGCCGCCGTCGAGGTGCGCGCGTTCTGCCCCGGGCTGGGGGTCCCGGAGGACCCGGTCACCGGCAGCCTCAACGCCGGGCTGGCCCAGTGGCTGGCCGGCAGCAGGCTGCCGACGTCGTACGTCGCCTCGCAGGGCACCGCGATCGGACGCCGTGGCCGGGTCCACGTGTCGGTGGCCGACGGCGCGGTCTGGGTGGGCGGCGACACCCTCACGACCATCGCCGGGACCGTCGCCCTCTGAGCGGTAGGTTGGGCCCATGCAGCAGTACCTCGACCTCCTCCAGCGCGTCCTCGACGACGGGGTCGAGAAGGGCGACCGCACCGGCACCGGCGCCCGGTCGGTGTTCGGCCACCAGATGCGCTTCGACCTGAGCGAGGGCTTCCCGCTCGTGACCACCAAGAAGGTGCACACCCGCTCGATCTTCGCCGAGCTGCTGTGGTTCCTGCGCGGCGACACCAACGTCAAGTGGCTGCAGGACCGCGGCGTGACGATCTGGGACGAGTGGGCCGACCCGGACGGGGACCTGGGGCCGGTCTACGGCTACCAGTGGCGCTCCTGGCCGACCCCCGACGGTCGCCACATCGACCAGATCGCGCAGGTCGTCGAGCAGATCCGCCGCGACCCCGACTCGCGCCGCCACCTCGTCTCCGCCTGGAACGTCGCCGACATCCCGCAGATGGCGCTGGCGCCGTGCCACACGATGTTCCAGTTCTACGTCGCCCCGTCCGAGGCCGGCGGCCGCCTGTCGTGCCAGCTCTACCAGCGCTCCGCCGACGTGTTCCTCGGCGTGCCGTTCAACATCGCGTCGTACGCGCTGCTCACGCACATGGTGGCCCAGGTGACCGGGCTCGAGGTCGGCGACTTCGTGCACACCTTCGGCGACGCCCACCTCTACACCAACCACCTCGACCAGGCGCGGCTGCAGCTCACCCGCGACCCGCGCCCGCTGCCCACCCTGCGCCTCGACCCATCCGTGACGGCGCTCGACGAGTTCGACCTCGAGCACATCTCGCTCGAGGGCTACGACCCGCATCCCGGCATCAAGGCGCCCATCGCCGTATGACGCCCGGGGGCAAGCGCGTCGTCATGGTGGCCGCCGTGGCGGACAACGGCGTGATCGGTGTCGACGGCGGCATCCCGTGGCGGATCCCCGAGGACTTCGCCCACTTCAAGCGCGTCACGCTGGGCCACACGCTGGTGATGGGGCGCGCGACGTACGACTCGATCGGCCGGCCGCTGCCCGGACGCACCACGGTCGTCCTCACCCGCGACCCCTCCTGGTCCGCCGACGGCGTCCTCGTCGCACCGTCGCTTCCCGCCGCCCTCGAGCTCGCCGACGGCCTCGGCGGCGACGTCATGATCGTCGGCGGCGCGCTGGTCTACGCGGAGGCGATGCCGCTGGCCGACGAGCAGGTCCTCACCGAGGTCCACCTCACCCCCGACGGCGACACCTGCTACCCCGAGTTCGACCGTCACGACTGGCTCGAGCGGCGCCGCGACACCTTCCCCGACCGCGACGTCGTCTGGCTCACCCGGTCCTGACGGACCTTGATGAAACCGCCACCTGGCACAGTGGACCCATGGAACTTCGGGTATTCACCGAGCCCCAGCAGGGGGCCACGTACGACGACCTGCTCGCGGTGGCGCTGGAGGCCGAGCGACTCGGCTTCGGGGCGTTCTTCCGCTCCGACCACTACCTCGGCATGGGCACCGACGGGCTGCCCGGGCCGAGCGACGCGTGGATCACGCTGGCCGGGCTGGCGCGCGACACCAGCACCATCCGCCTCGGCACGCTGATGACCAGCGCCACCTTCCGGCTGCCGGGACCGCTGGCGATCAGCGTCGCCAACGTCGACCAGATGAGCGGTGGACGGGTGGAGCTCGGCATCGGCGCCGGCTGGTTCGCCGAGGAGCACACCAAGTACGGCATCCCGTTCCCGAGCACGGCGGAGCGCTTCGACCGGCTCGAGGAGCAGTTGGCGATCATCACCGGGCTCTGGGCCACCGAGGGCGGGTTCACCCACGAGGGTGCGCACTACCGGGTGACGGACTCACCGGGCCTGCCCAAGCCTGCGCAGGCGAAGCCGCCGGTCCTCATCGGCGGCCTGGGCAAGAGGCGTACGCCGGCGCTCGCGGCGGCGTACGCCGACGAGTTCAACCTGCCCTTCGTCGACGAGGAGACGACCACGGCGCAGCTCGCGCGGGTGCGCGCGGCGTGCGAGGCCGCCGACCGTGACTCCGACGACCTGGTCTACTCCAACGCCCTGGTGCTCTGCGTCGGCGCGGACGAGGCCGAGGTGGAGCGCCGGGCGAAGGCGATCGGCCGGGACAAGGACGAGCTGCGCACGAACGGTCTGGCCGGGACGCCGGACGAGGTCGTCGACAAGATCGGTCGCTATGCGGCGCTGGGCAGCGAGCGGCTCTATCTGCAGGTGCTCGACCTCACGGACCTCGACCACCTCCGCCTGGTGGCGGCTGCCGTGATGCCGCACGTGTGAGCGATAGCCTGGGACCCATGACCACGACGCCCGCACCCACCTCGCCGGCGCCCTTCGGCCGGGTCCTCACGGCGATGGCGACGGCCTTCCACGACGACGGCTCCGTCGACCTCGACGGCACTGCCCGCATCGCCGCCCACCTCGTCGACCACGGGCACGACGGTGTCGTGGTCTCCGGTACGACGGGCGAGTCGCCGACCACGTCGGTTTCCGAGGACGGCGAGATCCTGGCCGCGGTCAAGGACGCCGTGGGCGACCGGGCGGTCGTCGTCGCCGGCGTCGGCACCAACGCGACGGCGCACTCCGTCGAGCTCGCCCGACAGGCGGAGAAGATCGGCGCCGACGGCCTGCTGCTGGTCACGCCGTACTACAACAAGCCCAGCCCGGCCGGCGTCCTGCACCACTTCCGCAGCGTCGTCGAGGCCGCCGACGTGCCGGTCATGCTCTACGACGTGCCCGGCCGCACCGGCACCACGATCGCGATGGAGACCTACGAGGCCGCCATCGAGTGGGACAGCGTCGTCGCGGTCAAGGACGCGGTCGGCGACTTCGCGCGCGGCGTCCGGCTGATGCAGCTGGGCTACGCCGTCTACTCCGGCGACGACATCTCCACCCTCGGCTGGCTGGCCCACGGCGGTGCCGGCGTCGTGTCGGTGCTCGGGCACGTCGCGGGCTCGCAGATCCGCGAGATGGTCGACGCCTACGCCGCGGGCGACCACGCGACCGCGCTGGCCGGCTACACCCGGATGCTGCCGGCGATCGACGCCGTCATGGGCGTCCCCAACTACGGTGCGACGACCGCCAAGGCGGCGCTGCAGCTGCTCGGGGTGCTCGACAACCGCAACGTGCGGGGGCCGCTGGTGCCGCTGAGCGACGACGAGGTGGCCGCGCTGCGGGCGGGGCTCGCCGAGTCGGGACTCCTCTGAGAGCCGATGCCCGTGAGCCATCCGCACCCCGAGTTGTCCGCGCCTCCTGAGCTGGCGGAGGGCGCGCTGCGGGTGATCCCGCTGGGTGGGCTCGGCGAGGTCGGTCGCAACATGACCGTCTTCGAGTACGCCGGTCGCCTGCTGGTCGTCGACTGCGGCGTGCTGTTCCCCGAGGACCACCACCCGGGCGTGGACCTGATCCTCCCGGACTTCGAGCCGATCCGCGACCGGCTCGGCGACATCGAGGCGCTGGTCCTCACCCACGGCCACGAGGACCACATCGGCGCCACGCCGTACCTGCTGCGCGAGCGCCCCGACATCCCGCTCGTCGGCTCCGAGCTGACGCTGGCCCTGCTGGACGGCAAGCTGCGCGAGCACCGGCTCAAGGAGACCGTCCACCACCGGGTGCGCGAGGGCGACCGGCTCGTGCTCGGGCCGTTCGAGCTGGAGTTCGTGGCGGTCAACCACTCGATCCCCGACGCGCTGGCCGTCGCCATCCGCACCGGTGCCGGCCTGGTGCTGCACACGGGCGACTTCAAGATGGACCAGCTGCCGCTGGACGGCCGGATCACCGACCTGCGCGCGTTCGCGCGGCTGGGGGAGGAGGGCGTCGACCTCTTCCTCACCGACTCGACCAACGCCGAGACGCCCGGCTTCACCCCGGCAGAGAAATCGATCACCCCCGTCATCGACCAGGTGTTCCGCGAGTCGGCGAAGCGGATCGTCGTCGCCTGCTTCGCTTCTCACGTCCATCGCGTCCAGCAGGTCCTCGACGCGGCCGTCGCCCACGACCGCAAGGTCGCCTACGTCGGCCGCTCGATGGTGCGCAACATGGCCATCGCGAAGGAGCTCGGCTACCTCACGGTGCCGGCCGGTGTCCTCGTCGACGCCAAGGAGCTGGCCACCCTGCCGCCCGATCGGGTCGTGCTGATCTCGACCGGCTCGCAGGGCGAGCCGATGAGCGCGCTGAGCCGCATCGCGCAGCGCACCCACAGCTTCGTCCACATCGAGGAGGGCGACACCGTCCTGCTCGCGTCCAGCCTGATCCCCGGCAACGAGAACGCCGTCTACCGCGTCATCAACGGGTTGGCCCGCCTGGGCGCCCGGGTGATCCACAAGGGCAACGCGCTGGTGCACGTCAGTGGTCACGCCAGCGCCGGCGAGCTGCTCTACTGCTACAACATCGTCCGCCCCCGCAACGTCCTGCCCGTCCACGGCGAGATCCGGCACATGCTGGCCAACGCCGACCTGGCCCGCCTGACCGGCGTACCGAACGTCGTCGTCGCGGAGGACGGCGTCGTGGTCGACCTGGTCGACGGCGTCGCGTCGATCGCCGGCAAGGTCGCCTGCGGCTACGTCTTCGTCGACGGCAGCTCGGTCGGCGACATCACCGAGTCCGACCTCAAGGACCGCCGGATCCTCGGCGAGGAGGGCTTCATCTCGGTCATCGTCGTGGTCGACTCGGTGAGCGGCAAGGTCTCCGGCGGCCCCGAGATCCACGCCCGTGGCAACGCCCTGGAGGGCTCGTCGTTCGACGAGATCAGGCAGCCGATCATCGATGCGCTCCACCGCAGCATCAGCGAGGGCACCACCGACGCCTACCAGCTCCAGCAGACCGTGCGCCGCGTCGTCGGCCGCTGGGTCAGCAGCACCCACCGCCGACGGCCGATGATCATCCCGGTGGTCATCGAGGCCTGACGCCCCTGACGCCGCCGCCCCGGCCGCAGACGCACGAGGCCCCGCCGGATCGCTCCGGCGGGGCCTCGGTGGTGGTGCGGTCAGGTCACCTCTTCTTGACCCAGATCGTCACGGTGTCGCGAGACGCCGCCAGCGCGTCCGAGCCGCCGAAGCGGACCTCGATGCGGTGACGGCCCGGCTTCAGGCCGCGGACGGAGATGATCCCGAAGCCCTTCCGGACGACGCCCTTGCCGACGAACCGGCCGTTCTTGACCAGGCGCACCATCGTGGTGGGCTTGGCCGAGGAGCCGATCACCTTGAGCCGGGCCGCGACCCGGCCGTTGGGGCGGGCCTGGGCGTTGAGGGCCGTCTTGTTCTTGCAGCTGACGACCTTGACGTTGTCGACGTACCAGCCGTCGAGCCCGCCACAGCCGTCCCGGCCCATGTCGAAGCGGATCCGGACCTGCTGGTCGCGCTTGGCGCCGGCCTTCTTCAGGTCCACGATCGACTTGCCCCACGAGCCGCGGTTCTCGCCGCCGTCGGTGCCGGTGAAGCCGACCTCGCCGGCCAGCGGGCTGGTGTTGTCGGGCTTCGGCTCCAGGGTGGCCCCCGGAGCGTTGAAGAGGTAGGCGCTGGCCGGGATGACCTTGAAGTCGCCGCCGCCGACGCTGATCTTCACGTTGCCGCCGTCGAAGCCGTACTCCGTGGCGACGTAGTGCTCGAAGGACAGCGTGGGGGAGGAGCCGGACGGCACCTTGATCACCGGGCTGGTGATCGAGTTGCGGCTGGACACGTCGTCGGCGCCGGCCTGGCAGTCACCGGCCTCGGGCGGGTCCGGAGCGTAGGCCACCTTGGAGGGGTGGCTGCCGGGGGCGGCCGACTTGGCCTCCCACGGGATGCCGCTGGCACCCTCGAACACGACCTCCTCGCTCTTGGTCCAGCCGGCGAGCCCGTCCTCGAAGTCCTCCGAGTACGACGCCCGGCTGACGAAGTTCTTGCCGCACTGCGACGGTGCGCCCTTCTTCAGCAGCGGCTTGAACTCGCACTGCTGGGTCGGGTCGCGCCGCAGCTCCACGGCGTCGGTCATCAGGGCCACCGACGTGCAGTCGGCCGCCGTGATGGGCGCCGCCGCGGCCGGGGTGGCGTTGGGCTCGAGGGTCAGCTGCTTGATCTCCTGCCCGACCAGGTCGGTGCAGGACGCCGCGAGGCCGTCGGCCAGGTCCGTGAAGTCGGCGACCGGGAAGAGGTACTCGCTCTGCGTCCGCCAGTAGATGGCGGAGGCCTTGTCGCGCCCGATGCCCGGGACGGTCACCCCGTTGTAGGTGCCGCCGTCGACCAGCAGGGCGTAGGAGTGGTTGACGACACCGGAGTTGCTGTGGACCCCGCCGTGGTCGTCCTCGGAGCACTTGTACTCCGCGTCGGACACCTTGCCGGGGTCGCCGTAGCAGGTGGGGTTCCACATGTCGCGGATCGCGCCGCCGAAGGCCGGGTCGGCCTCGCCGGAGAGCCAGCGGTAGGAGTCGTCCTTGGCCGCCTCGTCGATGTCCTTGACCGTGACGTTGACGGTGCCCGTGGCGCCCTTGATCTTCGCGCCGTCGGCCTGCCCGATCATGACGCCGTAGATGTCGGCCTGCCCGGAGGGGGAGAAGGGGGCCTCGCCGGCGACGTTGTTGCCGATGATGATCCCCGTGGCGCCGGCAGCCTCGGCGGCGTTGGCCTTCGCGCCGAACGTGCACGTGCCGCGGTCGACGTAGACGAACTTGCCGGCGATGGCGCCCGCGTTGGTGAACGGCGCGCAGCCGTCCAGCGGTGCGCCCACGACGACGTCGGTGGTGACGCCGGTCTTGTCGAAGACCGGGCCGAAGGCGGCGGGGGCCGCGTCGCACGCACCGGCGATGTCCGCCGGGCTGTTGATGGTCAGGCCCACGGCGCCGCGCGTGTACTTCGAGCACACGCTCGGGTCGTCGGAGCGACGCGTGTCGGGCGCCTCGTTGTAGCGGGTGTTGAGCGCGTCGACGTTCTCGCCCCAGATGTCGGAGAACGCCTCGTTCATGGCGCCCGACTGCCACTGGTAGATCAGTCCCGAGGTGTACTCGGTGTAGGCGTGGCCCCACTCGTGAGCCACGGTGTCGTCCGAGCTCACGCCCGAGCAGTAGTTGGTGGTCGAGCCGTTCCAGTTGGCGTTGGGGCAGTTGATCGACGGCTCGTTGTTGACCGTGATCATCGTGGCGCCCGCGCCGTCGTAGGAGTCGCGGCCGAAGGCGTTGCGGAAGAACCAGTACGCCTCGCCGGTGCCCTCGACCTCGTTGAGCTGGTCGGTGTCGAGCGTGCCCGGGAGCGGGTCGCCCTCCTTGTACTTGAGCGTGTAGACGGTCTCGTCGTCGCTGGGGTCCGCCGGGGTCCCGTTGTCGTCGACCGAGGCCTCGTAGAGCCGGCGGTCGAGCGCGTCGTTCATCATCGAGTAGCGGTTGACGATCTTGCCGGTGCGCGCGTCGAGGAAGACCATGTCGCGCACCGTGGTCTTGTTGGTGACCTCGACGACGTAGCTGAGGACGGGCGCGCCGGTGACGCCGCGCGCCGAGCCCATGCGGTAGATCATCAGGTCGGTGTTCTTGGCCTTCAGGCCGGTCTTCGCCACCCGGGCATCGGGCGTGGAGGACTTGGCCCGCACGATGGCGACGGCCCGGGTGGCTGCCTCCTGCGCACTCAGCGTGGGCGTGGTGTCGAGCTTGAGGCCCGGGGCGGCGTAGCCGTTGACCGAGGTGAGGTCACCCTGGCGGTCGAGGTGGGCGCGCACCTTGGCGCCGAAGACGGGCACGCCGCGGTAGGACTGGTCGAAGTCGACGGTCCAGCCGTAGTCGCCGGTGGTGACGCCGGACTGGGTGAGCTGGGCGGCGGTGGCGCCGAAGGCCGGCGCGTAGTCGTCGAGGTAGGCGCGAGCCTTGGCGGCCGCCGCCCCGCTGGAGCGACCGTCGACGTCGGGCAGCAGGTCGGCCGAGCCGCCCGTGGCCCGGACGAACCCGATCTTGCCGGTGGCCCGGTCCTGGGTGATCTTGACAGTGCCGGACGCCTCGTTGCGCATCTTCTGCACCAAGGAGTCCGGGGCGCCCGGAGCCGACGGCGTGGCCGTGGCCTGCGCCGCAGGAAGCGCCGCCAGGCCGCCTCCGAGAAGTACGAGGCTCAGCCCCGTCTTGAGAAATTTCACTGGTTGTTCCTCCCGAGTGGGTGATCCGGTGGCTCGGTCGTCCGGGGCACCGGATTGGCACACTAGGTACACATCCCCAGCAAGGTCTAGTGCTTCGGGACCGCGTCGCGAAACAATCTGATGTCGGCGCGGTGACGCGGCACCGGGCGCCGCGTCCGGCGAGGCGCTCTGGGGCGACCGCCGGCAGGGGCCGCGACGGCTCGGGCGGCGACACGCACGTGTGGTGCGTGTGACTGGTGGGACTGTGGCCTAGTTTGGTCGTATGGCGACCCGTACGTCTTCCCCGCCGGGTTCGCGGAGCAAGAGCACGCCTTCGTCCAGGTCGAGCAGCGGACGAGGAGGCTCGAGCGCCCGAACGCGGAGTGCCCGGAAGTCACCCAGCAGGACCACCCAGGCGAAGAGCCGCGGCCGGACGACGGCCGCCGCGAAGCGCACCCCGGCGAAGGGCCGCCCCGCGCCTCGCGCCGTACGCACCGGGACCGGGCCGGTCGCCCGACTCTTCCTCGCCGTCTTCCGTGGCCTCGCCGCGGTGTGGCTCGCCATCGCTCACGGCGTCGGCGCGCTCGCCCGGGGCGTGGGCCACACGGCCCGTGACCTCGAGCCCGAGCAGCGGCGCGACGGCGGCGGGCTCTTCCTGTTCGGGCTCGCCGTGGTCGTGGCGGGCGCGGTGTGGTTCCAGCTGCCCGGCGGCGTCATGGAGGTCGTCCGCACGGCGGTGGCCGGCTCGGTCGGCAAGGTCGGCTGGTTCGTGCCGCTGCTGGTCGTGGTCGCCGGTCTCCGCCTGATGCGCGACCCGGTCGCCACCGGCCCCGCGGGCCGTCAACTCGTCGGCTGGGCGGCGTTCACGCTGGGCCTCCTCGGTCTCGTCCACATCGCCAACGGCAACCCCCAGCCCGCCGTCGGCGACTCCAGCAACCTGCAGCAGGCCGGCGGGGCCGTCGGCTTCGTCGTCTCCTCGCTGCTGCTGGACCTGCTGCAGTCGACCTACGTCGTCGTACCGCTGCTCGTGCTGCTCGCGTTCTTCGGCACCCTGGTCATCACCGCCACGCCGCTCTACCGGGTGCCGGAGCGTCTCGCGGCGCTGCGCGACTCCGCGCTCGGCCGCCACCTGGACGACGAGGACGACGACGGCCTGGACGCCACCCAGCCGATCCGCACCCGCGGTGGCCGCAAGGGCCTCGACGTCGACCCGCACACCGGCGACGTCCCCTACGACACCCCGGTCGTCGAGGAGAAGCCCAAGCGCCGCCGCAAGGCCGACGCGATCGACGTCGCGCTGGCCGAGGATGCCGGTCTCGAGATCATGGACACCGACTCACCGGTCGTGCCCGACGTGGTGGCGGAGAAGGCCGACCTCGAGCCGCCTCCGCACACGCCGATCCCGCAGCGCGTCGAGCAGCTGTCGCTGTCGGGCGACATCGCCTACTCGCTGCCCGGCAACGAGGTCCTCAAGCCCGGGTCGGTCCACAAGGCCCGCTCCAAGGCGAGCGACGACGTCGTGGGCCGGCTGACGCAGGTGATGGACGAGTTCGGGATCGACGCCCAGGTCACGGGCTACACCCGCGGCCCCACGGTCACCCGCTACGAGGTCGAGGTCGGTCCGGCCGTCAAGATCGAGAAGGTCACCGCCCTCTCCAAGAACATCGCCTACGCCGTGGCCTCCGCCGACGTGCGGATCCTGAGCCCGATCCCCGGCAAGTCCGCGATCGGGATCGAGATCCCCAACCTCGACAAGGAGATCGTCTCGCTCGGGGATGTGCTGCGCTCCAACGCGGCGCGCTCCGACCACCACCCGATGGTGGCCGGCCTGGGCAAGGACGTGGAGGGCGGCTTCGTCGTCGCCAACCTCGCGAAGATGCCGCACCTGCTGGTGGCCGGTGCCACCGGCTCGGGAAAGTCATCGTTCATCAACTCGATGATCACCTCGATCCTGATGCGCTCCACGCCCGACGAGGTGCGGATGATCATGGTCGACCCCAAGCGGGTCGAGCTCAACGCCTACGAGGGCGTGCCGCACCTCATCACCCCGATCATCACGAACCCCAAGAAGGCCGCCGAGGCGCTGCAGTGGGTCGTGCGCGAGATGGACCTGCGCTACGACGACCTGGCCAACTTCGGGTTCCGCCACATCGACGACTTCAACAAGGCGGTCCGCGCCGGCAAGGTCGAGGTGCCGCCGGGCAGCGAGCGGGTGCTCTCGCCGTACCCCTACCTGCTGGTGATCGTCGACGAGCTCGCCGACCTGATGATGGTCTCCCCGCGCGACGTCGAGGACTCGGTCGTCCGCATCACCCAGCTCGCCCGTGCGGCCGGCATCCACCTGGTGCTGGCCACCCAGCGGCCGTCGGTGGACGTCGTCACCGGTCTGATCAAGGCCAACGTGCCGTCGCGGCTGGCGTTCGCCACGAGCTCGCTGGCCGACAGCCGGGTGATCCTGGACCAGCCCGGCGCCGAGAAGCTGGTCGGGCAGGGCGACGGGCTGTTCCTGCCGATGGGCGCCTCGAAGGCGGTGCGCGTGCAGGGCTCGTGGGTGACCGAGGCCGAGATCGCGCAGGTCGTCGCGCACTGCAAGGGCCAGCTCGAGCCGACCTACCGCGAGGACGTCACCGCGCCCGCGCAGAGCAAGCGCGAGATCGACGACGACATCGGCGACGACATGGACCTCGTCGTGCAGGCGATCGAGCTGGTGGTCACCACGCAGTTCGGGTCGACGTCGATGCTGCAGCGCAAGCTGCGCGTCGGCTTCGCCAAGGCCGGCCGGCTGATGGACATCATGGAGAGCAGGGGAGTGGTCGGGCCGAGCGAGGGCTCCAAGGCCCGCGACGTGCTGGTGAAGCCCGACGAGCTGGACGCCGTGATCATGACCTTGCAGGGGGAGCTGTGACCGACGTGAGCAACACCGCCGTGGCCCAGAACGAGACCGACGAGCCCGACGTGACCGACGTGCCGGCCACCACGGAGGTGCGCCGCCGGGTGCCGCTGGCCGCCGCCATCGGCGTCGCCGGCGCCGTGCTGGCGATCGCCTACCTGGTGCGCGCCACCGACACCGGCTCGGTCCTCGACTGGTCGCTGTTCGGCGTCATGGCCCTGCTGGGCGGGGTCTATCTCGCCGCGCTGCTCGACGCCCGCGCGCCGCTGCTGGTGGCCGACGAGCACGGCCTGCGCGTGCGCCGCGGCCGGTCCTGGCACGGCCTGCCGTGGTCGGAGGTCGAGCGCGTCGAGCACCTGGCCCCCCGCGGTCCGTTGCGCGACGGCCGGCTCGACGTCTTCGGCGCCGACGGCACCGAGTGGGGAGTCCGCCTGGGCCTCGCCTCCCACGTGACCGGCGCCGGCGACGATCTCGCCGTCACCCTGCTCGCCCACTCCGACTACACCGCCGACGTGGTCGAGATCGACCTGGTGCCCGCAGACGAGCTCGACGACGCCGAGAGCGAGCCCCTCACGGACGAGTCGGTCGCCGCCCACCCCCTCGACGAGCCCGTCGACGAGCCCGTGAGCGAGTCCGCGGACGAGCCCGTCGACCAGCCCGTCGAGGACGAGGTGGTCGACGAGCGCACGGAGGAGGCCGGGCCGGCAGCGGCCCCCGCCGTGTCGGCGGCGCTGGCCAGCCCCACCCCCGGCCCGCTGCGGGCCCTGCTGCGCGCGGCCCGGTCGGAGTCACGCCACGTGCCCGACCCGGAGCCGGAGCCGGTCGACAACGTCCGGCCGCTCACGACCGAGGACACCCAGGCCTGGACGCGCGAGGACCTGCGTCCCGAGCACGACGGCACGGTGGTCATCGGCGACCTGTCCGACGTGCCGCTGGTCGCCGACCCGGTGATCGGACCCGAGCTGGCCGCCGCCCGGACCCGCCTGGGTCTCACCGTCGACCAGCTCGCCGACCGCACCCGGATCCGTCCGCACGTCATCGAGGCGATCGAGGTCGACGACTTCGCGCCCTGTGGCGGCGACTTCTACGCCCGCGGTCACCTGCGCACGCTCTCGCGGGTCCTCGGCGTCGACGTGGCGCCGCTGCTCGCCTCCTACGACGAGCGGTACGCCGACGCGCCGGTCGACCCACGCCGGGTGTTCGAGTCCGAGCTCGCGACCGGGTTCGGCGGGTCGATCCGCGGCACCCGCGGCGGGCCCAACTGGTCGGTCCTCGTGGCCGCGGTGATGGCGGTCGTGCTCGTGGGCTCGATCGTCCACCTGGTCACCAGCGGCGGCACCAAGGTCGACGAGCGCCCGCGCCTCAACGCCAGCGGCGGCCTCGCCAACGGCACCAGCGCCAACGCACCCAAGGTGCCCTTCGTGCTGACCGCGAGCGGTGGCGGTGCGACCGTGGTCGTCCGCGACGCCGGCGGCAACATCGTCTACGACGGCGCCGTCGCCTTCATGCAGAGCGTCACGCTCAAGGTCGCGCCACCCGTGCGGGTGCAGTCCAGCGACGGCTCGGTCACCGTGAGCATCGCCGGCGACGACCGCGGCGAGATGGGCAAGACCGGCCAGGAGTCCTCCGCCACCTACGTCGTCCGCTGAGCGGCGGTGCGGGGCTCTGCGCCGTTTCGACGGCGGGCAGGGCTGACGGGCATACTCGACAGTGATCATGGCCATCCACACGACTGACTCCCGCCCCCTGCTGTCGGTGGCGATGGTGACCCTCGGGTGTGCCCGCAACGAGGTCGACTCCGAGGAGCTCGCCGGGCGGCTCGAGGCCGACGGGTTCCTGCTCGTCGACGACCCGGCCACCGCCGACACCGTCGTGGTCAACACCTGCGGCTTCGTGGAGGCCGCCAAGAAGGACTCGGTCGACACCCTGCTCCAGGCCGCCGACCTCAAGGCGTCGGCCGACCAGGGCGGTCGCGCGCAGGCCGTCGTGGCCGTCGGCTGCCTCGCCGAGCGCTACGGCAAGGACCTCGCCGAGTCGCTGCCCGAGGCCGACGCGGTGCTGGGCTTCGACGACTACCCCGACATCGCAGCGCGGCTGCGCTCGATCGTCGCGGGGGAGACCCACCACCCGCACACCCCGCAGGACCGCCGGCTGCTGCTGCCGATCTCGCCCGTGGAGCGCGCGGCCTCCACGGTGCCGGTCCCGGGGCACGGCGACGCCGCCGACGTCACCACGGTCGGTCTCGGTGGCCCGGCGACCGGTCCTCGTGCCGTACGTCGCCGGCTGGACGCAGGCCCGATGGCCGCGCTCAAGCTGGCCAGTGGCTGCGACCGGCGCTGCTCGTTCTGCGCCATCCCGGCCTTCCGTGGCTCCTTCGTCAGCCGCCGCCCCAGCGACGTCCTGCAGGAGGCGCGCTGGCTGGCCGAGCAGGGCGCGCGCGAGCTGTTCCTGGTCAGTGAGAACTCCACGTCCTACGGCAAGGACCTCGGCGACCTTCGGCTGCTCGAGACCCTGCTGCCGGAGCTCGCGGCGATCGACGGCGTCGACCGGGTCCGGGTCTCCTACCTGCAGCCCGCCGAGACCCGGCCCGGACTGATCGAGGCGATCGCGACCACGCCCGGGGTGGCGCCGTACTTCGACCTCTCCTTCCAGCACGCCAGCGCCACGGTGCTGCGGCGGATGCGCCGCTTCGGCGATCCCGACAGCTTCCTGGGCCTGCTCGACCAGGTCCGGGCCCATGCGCCGCAGGCGGGGGTGCGCTCCAACGTCATCGTCGGGTTCCCCGGCGAGACCGAGGCCGACCTGGAGACGCTGTGCGACTTCCTGGTCGCCGCCCGCATGGACGTGACCGGCGTGTTCGGCTACTCCGACGAGGACGGCACCGAGGCCGCGTCCTACGACGGCAAGCTCGACGAGGACGAGGTCCGCGCCCGGCTCGAGCACGTGAGCGCTCTGGTGGAGGAGCTCAACGCGCAGCGTGCCGAGGAGCGCATCGGCGAGCGGGTCCTGGTGCTGGTCGAGTCCCTGGACGGCGACGTCGCCGAGGGGCGAGGCACGCACCAGGGACCCGAGGTCGACGGCACCACGACCGTGACCGGTCTGCCGACTGGCGTCCGCGTCGGCGACCTGGTGCCGGCGCTCGTCGTGGCCACCGAGGGTGTCGACCTGGTCGCGGAGGCGACGGCCACGTGAGCGCCGTCGACCCGCAGATGTCCACCGGCTCCAACTGGAACCTGCCGAACGCCCTGACCACGCTGCGCATCCTGATGGTGCCGTTCTTCGGCTGGGCACTGCTCGTCGACGGCGGCGACTCGATCCTGTGGCGGTGCGTGGCCTACGGGATCTTCCTGGCCGCGATGATCACCGACAAGATCGACGGCGACATCGCCCGGGCCCGCAACCTGGTCACCGACTTCGGCAAGATCGCCGACCCCATCGCCGACAAGGCGATCACCGGCATGGCCTTCATCGGGCTCTCGATCGTGGGCGACATCTGGTGGTGGGTCACCATCGTGGTGCTCCTGCGCGAGTGGAGCGTGACCCTGCTGCGGCTCTCGGTGCTCAAGCACGTCGTCATCGCCGCCGCGCAGAGCGGGAAGATCAAGACCGTGCTCCAGGCCCTCGCCCTCGGCGGGCTGACCCTGCCCCTGCGTCAGCTCGACGGCGCACTGGAGGTCCCTGGCGAGGTGCTGTTCTACCTCTTCGAGGTGCTGCTCGCGGGCGCGGTGGCGATGACGCTCTGGTCGGGCTACGAGTTCTTCCGCGACGTGCGCCGGGCACGCCGGGCGAGCCCGGTCTCACCCTCCACCTGAGACTGATCCCGTAGCGGGCTTGGGATTCGGACAAATCTCGCGTCCGTGTCCCGGTCGTTACCGAATAGTTCATCCAGCGGCGGATTCGCCCGGACGATCCAGGGTTAGGGTGACGCAGGTCCCACTCGGAGACTCTCCCTTTTCACCCTCTGGAGAACGCTACATGTCCTCATCTCGGCAGAGATTGGCCACGGCACTCGGGCTCACCGTCGCCGCGACCGGACTCTCGGTCCTCACCCTGCCCGCAGCGCACGCCGCGCCGGAGGACCTCGTCATCAGCGAGGTCTACGGCGGCGGCGGCAACAGCGGTGCCACGCTCACGAACGACTTCATCGAGCTGTACAACCCCACCTCGGCCCCGATCGACGTCTCCGGGTGGTCGGTCCAGTGGCGCAGCGCCGGCAACACCGGTGCCGCCAGCGGCGTGACGCCGCTCAGCGGCTCCGTCCCTGCCGGCAAGCACTACCTCGTCCAGCAGGGCGCCGGCACCGGCGGGACCACCGCGCTACCGAGCCCCGACGTGACCGGGACGATCGCCATGGGCGGCACCGGTGGCACGGCGATCCTGTCCAACGGCACGACGCCGGTCGACCCGGGCGTCAACAGCCTCGCCGCCAACGCGGCGATCATCGACCTGGTCGGCGTCAACAGCAACGTCTGGGAGGGCACCGGCAAGGCGCCCGCCATGAGCAACTCGACGTCGTCGTCGCGCAACGCGGCCGGTGCCGACACCGACCACAACATCGCCGACTTCACCTCCGGCGCGCCGACCCCGGTCAACGCGGCCGGCGAGGCTCCGGACCCGGCTGACGAGGTCACCGCCACCATCGCGGAGATCCAGGGCACCGGGGCCACCAGCCCCTACGCCGGCGACAACGCCACCACCACGGGCGTGGTGACGGCCCGCTACCCCACGGGCGGCCTCGGGGGCTTCTTCCTGCAGACCGGTGGCACCGGCAGCGCGGCCGACGCGACCCCGGGTGCCTCCGACGGCATCTTCGTCTTCACTCCCGCGCTCGGCGAGGCGATGCCCGCCGTGGGCGACTCCGTGCAGGTGCGCGGCAAGGTCGTCGAGTTCGGGGGCCTCACCGAGCTGACCCAGGTCTCCGCCACGGTGCCGGTCACGGTGACGCCGATCGCCGACCTGCCCGAGATCACGCCGCTGGCCACCACGCTGCCGGCGACCGAGGCGGAGCGCGAGGCCCACGAGGGCGAGCTCGTGGCCCCGACCGGCCCCTTCACGGTGACCAACGCCTACACGATCAACCAGTACGCCGAGATCGGCCTTGCGTCGGGCAGCACGCCGCTGCGCCAGCCCACCGACGTCGCCGCGCCGAACACCCCGGAGGCCGACGCCGTCGAGGCGGACAACGCCCGCCGCGCGGTGGCGCTCGACGACGGTGCGTCCATCGACTTCCTCGACACCGACAACAACAACGACGGCGTCGAGGAGCGCGAGAACCTGCAGATCCCGCTGCCCTGGCTGACGCCCACGAAGTCGATCCGGGTCGGCGCCCAGGCCGCCATCACCGCCCCCGTGGTGCTCGACTACCGCAACAGCACCTGGAAGTTCCAGCCGCAGCAGCGCGTGGTCGGCGACGGCAGCGACGTGGCGACGTTCAGCGACACCCGCTCGGCCAACCTCGCGCCGCAGGCGGTCGGGGGCAACGTCAAGCTGGCCACCTTCAACGTGCTCAACTACTTCAACACCACCGGCGCGGCCTTCGAGGCCCGTGGCGGCACCTGCACCTACTACGGCGACCGCGACAACGACCCCGTCGCCGTCAACTCCTGCACCCCCAACGGCCCGCGTGGCGCCGCCGAGCCGGGTGATCTCACCCGTCAGCAGAGCAAGATCGTCAAGGCGATCAACACCCTCGACGCCGACGTGGTCTCCCTGGAGGAGATCGAGAACTCCGTCAAGCTGCTCGGCGAGACCAACCGTGACGACGCGGTCGCTCAGCTGGTCAGGGCGCTCAACACCGCCGCGGGAGCTCGCCGCTGGGCCTACTCGCCCTCACCGGCGGCCGACCAGCTCCCGGCCCTCGCGGAGCAGGACGTGATCCGCAACGCCTTCATCTACGACCCGAGCGTCCTCGCGCCCGTGGGTGCCGCCAAGGTGCTCGTCGGCTCCGCGCCGTTCGCGAACGCTCGCGAGCCGCTCGCCCAGGCGTTCAAGCCGGTGGGCTCGACCGACGCGGACGCCTTCGGCGTCATCGTCAACCACTTCAAGTCCAAGGGCTCCTCGGGCGCCACCGGCGACAACGTCGACACCGGCGACGGGCAGGGCGCCTACAACGGCGACCGCGTGCGACAGGCGCAGGCCCTCGTCGACTTCGCGGGCTCCTTCGCCCAGGAGCGGGGGATCGACGAGATCTTCCTGACCGGCGACTTCAACTCCTACAGCTTCGAGCAGCCGATGGAGGTCCTCAAGAACGCGGGCTACGAGATCGTCGCGTCGTCCACGGCAGGGGAGTACTCCTACAGCTTCGACGGCCTCTCGGGCTCGCTCGACCACGTCCTGGCCAACACCGCCGCGCGGTCGATGGTGACGGGAGCCGACCAGTGGGAGATCAACGCCAACGAGCCGGTCGCGTTCCAGTACAGCCGGTTCAACTACAACCCGACCCGGTTCTTCAACGGCAACGACCCGTTCGCGGCCTCGGACCACAACCCGAAGCTCGTGGGCCTCGACGTCGCGACGACGGGCACCGAGGTGCAGATCCTGGCCACCAACGACTACCACGGGCGCCTGCTCGCCAACGGCGCCGAGGGTGGTGCCGCGGTGCTCGCCGGGGCGGTCAAGCAGCTGGAGCAGGAGAACCCCGACACGGTGTTCGCCGCCGCCGGTGACCTCATCGGCGCCTCGACGTTCGAGTCGTTCATCCAGGAGGACGAGCCGACGATCGACGCGCTCAACGAGGCCGGGCTCGATGTCTCGGCCGTCGGCAACCACGAGTTCGACCGGGGCTACGACGACCTGGTGGGCCGCGTGCAGGATCGCGCGGACTGGGAGTACCTCGCCGCCAACGTCGACACGTCCAGCGGCGGTGAGGAGCTGGCCGAGACCTGGGTCGAGGACTTCGGCGACATCAGGGTCGGCTTCGTCGGCGCCGTCACCGAGGACCTGCTCACGCTGGTCACCCCGTCGGCGATGGCCGGCGTGACCGTGACCGACGTGGTCGCGGCCACCAACCGGGCCGCGGCACAGCTGCGCTCCGGTGCCGACCCCGTCGACCTGGTCGTGCTGCTGGTCCACGAGGGTGCCACGTCGCCGGCCCTGGCCGACGCGACCGACGACTCGGCGTTCGGCCGGATCGTCAACGGGGTCAGCCCCGACGTGGACGCGATCGTCTCGGGCCACACCCACCTCGCCTACAACCACTCGGTCCCCGTGCCCGCCTGGGCCGCGCAGGGTCGCGCGGTCACGGAGCGCCCGGTGGTCTCGGCCGGCCAGTACGGCACCAACCTCAACCAGCTGAAGTTCCAGTTCGACCAGGACGGCCGGCTCGTGGCCAAGGCGCAGTCGATCCTGCCGCTGGCCACCGACGCCGACGGCTCCGGCCCCGGCACGGCCTTCACCGCCAACTACCCCGTCGACCCGGCCACCAAGGCGATCGTCGACGAGGCGGTGACCCAGGCCGAGACCCTCGGCGCGCGGTCGCTGGGGCAGATCGGCGGTCGCTTCGACCGGGCCAAGCTGGCCGACGGCACCACCGAGAACCGCGGTGGCGAGTCGGCGCTGGGCAACCTGGTTGCCGAGGTCCAGCGCTGGGCCACGGGCACCCCGGAGGCCGGTGAGGCGCAGATCGCGTTCATGAACCCCGGCGGCCTCCGGGCCGACCTGGCCGGCAGTGGCACGGGGCCCTTCCCGCGGACGCTGACCTACAAGCAGGCCGCCGTGGTCCAGCCTTTCGCGAACACCCTGGTCAACATGGACCTCACGGGGGCCGACCTCAAGGCGGTCCTGGAGCAGCAGTGGCAGCCCGCGGGCTCGTCGCGGCCGTTCCTGAAGCTGGGGGCGTCCTCGGGCTTCGAGTACACCTACGACCCGGCGAAGCCGCAGGGGTCGCGGATCACCTCGATGTCGCTCGACGGCGAGCCGATCAGCCCGACGGCGACGTACTCGGTCACCGCCAACTCCTTCCTCGCCGCCGGCGGCGACAACTTCGCCGCCTTCAACAACGCCACCAACAAGCGCGACACCGGCAAGGCCGACCTACAGGCGATGGTCGACTACATGGCGGAGTTCGCGGACGAGGCGCCGCGGCCGGTGGACTACCGCCAGCACGCGGTGGGGGTCTCGTTCCCCTCCGGGGCGCCCGCTGAGTACGACGCCGGCGACACGGTGGCGTTCGACGTGTCGTCCTGGTCCTTCACCGGACCCAGCGACGTCAAGGACACCGAGGTGGTCGTCACGTGGGGGGAGACCCAGCTGGGCACCTACCCGCTGGACCACACGGCCGTCGCGGCCTTCGACGAGGCCGGCAAGGCCACGGTCAGCGTGCGGCTACCGGCGGGCGTGGGCTCCGGCGCGCAGTCGCTGACCCTCACGGGCGCCAGCACCGGCACGGAGGTCGAGGTGCCGATCGTCGTGGCCGACGACACCCCGCCGGCCCCGGTCAAGGTGACGCCGAAGATCAAGGTCAAGCACTTCCCGGCCAAGGTCGTGCGCGGCAAGACCCGGGCGAAGGTGCGGGTGACGATCACCGCGCCGGGCGGGAAGCCGACCGGGGTGGTCAAGATCCGGGGCACCCGCAAGGGCGTGATCACCGTCCGGCTGGTCGACGGCGTGGCCAAGGTCAAGCTGCCGGTGTGGAGGACGGTGGGCCGCAAGCGGCTGACCATCGTCTACCCCGGCGACAGCCGGGTGAAGCCCGGCACCGTCCGGCACGTCATCCGGGTGGTGCGGCGCTGACCTGAACCAGGATCCACCAAGCGGGAGCCGGCCCCTGGGGGCCGGCTCCCGCTGTCGTCGCTGCGGGCGGGCACAATGCCGACATGGCACGCACGCCCAGGCCCGACAGCGCCGTCCTCGCCGCCTCCGTCCAGGACGCGCTGGTCGCGGCCACGGCCACCCTCGGTACGGCCGAGTCGCTCACCGGGGGCCGGCTCGCGGCACTGCTCACCAGCGTGCCCGGGGCCTCGCGCTCCTTCCGGGGCGGGATCGTCTCCTACGCCACCGAGGTGAAGACCGACGTGCTGGGGGTACCGCTCGCGCTCGTGGAGGAGCACGGCGTGGTCTCGGCCGCCTGTGCCCGCGCCATGGCCGAGGGCGCCCGCCGGGTCCTCGGGGCGACGTACGCCGTGAGCACCACGGGCGTCGCCGGACCGGACCGGCAGGAGGACCAGCCGCCGGGCACGGTGTTCGTGGCGGTGGCCGGGCCCGCGGGGACGACCGTGCTGTCGCTGGAGCTGACGGGCGGGCGGGCGGCCATCCAGGAGCGCACCTGCGAGGAGGCGCTGGCGGCGCTCCTGGGCCTCCTCCGTCCGGAAGAAACGCCTCTCCGGTAGCGTTGGGCACATATCCACCTCATCGAGTGGGAAGGGGAACCCTCGTGGTGCTGTTTCGTCGGCTCCTGGGTGACGTGCTCCGTGCCCGTCGGATGGAGCGCGGGATGACCCTGCGCGAGGTCTCCGCCGATGCCCGGGTCAGCCTGGGCTACATCTCCGAGATCGAGCGCGGTCAGAAGGAGGCGTCCTCGGAGCTGCTGGCCTCGCTGTGCGCCGCGCTGGACGCCCCCCTGTCGGAGGTCCTCAGCGAGGTCTCGCTCGCGGTCGCCCTCGAGGAGGCCGCCCTGGCCGCCACGCCGATCTCGGTCAACGCCCGGCGCCCGGCCGGCGACGTGGTCGCCTCCGCCGCCTGATCCTCAGCCGGTCCTCGGCTCCGGCTGGCAGCCCGGGCACCAGTACGACGCCCGCTCGCGCCCGGGCGGCCCCACCAGGTCGACGTGGATCCGGCTGCCGCAGCGCCGGCACGCCGCCGTGTCGCGGCGGTAGACCCACAGTGGGTTGCGCAGGTCCCCGGTGGTGGCCTGCCGGGCGCGCTCCTTGTTGAGCTCCAGCATCTGCCGCGCCCGGCGGACCAGGCGGGGCAGGGCCGGCACCTGCCCGACCGGGGTGCGGGGGTGCAGGCCGCTGACGAAGCAGAGCTCGGCCTGGTACATGTTCCCGATGCCCGCCAGCCGGGTCTGGTCGAGCAGCGCCTCCCCGATGGGGCGGTCGGGGTCCTCGCGCAGCCGGCGCAGGGCCTCCTCCTCGTCCCAGTCGGGGCCGAGCAGGTCCGGACCCAGGTGGCCGACGACGCGGTCCTCCTCGGCCGTGGGCAGCAGCTCGACGATGCCCAGGGAGAACCCGACGGCGGTCGCCTCGGCGGTCTCGAGCACGACCCGCGCCTGGTGGGCCGGTCGCGACCAGCGCTGACCGGGCTTGTGGAGGTGCCAGGCTCCCTCCATCTTCAAGTGCGTGTGCAGCGTCCAGCGCTCGTCGTCGCGCTGGATCCGGGTGAGCAGGTGCTTGCCCCGCGAGAGGGTCGTGACGACCGTGCCGCCCGAGAGGTCGGCGGTGGCGTGCTGCGGCACCCGCAGGTCGGTGCCCAGCAGGAGCCGGCCGGAGAGCGCGCGGTCGAGCCTGCGGGCCACGCGGTAGACGGTGTCGCCCTCAGGCACCGCGCAACCTCAGGCCTCGTGGGGTGGCGACGAAGCCGGCCGCGTCCAGCGCCGTGCGCAGCGGGGTCGTGCCCGCGCCCAGCAGCGCCGCGCCGTCGGCCTTCTCGACGGTGAGCCGCCCGAGGGAGCCGCGGGCCACGGCCTCGGCCAGGGCGGCGGCGGCCGGGGTGAGCAGGTCGACGTCGTCGCTCCAGGTGAGCAGCGTCTTGCCCCCGCGCTCGACGTACAGGGTGAGGGCGCCGTCGACCAGGACCACGATGGCCCCGGCCTTGCGGCCGGGACGGTGGCCGCCCTCGCCCTCGGGCCAGCCCAGCGCGGCGCCGTAGGGGTTGGCCGGGTCGGTCGCCGCGAGCGCGACGGCGGTCGGCTTGGCGTCGGGGGGCAGCTCGGAGAACGTGCGGAGCCGGTCGATCGCCCCAGTGGTGCCGAACTGCGCCGCGCCGAGACCGCTCACGAAGTAGCCGCGGCGGCAGCGGCCGGAGTCCTCGAACGCCGAGAGCACCTTGTAGACCGCGGCGAACCCGCCCGGCACCCGCTCGCTCATCACGGCGCCCCGGATCACCACACCGTGGCGGTCCAGCAGCCGCTCGGCCGTCGCGTGCGCGCGGCGGGTGGGGTCGGTGTCAACGGCCGGGAGCAGGGCCCAGCGGCCGGCGGTCTCCGGCGGACCGGTGCGGGCGGGCCGCCCCGCCCGCGGCGGGGGGCGCCGGCTGCGGTGGCTGGGGGTCCCGGCTCGCGTGAGGGCCCGCAGCGGCACCAGGGTGTCGTTGCTGATGCGGCCGGCCCAGACCAGCTCCCACAGCGCGGCCGAGAGGGCCGCGTCGGACACCGAGCTCACGGCGTCGGAGAGCTGGCGGAAGAACCACGCCCCTCCGGGCGCCAGCGCCTCCAGCACGGCCTCGTGGAGGGCGGCGTACTCGAGCGGCGCGGGCTCGGGCAGCGTGAGCGGGGCGGAGTCGGCGAGGTGGAGCGAGACCCAGCCGTCGGCGCCGGGCAGGCTGCCGTGGCCGGCCCACAGGACCTCGCCGGAGGCGGTGAGCTCGTCGAGGTAAGACGGGGCGTAGTCGCGCACCCGGGCACCGAGCACGAGGGGCTCGAGGGCCGAGGCCGGCACCGGGGCGCCGGCGAGCTGGTCGACGGCCGCGAGGACGCCGTCGATGCCGCGCAGACCACGTCCGGGCGTGCCGGCGACGTGCTGCCACGCGCCGAGGAACCTCGCCAGGGCCTCGGGCTCGACCGGCTCGACCTCCTTGCGCAGCCGGGCCAGCGAGCGGCGGCGCAGCTTGCGGAGCACCTCGGCCTCGCACCACTCCGAGCCCGAGCCGGACGGGCGGAACTCGCCCTCGAGCACCCGGCCGTGGGCGGCGAGCCGCTGCAGGGTGTGGCGGACGACCGCGGCGCCCAGGCCGAAGCGCTCTGCGACCTGCTCGGTGGTGAACGGGCCGTGGGTGCGAGCGAACCGGGAGACCAGGTCGCCGAGCGGGTCCTCGACCGGCTCGGTGAAGGCGTCGGGCGTGCCGGGAGGGACCGGTGTGCCGAGACCGTCGCGCAGGCGGGCGACGTCCTCGACGACCGTCCACCGCTCCTCGCCCCCGATGCGGACCGCGACGACCCGCCGGGCGTCGGTGAGGGCGCCCAGCCAGCCGGCGACGTCGGCGTCGTCGGCGGTGCGGGCCGTGACCTCCTCGGCAGTGAGCGGCCCCAGCATCCGCAGCAGGTCGACCACGCCCTCGGCGTCGCGAGCGCGCCGGTCCGGGGCCAGGCGCTGCAGCTCGGCCTCCACCTCCGCGAGCACCTCGGGGTCGAGCAGCTCGCGCAGCTCGACGCGGCCGAGCAGCTCGGCGAGCAGCCCCTGGTCGAGCGAGAGTGCGGCGGCCCGGCGCTCGGCGATGGGGGAGTCGCCCTCGTAGACGAACTGCGCGACGTAGCCGAAGAGCAGGGTGGCGGCGTAGGGCGAGGGGCTGGTGGTGGCGACGTCGACCACCTGCACCTCGCGCCGCTCCACCGAGCGCATGAGGGCCAGCAGCGCGGGCAGGTCGTAGGCGTCCTGGAGGCACTCGCGCACGGCCTCGAGCACGATCGGGAAGGACGGGTAGCGGGCGGCCACCTCGAGCAGGGCGGCCGAGCGCTGGCGCTGCTGCCACAGCGGCGAGCGGCGGCCGGGGTCGCGCCGGGGGAGCAGCAGGGCGCGGGCGGCGCACTCGCGAAAACGCGCGGCGAACAGCGCGGAGCCGCCGACCTCCTGGGTGACCAGGTCCTCGATCTCGTCGGGCCCGAAGACGATGAGCTCGCCGGTCGGCGGCTCGGCGTCGGTGTCGGGGATCCGGATGACGATGCCGTCGTCGGAGGCCATCGCCTGGCCGTCGACGCCGTGGCGCTCGCGCAGCCGGGCGTTGATGGCCAGCGCCCAGGGGGCGTGGACCGGCTTGCCGTAGGGGGAGTGGACGACCAGGCGCCAGTCGCCCAGCTCGTCGCGGAACCGCTCCACCACCAGCGAGGTGTCGCTGGGCAGGACGTTGGTCGCCTCGAGCTGGTCGTGCAGGTAGGTGACCAGGTTGCCGGCCGCCCAGGCGTCGAGCCCGCCCTCCTGGGCGCGGTCCACGGCCTGGGGTCGCGGCAGCGCGCCCAGCTCGCGGGTGAAGGCCCCGATGGCGGCGCCCAGCTCGGCGGGGCGGCCGAGCCCGTCGCCCTTCCAGAACGGCAGCCGCCCCGGGACGCCCGGGGCGGGGGTGACCAGCACCCGGTCGTGGGTGATGTCCTCGATCCGCCAGCTGGTGGCGCCGAGCGCGAAGATGTCGCCCACCCGCGACTCGTAGACCATCTCCTCGTCGAGTTCGCCGACCCGTCTGCCCGGGCCCTCGCCGCCGACCAGGAAGACCCCGAAGAGCCCGCGGTCGGGGATCGTGCCGCCGCTGGTGACGGCGAGCCGCTGGGCGCCGGGGCGGCCGGTGAGGCTGCCGGTGACGCGGTCCCAGACGATGCGCGGGCGCAGCTCGGCGAACTCGTCGGAGGGGTAGCGGCCGCTGAGCAGGTCGAGGGTCGCCTCGTAGGCCGAGCGGGGCAGGCTGCTGAACGAGGCCGTCCGGCGTACGACGGCGAACAGCTCGTCGACGTCCCAGGCGTCCAGCGCCGTCGCGGCCACCACCTGCTGGGCGAGGACGTCGAGCGGGTTGGCGGGCACGCGCAGCGACTCGATGCCGCCGGTGCGCATGCGCTCGACGGCGACCGCGGTCTGCGCGAGGTCGCCGCGGTGCTTGGGGAACAGCACGCCGCGGCTGGTCTCACCCACCTGGTGCCCGGCCCGGCCGACGCGCTGGAGGGCGCTGGCGACCGACGGCGGCGACTCGATCTGGATCACGAGGTCGACCGCGCCCATGTCGATGCCGAGCTCGAGGCTGCTGGTGGCCACCACGGCCGGCAGCCGGCCGCGCTTGAGGTCGTCCTCGATGAGCGCGCGCTGCTCCTTTGACACCGAGCCGTGGTGGGCCTTGGCGATCACCGTCTCGCCCGCCTCCGGTGGCCGGGGGGCGAGCTGCGAGACCCCGCTCTGGGCCATGATCTCCGCGGGCGGCCGGCCGGGCGCACCCGCCTCGGCGTCGGGGTGGGCGCGGGCGGTGGCGATCTCGTTGAGGCGTGCGGTCAGCCGCTCGGCGAGACGACGGGAGTTGGCGAACACGATCGTGGAGCGGTGCGCCTCGATCAGGTCGACCACGCTCTCCTCGACGTGCGGCCAGATGCTGGTGTTGCGCGGCTCGTCGGAGTCCTCATCGAACTGGTCGGGGGCGGTCATGTCCTCGACCGGGACGACGACCCTGAGGTCCCACAGCTTGTGGGCCGGTGGGGCGACGATCTCGACCGGGGCGGTGCCGCCGAGGAAGCGCGCGACCTCCTCGAGGGGCCGGACGGTGGCCGACAGCCCGATGCGCTGGGCCGGCCTGTCGAGCAGCTCGTCGAGGCGCTCCAGCGACAGCGCGAGGTGCGCGCCGCGCTTGGTGCCGGCCACCGCGTGCACCTCGTCGACGATGACCGTCTCGACGCCGCGCAGCGACTCACGCGCCTGGCTGGTGAGTATCAGGAACAGCGACTCCGGCGTCGTGATCATGATGTCGGGCGGCGAGGTGGTGAGCTTGCGGCGCTCGGCGGGACTGGTGTCGCCGCTGCGTACGCCGACGCGCAGCTCCGGCGCGGGGACGCCGAGCCGGTCGGCGGTGTGGCGGATGCCGGTCAGCGGCGAGCGGAGGTTGCGCTCGACGTCGACGGCGAGGGCCTTGAGCGGCGAGACGTAGAGGACCCGGCAGCGGCGCGCCTTGTCCGTGGGGGGCGGCTCGGTCAGCAGCCGGTCGATCGACCACAGGAACGCGCTGAGCGTCTTGCCCGACCCGGTCGGCGCCACCACCAGCGCGTGCCGCCCGGCCCCGATCGCCGCCCACGCGCCGGCCTGCGCCGGGGTCGGCTCCGCGAACGCCGCACCGAACCAGGTGCGGGTCGGTTCGCTGAACCCGGCGAGCGCGTCTGACACCCCTCCATCCTTGCCTACGCCACCCACAGCGCTGGGTGCTCCGTCGGGGTAGTCCCTGACGTTCGTGTCACTGACACGGCCCCGAGACGACACAAACGTCCGGGACTATCCCCAGGAGGCCTACAGCGACGGGCGGAGCATGGGGGGCTGGAGGGCGGTGGCGTCGCCACGGCGGTAGAGGAGGGCCTTGCGGCCGCCGGAGCCGGAGGCCTCGCCCAGCTCGCCGGTGGGGACGACGAAGCCGGCGGTGCCGAGGACCTTGCGGCGGAAGTTGCCGAGGTCGGGCGGGGTGCCCCACACGGCGGTGTAGACGGCGCGCAGGTCCGGGAGCGTGAACGGCTCGGACACGAACTCCAGGGCCAGCGTCGTGTACTCCAGCTTCGCCCGCACCCGCTCCAGCGCGTCGTCGAGGATCGTGGCGTGGTCGAACGCGAGGTCGGGCAGGCCGTCGACCGGCCACCAGCGGGCGCCCGCGGCGTCGGAGCCAGCCGCGGGCTCCGGCAGGTCGGGCGCGAAGGCGACGTGCGCCACCGAGACCACGCGCATCCGCGGGTCGCGGTCGGGCGCGGAGTAGGTGCGCAGCTGCTCGAGGTGGCCGGGGAACCGGTCCACCGCGGTCTCCTCCCGCAGCTCGCGCCACGCGGCGGTCTCGGCGTCCTCGTCGGGCTGGACGAAGCCGCCCGGCAGCGCCCAGGCCCCTTCGTACGGCTCCTCGCCGCGCTCGACCAGCAGCACGCACAGGACGCCGTCGCGGATCGTGAAGACCGCGAGGTCGACGGCGACGGCGAAGGGCGGGTACTCGCTCACGGCGCCACCACCTCGGCCCCGGACTCGGCCATCGACGCCAGCGCGGCCGCACTGGTCTCGGGTGCGACCCCGGCGTGCAGGCCGTCGAGCAGCCGCACGCGCAGCTCGCGCCCGCGGGCGTCCAGCACGGTCTGCAGCACGCAGTAGTCGGTCGCGATGCCGACCACGTCCACCTCCGTCACGTCGTAGGACGCCAGCAGCTCGGCGAGCGAGCGGCCCTCCTCGTCGACGCCCTCGAAGGCGGAGTAGGCGGGCGCCCCCTGCCCCTTGCGGACGTGGTGGCTGACCAGGTCCAGCGCGAGCCCGGGCGCGTAGTCGGCACCCGCACCGTCGCTCACGCAGTGCTGCGGCCAGGTGGTGGCGTAGTCGGGCTCCTCGCCCTCGGCCGCGAAGTGGCCACCGTTGTGGCTGTGCGGGTCGTGCCAGTCGCGGGAGGCCACGACGGTGGCGTAGTCGGCGGCGTGGGTGGCGAGGTGCTCGCTGATGCGCGTGGCGACTTCGCGCCCCCCGGTCACGCCGAGGGAGCCGCCCTCGACGAAGTCGTTCTGCACGTCGACGACGATCAGTGCCCGGCGACTGGCGTGCGGGTCGGCCTGCGGGGTGGTGGTCATGCGGGCTCCTCGGTCTCGGGGTGGGCGGTGAGGTACGGCGGTCCGTGGCTGATGCCGAGGGCGTCGCGTGGCAGGGACGCGAGCACGGACGCGGCGTGGGCGCGGACCTCGTCGAGGGTCGGCTCGTGCACGACCTTCCCGTCGCGCACGAGCGGCACCTGGACGCTGCCCGGCCCCGGCTCGCCGAGCGCGAACGTCTCGGCGACGAGCACCCCGTCGTCATAGGTACGCCGGACCGCCTTGCGGCCGCCGGTCGAGGCCTTGGCCGCGGACTTCTTCGCCACCGGACGCAGCTCGCCGTCCGGTGAGTCGGCGACCGCGACCAGCTTGTAGACCATGCTCGAGGTCGGGTGGCCCGAGCCGGTGACGACGCGGGTGCCGACGCCGTACCCGTCGATCGGTGCGTCGGCCAGGGCGGCGATGACGTACTCGTCGAGGTCGCTGGTCACCGTGATCCGGGTGGACGTCGCGCCCAGCGAGTCGAGGAGCGCGCGGGCGCGCCGCGACTCCACCGCCAGGTCCCCGGAGTCGATGCGGACGGCGCCCAGCCCGGGTCCGGCCACCTCGACGGCGGTGCGGATGCCCTGCTCGATGTCGAAGGTGTCGACCAGGAGCGTCGTGCCGGCGCCCTGGGTGGCGACCTGGCTGCGGAACGCGTCGGCCTCGCTCGCGTGGGCGAGCGTGAACGCGTGCGCGGCCGTGCCGACCGTGGGCACGCCGTGGCGTCGCCCCGCGGCGAGGTTGCTGGTGGCGGCGAACCCGGCGACGTACGCCGCGCGGGCCGCCGCGACCGCGGCCTCCTCGTGGGTGCGGCGACTGCCCATCTCGACGAGCGGGCGGCCCTCGGCGGCCGTCACCATGCGGGCCGCGGCGCTGGCGATCGCGGTGTCGTGGTTGAGCACACTGAGCACCAGGGTCTCCAGGAGCACGCACTCGCCCAGCGTGCCGGTGACGGTGAGGACCGGGCTCTGGGGGAAGTACAGGTCGCCCTCGCGGTAGCCGTCGATGTCGCCGGAGAAGCGGAAGGTGCGCAGGTAGTCGGCGGTCGGCTCGTTGACGACGCCCTCGGCCTGCAGCCAGGCCACCTCGTCGGCGTCGAAGGTGAAGTCGGCGATCAGCGGCAGCAGCCGCCCGAGCCCGGCGAGCATCCCGTAGCGGCGGCCCTCGGGCAGGCTCCGGGCGAAGGCCTCGAACACCGCGCGGTCGCCGACGCTGCCGTCGGTGACCCACGACGAGAGCATCGTGAGCTCGTAGCGGTCGGTGAGCAGTCCGGCTGAGACGTTCATTCGACATCCGTCCAGTTGAAGTCAAGATGACTATAACGCGGTCAGAGCGAGGCGAGCAAGTCACCTAGGGGAGGGGGTACCCGATCCAGGTCCAGCGCCGACACCAGCAGCCCGGCATCGCGCAGCTTGTGGGCGGAGGGCGAGGACGGCGAGGGCTTATACAGTCGCGGCTGTGAGCGAGTCGATGATCCGGGCAGTCGGTCTGCGCAAGTCCTTCGGCGACTTCGAGGCCGTCAAGGGCATCGACGTCGACGTACGCCGCGGCGAGGCGTTCGGGTTCCTGGGGCCCAACGGCGCCGGCAAGTCCTCGACCATGCGGATGGTGGCCGCGGTGTCGCCGGTCAGCGGCGGCGAGCTGCGGATCCTGGGCATGGACCCGGCCGTCGACGGCCCGGCGATCCGTGGACGCCTGGGGGTCTGCCCGCAGGAGGACACCCTCGACACCGAGCTCAACGTGCGCGACAACCTCTACATCTACGGGCGCTACTTCGGGATCCCCAAGGGCGAGGTCAGCGCGCGCGCCGACGAGCTCCTGGAGTTCGTCCAGCTCACCGAGAAGGCGAAGGCCAAGGTGGAGGACCTGTCCGGCGGCATGAAGCGCCGGCTGACCATCGCTCGCAGCCTGATCAACCGGCCCGAGCTGCTGCTGCTGGACGAGCCCACCACCGGCCTGGACCCGCAGGCCCGTCACGTGCTGTGGGACCGGCTCTTCCGGCTCAAGAGGTCCGGGGTGACGCTGGTGCTCACGACGCACTACATGGACGAGGCCGAGCAGCTCTGCGACCGGCTCGTGGTCATGGACAAGGGGGTGATCGTGGCCGAGGGGTCGCCGCTCTCGCTCATCCGCGAGCACGCCACGCGCGAGGTCGCCGAGCTGCGGTTCGGCGTGGCCGAGCAGGGGGAGACGCACGAGGCCCTCGCCGACAAGATCGCCGACCTGGGCTCGCGCATCGAGGTGCTGCCCGACCGGCTGCTGGTCTACAGCGACGACGGCGAGGAGGTCATCGCCAAGACCCACGAGCGCGGCCTGACCCCGGTGGCGGTGCTGGTGCGACGCTCGACGCTGGAGGACGTGTTCCTGCGCCTCACCGGCCGGACCCTGGTCGACTGATGGCGAGCCAGCTGACCATGACCGAGGGCCTGCGCCGTCAGGTCGACTACTGGTGGACGGTCTACCGGCGCACCTGGCGCGGCTCGATCATCTCCTCGTTCGTCTCCCCCCTCTTCTACGTGCTGGCGATGGGGGTCCTGCTCGGCGGCTTCATCGACGGCGACCCGGCCGAGCTCGAGGGCGCGACGTCCTACCTCGCGTTCCTGGTGCCGGGGCTGGTCGCAGCCCACGCCATGCAGACCGCCGTCAGCGAGACGACGTACCCGGTGATGGGGGCGATCAAGTGGCACAAGTCGTACTTCGGCCAGATCGCCACGCCGCTGGCGCCGGTCCACCTGGTCGCCGGGCACCTGATGTTCGTGCTCGCCCGGCTGGCCACCTCGTGCGGGGTCTTCATGCTCGTGCTGGTGCCGTTCGGCGTCTTCGAGTCGTGGTGGGGCCCGTTCCTGGCGTTCGCCTCCCAGCTCCTGGTGGGGATGGTGTTCGCGTCCCTGGTGTTCGGCTTCAGTGCGCGTCTGGAGTCCGACGAGGGGTTCGGGGTGCTGTTCCGGCTGGGCGTCTTCCCGATGTTCCTGTTCAGCGGCGCGTTCTTCCCCGTCTCCAACCTGGGCGACGTGGGCTCCGTGCTGGCCAGGATCACGCCGCTGTGGCAGGGCGTGAACCTCTCCCGGATGTTCTGCCTGGACACGGTCGACTGGTCCACGGCCGCCGTCAACGTCGCCGTCCTGCTGGTCCTGCTCGCCGTGGGCTGGTCCTGGGCGGTGCGTGGCCTGACCCGGAGGCTCATCACGTGAGTGCCACTCCCTACCGCGACGCCTACCCCGACGCCCATCCTGGCCGCCCGCTCTCATCGGCCGCCGCACTGCGGCTGCTGGTGCTTCGCAACTACGTCGTCTACCGCCAGGCGTGGAAGCTGTTCCTCACCGGCTTCCTCGAGCCGGTCTTCTACCTGCTCTCGATCGGCATCGGCGTCGGACAGCTGATCGACACCTTCGAGTTCAACGGCGAGGTGATCCCCTACGCCGAGTTCGTGGCGCCCGGGATGCTCGCGGCGTCGGCGTTCAACGGCGCGCTGCTCGACTCGAGCTTCAACGTGTTCTTCAAGCTGCGCTACGTGCGCCTCTACGACCAGATGCTCGCGACGCCGCTCACCACCGGCGACATCGCGCGCGGCGAGATCGCGTGGGGCCAGCTGCGCGGCGGCAGCTACTCCGCGATGTTCCTGCTGGTCATGGCGGCGATGGGACTGGTCGGGTCGTGGTGGGCGGTGCTGGCGCTGCCGGCGGCGCTGCTGATCGGGTTCGCGTTCAGCGCGGTGTGCATGGCCCTCACGACGTACCTGACCTCGTGGCAGGACTTCGAGAAGGTCACCCTCGTGCAGCTGCCGCTCTTCCTCTTCTCGGCCACCTTCTTCCCCGTCACCGCCTTCGACGGCTGGGTGCGCTGGCTGGTCGAGGCGACGCCGCTCTACCGCGGGGTCGTGCTGTGTCGCGAGCTGACGACCGGAGCGCTGTCGTGGGCGTCGGCGGTCTCGGTGGTCTACCTCGTCGTGATGGGGCTGGTCGGCCTGCTCGTCGTACGCCGGCGGCTGGACCGGCTGCTGCTGACCTGAGCCACCGACCTGTCCGCAAACCACGCCACCTTTGGCAGGATCCGGGGCGACCGGTGTCGGCGCCGGTTGAGAGGATGGCGTCATGTCGAACCCCTCCGCCGTCGAGCCCGACACCAAGGACTGGACCTGGGTGCTCGAGCGGCCCTGCGGCGAGTGCGGGTTCGTGGCCGCCGACGTCGAGCGCGCCGCGCTGGGTGCCGCCGTGCGCGCCAATGCCGAGGCCTTCCTGGCTGCGCTCGCCGAGCCCGATGCGGCGCGGCGGCGGTCGACCGGTGTCTGGTCGACGACCGAGTACGCCTGCCACGTCCGTGACGTCCACCGCGTGTTCGACGCCCGTGTGCGGTCGATGCTGACGGACGACGCGCCTACCTTTCCCAACTGGGACCAGGACCAGACCGCGCTCGCGGAGCGCTACGACCTGCAGGAGCCCGCCGCCGTCGGCCCCGAGCTGCTCGCCGCCGCCGCCCGGGTCGCCGACACCTACGACGCCGTGCCCGACGACGCCTGGGACAGGCGCGGCGTGCGCAGCAACGGCAGCGAGTTCACCGTGGAGACGATCGCGCGCTACCACCTGCACGACGCGGTCCACCACCTCTGGGACGTGCGGAGGAGGCGATGAGGCACACCGAGCTCTGGGCCCGGCTCCAGGCCGCTCTCGGGACGGGCTACTACCAGGTCTGGGCCGACACGTTCGTCATGAGCGACCTCGGTGGCCGCACGGTCACCGAGGCGCTGAACGCCGGCGTCGAGCCCAAGCAGGTGTGGGCGGTCGTGTGGCGCGTCCTCGAGCTGCCCGACCGCGAGCGCTGAGGCCGTGTCGACGCTGAGGGGCGCGGCGGTCGACGTGGCCGCCGTGCAGGCGGCCACGATCCGGTCCCTGGTGCTGTCGCAGGCGGTCGGCGCGCTCGGCATCACGATCGGGATCGCCACGGCCTCGCTGCTCGCGCGCGACCTGTCGGGGTCGGAGAGCATGGCGGGGCTCGCCGGCACCTTCCAGGTGCTGGGCGCGGCCGGGGCGTCGTACCTGCTGGCTCGGGTGATGTCCGCGCGCGGGCGCCGGGTCGGCCTGGCCACGGGGCTCCTGCTCGGCGCCCTCGGCGCGCTGCTGGCGGTGGTCGCCGGCGTCATCGAGTCGATGCTCCTGCTGCTGATCGGCGCGATCCTGATCGGCGCGACGACGGCGGCCAACAACGCCTCGCGCTACGCCGCCACCGACCTGGCTGCTCCCGAGCGCCGGGCTCGGGCGCTGTCCGTGGTGGTCTGGGCCACGACCATCGGCGCGGTCGTCGGCCCCAACCTGACCGGACCGGCCGGGTCGTTCGCCGACCTGCTCGGCATCCCGGTCCTGACGGGGCCCTTCGCCCTCGGGGGCATCGGGATGCTGCTCGCCGCCATAGTCGTGCTCATCCGGCTCCGGCCGGACCCGCTGCTGCTGGCCCGTGAGCTCGCGGAGCGTCCGGCCGCGCCCCCCACCGGCACCTCGTGGGGCCGGGCCCGCGCCGCCCTGCGCGCGGAGCCGGCGCTGGCGCTCGCCGTCGTCGGCCTGGCCGGGGCGCACGCCGCGATGGTGGGGGTGATGACGATGACCCCGATCCACATGGAGCACGGCGGCGCCGAGCTGGACCTGATCGGATTCGTGATCAGCGTCCACGTGCTCGGCATGTTCGCGTTCTCGCCTGTGGTCGGGCTGCTCGTCGACCGGGCCGGCCGGCCGCCGGTGCTGGCGGCGGGCGGGGTGGTGCTGCTGGTCTCGCTGGTCCTCTGCTCGAGGGCGCCGGAGGGGACGTCCTGGCAGATCTTCGCCGCACTGTTCCTGCTGGGGCTGGGCTGGTCGCTGGCCACCGTGTCCGCCTCGACGATGGTGGCCGACCTGGCGCCGCTGGACGCCCGCACCGACGTCCAGGGCCTGGCCGACGTCACCATGGGCGTGACGGCGGCCGGCGCCGGTGGGCTGGCCGGGCTGATGGTCGGCCTGCTCGGCTACCCGGTCCTCGCCCTGGTCACGACCGCGCTCGCCGCCGGCGTGGTGGCCGCCGCCTTTGCCGCTCGCCGGCGTCTCCTCGGCTGGCGGGCTCGAGCCGACTAGGACGTCTCGTCGGCCACGACGAGCTCGAGGTCCAGCCACGCGGCGAGGTCGCGGATCTCGGCGTCCACGGCGACGGTCATGGCCTTCGTGAACGGCACGTCCTCGTGGAGTGCGTCGACGCGGAGCTCGCCCTCCCGGCGGTCGGCCGTGGCGTCGAGCTTGCCGACCAGCCGGTCGCCGTACAGGACCGGGAGCGCCCAGTAGCCCCACAGGCGCTGGTCGCGCGGCTTGTACATCTCCAGCTGGTAGTCGAAGTCGAACAGCTCGTGGGTCCGTCGACGGTCGAAGACCAGCCGGTCGAGAGGGGAGAGCAGAGCCGCGCGCCCGGTGAACGGTTGCTCCCGTAGCTCCTCGAGCAGCTGGGGATCCACCCGCCACCGGCCCTTGACTCCCTCGATGACGGCCGGCTCGCCCGCATCTCCGCTGCTGAAGGGCTCGCCGGGCACGGCCGCGGCCCGGGCACGGGCGATCCCGAGGGAGCGCAGCCGCCGCTCGTCACGCACGCGCGCCGCCTCCGCGGCGGGCACGACCGGGTCGTCGGGGTAGACGCGCTCGGCCAGGTCCCACAGGGTCTCGCGGCCCTCACGCCCGGCCGAGGCCACCTCGCCGCGGGCGACCAGCAGATGGAGCAGCATGACGACGTTGCGGTGGTTGTTCCACCCGCTCGAGCGCCACGGCCGCGCGCAGGTGTCGGGGAGCTCGCTCGCGGGCAGCGGGCCCGACATCCGCAGCCGGTCGAGGATGTCGAGCCGGCAGGCGGTGTTGGCCTCCACCCACTGTCGTTGCTCCTCCTGCCACGGCCGCAGCGGGCCGCGCCCCGGCCAGTCGGCCATGTCCGCGCGGAACAGGGCCAGGTCCTCGCACGGTCGCAGGCGGCCCTCCAGCTCCAGGACCCGCTGCTCGTCGACGGCGGTGGCGAGGTCGTCGGGGGAGTAGGAGGACCCCAGCCGGGTCCAGAGCACCAGGTCGGCGTTGCGGGCGACGTGGTTGGTCTGGTCGTGCTGGAGGATCGTGAGGCGGCGCAGCACCGTGAGCCAGTCGTCGGGGCGCTCCCCGGTCAGCAGCTGCCCGCGCAGCGCCAACCTCCGCGCGTCGGTGCGAGAGAGCTCGTGGACCACTCGCCGAGGGTACGACGACGCGCGCGCTAGGGGCCGTGCCCGCCGTCGTCGTGCCCGCCGTCGTCGTGCCCGCCACCGTCGTGCCCGCTACCGGAGGCGGGAAGGGCGAGGTGGGCGGTCCGGACGACGCCGTCGTGGCGGAAGTCGAGGTAGAGCTGGTAGTCGCCCCGGCTGGGCACCTCCACCCCGAACGTCACGTCCGGGCCCGGGGCCGTGACGCCGTCGCCCGGCTCGCCGGTGGGATGCACGTGCAGGTAGGCCAGGTCGCCCTCGCGCAGCGCCACCAGGTGGCCGTAGGCCCCGAGGTAGGGCTGCAGGTCGCTCACCGGGCGGCCGTCGCGGGTGACGGTCAGCGTGAGCTCGGAGTGGGCGCCGGCGACGAGGTCGCCCGTGAGCGTGACCGTGTAGCCGTCGACGGTCACGCTGCGCGTCTCCGGCCGCGGGTCGGCGGCTGCGGCAGCGCCGGGGACGGCGAGGTCGGCGCCCAGCGTGAGCGGCTCGCCACCGGCGGGGGTGAAGTCGGCGAAGACCCGCCAGCTGCCGCCGGTGAGGTCGAGGGTGGTGGCCCAGGTGCCGTCCGTGGCCAGGGTGGGGTGGACGTGCTGGAACCCCTCGAAGTCTCGGCGGACGGCGATCAGGTGCAGGAGCTTGGTGTGCGCGACGTCGTACTCGGTGACCGCGCCCTCGGGCCCCTCGATGGTGAAGGACACCGGGCGGTCGGCGCCGGGGGAGAGGCGGGTGTCGGCCAGCACCAGTCGGTAGCCGTCCTGCGCGGACTGAAGCCCACCGGGCACGGCCTGCGGGGAGCCGGTGGCCGGCGACCCGACGGGCTCCACGTGGGTGTCGTCGTGGCCACGCGGCTCGGTCTCCACGGGCCCCAGGGTCGCGCCGGCGGCCAGGGCGACGCCGAAGACGAGCGCCAGCCCGGCCGCGAACGCCAGGGCACGCGCCAGGGTGCTCGACGGGATCTGCATGCCTCGGTACTATACCCCCCTAGGGTAATCATGCAAGGAGGCGGCGATGAGCCACGACCACGGGCTCGCACACCACGCCCACGGGGAGAGGTCCGGCCGCAACGCGATGGCCGCCGGCGCCACGCTGCACTGCCTGACCGGCTGTGCCGTCGGCGAGGTGCTCGGGCTGATGATCGGCACGGCGGCCGGCCTGAGCGCCGGGGTCACGATCGCGCTCGCCGTCGTCCTAGCGTTCGTCTTCGGCTACTCGCTCTCGACGCTGCCGCTGCTGGCCGCCGGCCTGTCGGCACGCGCGGCGCTGTCGGTGGTGCTGGCGGCCGACACGCTCTCGATCGCGACCATGGAGCTGGTCGACAACGCGGTGATGGCGCTGGTGCCGGGCGCCATGGAGGCGACGCTGGCGGAGCCGGTGTTCTGGCTGAGCATGGCGCTCGCGCTCGGTGTGGCGTACGTCGTGGCGTTCCCCGTCAACCGCGCGCTGCTGGCGCGCGGCAAGGGCCATGCGCTGACCCATCGCTTCCACGGGGCTCCGCCCGTCCGTGCGTGGGTGCCACGCTTCGCCAGCAGCACGCTCGCCGCGGCGATCGGGGCGTTCCTGCTGGGCGGGCTGGTCGCGGCGCTGGCCGCCCCGGACGAGCCGGCGGCGCCGAGTCCGCACTCCTGGCGCGACACGCCGGACGGCCAAGCGCGGATCGAACAGGTGTTCGGGCTAGATTGGTCTCCGTAAGCAGGCGCAGCCACCGGCTGGCGCCGGCGCCATCCACAGCCCCGCCCGACGGGGAGGCGGACTGTCGGCGGTCGGGTCTAGCGTCCAACCAGACGACGACGACAACCGACGAAGCTCGCACACACAGACGAAGGACGGACACATCATGGCTGGTGGAGACCGCGACAAGGCCCTCGACGCGGCACTGCTCAACATCGAGAAGCAGTTCGGCAAGGGCTCGGTCATGCGCCTGGGCGACGAGACGCGCGCCCCCCTCGAAGTCATCCCCACGGGGTCGATCGCGCTCGACGTGGCTCTGGGCCTCGGCGGACTCCCGCGCGGGCGAGTCGTGGAGATCTACGGGCCGGAGTCCTCCGGCAAGACGACCGTCGCCCTGCACGCGGTGGCCAACGCCCAGCGTGCCGGCGGCATCGTGGCGTTCATCGACGCCGAGCACGCGCTCGACCCCGACTACGCCAAGGCGCTCGGCGTCGACACCGACGCCCTGCTGGTCTCGCAGCCCGACTCCGGTGAGCAGGCGCTCGAGATCGCCGACATGCTGATCCGCTCGGGCGCGCTCGACCTGATCGTCATCGACTCGGTCGCGGCGCTCGTGCCCCGCGCCGAGATCGAGGGCGAGATGGGCGACAGCCACGTCGGCCTGCAGGCCCGGCTGATGAGCCAGGCGCTGCGCAAGATGACCGGTGCCCTCAACAACTCCGGCACCACGATGATCTTCATCAACCAGCTCCGCGAGAAGATCGGCGTGATGTTCGGCTCGCCCGAGACCACCACCGGTGGCAAGGCGCTGAAGTTCTACTCCTCGGTCCGCCTCGACGTGCGCCGCATCGAGACCCTCAAGGACGGCACCGATATGGTCGGCAACCGGACCCGGGTCAAGGTCGTGAAGAACAAGGTGGCCCCGCCGTTCAAGCAGGCCGAGTTCGACATCATGTACGGCAAGGGGATCAGCCGCGAGGGCGGCCTGATCGACGTCGGCGTCGAGGCCGGCCTGGTCCGCAAGGCCGGCGCTTGGTACACCTACGAGGGCGACCAGCTCGGCCAGGGCAAGGAGAACGCCCGCACCTTCCTCAAGGACAACCCCGACCTGGCCAACGAGCTGGAGAAGAAGATCCTCGAGAAGCTCGGTGTCGGCCCCCAGGTCGACACGCCCGCCGACGACCTGAGCGACGAGCCGATCGGTGTCGACTCCTTCTGAGTCCGACCCCTGGCTCGGTGACGTCCGGGACGGGGTGGCGGCGTGGACGCGTTCCGCGCCGTCACCGCCGCCCGACGATCCCGTGGCCACGGGGCCGGACGCCGACCTGGAGTCGGTCGCCCGCAAGATCCTCCTGGACCAGCTGACCGGCCAGGCGCGCTCCCGCAGCGAGCTGGCCACCAAGCTGGCCAAGAAGGGGGTCCCCGACGAGCTGGCGACCCGCCTGCTGGACCGGTTCGAGGAGGTCGGGCTCGTCGACGACGAGTCCTTCGCTCGGCTCTGGGTGGCCAGTCGTCAGCCCGGCAAGGGCCTGGCCCGCCGCGCGCTGGCCCAGGAGCTGCGCCGCAAGGGCATCGACGACGAGGTCGCCCGCGAGGCCCTCGACGAGATCGACCCGGCCGACGAGGAGCACTCCGCGCGGCTGCTGGTCCGCAAGAAGCTGCGCACCCTGACCCGCGTCGACGACACCACCGCCACGCGCCGCCTGGTGGGCATGCTCGCCCGCAAGGGCTACGGCTCCGGTCTCGCCTTCCGCGTCGTCAAGGACGAGCTCCAGGCCGCCGACCGCGAGGCCCCCGCCGATCTGTAGCGACGCCCCGCTCGCGAGCGGGGACGGCCCCGCCGCAGCGGGATGCCACAATCACCCCGTGGCCGACGAGCGCGAGATCCTGACCTACGAGATGTTCGGCGGCGCGGTGCGCGACCTGGCGCGGATGGTCGCCGACGACGGCTACGAGCCGGACCTGGTGCTCTCCATCGCGCGCGGCGGATTGGGCCTGGGGATGGGCCTGGGCTACGCGCTGGACGTGAAGAACCTCTCCGCGGTCAACGTCGAGTTCTACACCGGCGTCGACTCCCGCCTGGAGGTCCCGATCATGCTCCCGCCGACGCCGGCGGCGGTGGACCTGTCCGGGCTCAAGGTCCTCATCGCCGACGACGTGGCCGACACCGGCAAGACGCTGGAGATCGTCCAGGACTTCTGCGCCGGCCACGTCGCCGAGGCTCGCAGTGCGGTCATCTACGAGAAGCCCTGGACGGTGGTGCACCCCGACTACGTCTGGCGCCGCACCGAGCGTTGGATCGACTTCCCGTGGTCGAGCCAGCCGCCGGTCGTACGACGCGGCGGCTCCGCGCCCGGATGAGCGGGTCCGCCGTGCGGCTGGTGGTGCACGACCGCGGTCACGACCTCCTCGGTGCCGTGCACGAGGCGGAGTCGTGGGCCGCCGCCGCGCGCCGTACCGTCGCCAGTCGGCCCGTCGACCCGGTCCCGGTCGACCTGTCGGGCGAGGTCAAGCAGTTCCTGGTCGACCACGACAACCGGGTCGCCGTGCGCCCGATGACCCCGGGCGACCTCCCGGACATGGCCCGCTGGCTCGCCGCGGACCACGTGCGTCGCTGGTGGCCCACCGACGACACCACCCTGGAGGGGGTCGCCGCCCGCTACGGTCCCTCGATCGACGGGATGACGCCGACGCGCATGTACGTCGCCGAGGTCAATGGCCGCTCCGTGGGGTTCCTGCAGGACTACAGGGTCCGTGACCACCCGGACTTCGCGATGCTCACGCCGGACCCCGACGCGATCGGGGTGGACTACGCGATCGGGGAGCCGAGCTGGCTGGGCCGAGGCTTCGGCGCGCGCCTGCTGTGGGCCTGGATGCCGCGGGCGCTGCGGCGCTTCCCCGACGCCCGGTCGCTGTTCGCGGCGCCCGACCACCGCAACGCCGCCTCGCTGCGGGTGCTCGACAAGGTCGGCTTCAGCCGGGGCGTCTGGTTCGACGAGCCACAGAGCGGCGGATGCGTCGCGACCGTCGTCGGCTGCACCCTCGACGTGGCGACCGTGCTCGGCTGAGCGGGCTGGGATAGTGCTCCCATGACCCTCGCGACCGTTGAGCCCCTGGTGCGCCTCCCACCCGGGCCCGTGTCCCTGAAGGACATCCCGACGGATGCGACCCCCGGCTTCGACGGCGACAAGGACGCGGGGGAGGCGGCCCTGGCGGCGCTCGGCCCCGAGCTGGCCGATGTCCAGGAGCGGCTCTTCGCCGAGCGCACCACCGGGTCCCCGCGTCGGCTGCTGCTGATCCTGCAGGGCATGGACACCTCCGGCAAGGGCGGGGTACTGCGCCACACCGTGGGCCTGGTCGACCCCCAGGGGGTGCAGATCACGGCGTTCAAGGCGCCCACCGCCGACGAGCTCCGCCACGACTTCCTGTGGCGCATCCGCCAGGCGCTGCCCGAGCCCGGTCACATCGGCGTGTTCGACCGCTCCCACTACGAGGACGTGCTGATCGGGCGCGTGCACCAGCTCGCCGACGCCGACGAGATCGAGCGCCGCTACGACGCGATCAACGAGTTCGAGCAGGAGCTGGTCGCCGGCGGGACGGTGGTGCTCAAGTGCATGCTGCACATCTCCGCGGCCGAGCAGAAGGAGCGGCTCCTCGCGCGCCTCGACAACCCCGCGAAGTACTGGAAGTTCAGCCCCGGCGACGTCGATGAGCGCGCCCACTGGGCGGCGTACCGGGAGGCCTACGAGGGCGCACTGGAGCGCACCAACACCGAGGTCGCGCCCTGGCACGTCGTGCCGAGCGACCGCAAGTGGTTCCGCAACCTCACCATCGCCCGGCTGCTCCACGAGAAGCTCCTGCAGATGGCGCCGACCTGGCCGGCAGCGGACTTCGACGTCGAGGAGCAGCGCGCCCGGCTCCTGAACGAGGTGCCGGTGACGTGATCGAGACCGTCTCCGTCACGCGCTACATCACGCCGCTGCGCGAAGGCGGCAGCCTGCCCGGGATCGTGGAGGCCGACGACCTCGGCACCTACGTCTGCAAGTTCCGCGGCGCCGGCCAGGGCGTGCGGGTCCTGGTCGCGGAGGTCGTCGTGGGGGAGCTCGCTCGCCACCTCGGCCTCGACACCCCGCGTCTGGTCGCCCTCGACCTGGACCCGGAGATCGCTCGCTACGAGGCCGACGAGGAGGTCCAGGACCTGCTCAACGCCAGCCCCGGGCTCAACCTCGGGGTCGACTTCCTGCCCGGCTCCTTCGGGTACGACGGCGAGCTGCCGGCCGACGCGGGCGACGCGGCGGCCATCGTGTGGCTGGACGCCTTCTGTGCCAACGTCGACCGCACGTGGCGCAACCCCAACCTCCTGCTCTGGCACGGCCACCTGTGGGTGATCGACCACGGCGCCTCGCTGTACTTCCACCACGGCTGGTCGGCGGGCGTGACCGACCCGGCCCGGTTCGCGGCCCAGCCGTGGGACCCGAGCGACCACGTGCTGCTGGACCGGGTCGGCGACCTGGGTGCCACGGACGAGCGGCTCTCGGCGCTCGTCACGCCCGACGTGCTCGTCGAGGTCGTCGCTCAGGTGCCCGATGCCTGGCTGGAGGGGGTGCCGGGCGCCGAGGACCCGGCCTCGCTGCGGGCGGCGTACGTCGACTTCCTCACCGCCCGCCTGGGCACCCGGCAGTGGCTCCCGAAGGCGGCCGGCCGGTGACCGCCAGACTCGCCTATCAGTACGTGGTGCTGCGCTGCGTGCCGCGCGTGGAGCGCGAGGAGTTCCTCAACGTGGGCGTGGTCGTCTACTGCCAGGCCACCGACTACCTCGGCGTCGCCTGGAACGCCGATCGCGAGCGCCTCCTGGCCCTCGACCCGCGCCTCGACGTCGACCAGGTCTGCGACGCGCTCGCCTACGTCGAGGCCATCTGCGCCGGCGACCCTCGCGGCGGAGCGGCCGCGGCCCAGCCCCTCGGCCAGCGCTTCGGCTTCCTCAAGGCGCCCAAGAGCACGGTGCTGCAGCCCGGCCCCGTCCACGGCGGCGTCACCGCCGACCCGCCCCGCCAGCTCGAGCGCCTGCTCACCCAGCTCGTCGGTTGACGGGTCGGCGTCAGACGGGGACGAGCTCGACGGCGCCGACGGCGTAGCGGGCGAGGATGGTGCGGGCCACCTCGGGGTGGGCGCCGAGGGGCTCGGAGACGGCGACGGCGCCCGCCTCGAGGGCGAGCTCCGCGGCGCGGTCGACCAGGGCGCCGGGGGCCAGGAAGAGCGACGCGACCGCGATGTGGCGGCGGCCCTCGGCACGGAAGGCGCGCACGGCCTCGCCGGTGGCCGGCGGGGCGCTGGCGGCGTACGCCGCGCTGACCGGCAGCTTGTGGTGGGTGCCCCACAGCCGGGCCAGGCGGGCGACGGCCTGGTTGGCGAGCGGGTCGGTGGAGCCGGCCGCGGCCAGGACGAGGGCGTCCAGCTCGCGGACCCGCGAGCGGCGCAGCGACTCGCGCAGGCGCTCGTCGAGCACCTCCAGGAAGCACGCCTCGAGCCCGAGGATCGAGGTGACCCGGATCTGCAGCCCGGGGTGGCGCGAGGTGGCCTCGGCCACGGCGTCGGGTACGTCGGTGGCATCGTGGAAGGCCTCGGTCAGGAGCAGCGGTACGACGACGATCTCGTCGTACCCGGCCTTGACCAGGCGGTCGACGACCGTCTGGAAGCCCGGCTTCGCCAGGTCCAGGAACGCCTTCTCGACGCGCAGGTCCGGACGCATCGCCTTGACCTCGGCGACCAGGGCGGTGACGGTCTTGGTCGACCGCGGGTCACGACTGCCGTGAGCCAGGGCCACCAGGGCGGGAGCGGCCATCAGCGTGGCCTCCTCTCCAGGGTTGCGGGTGCTTCGGTGGGCCGACGACGTTGTCGGGCTGGGATCGGGGTCATGAGTGGATCCCGCACTCGGTCTTGTTGGTTCCGGCCCAGCGGCCGCTGCGCGGGTCCTCGCCGGGGGCGACGCGCCGGGTGCACGGTGCGCAGCCGATGGAGGGGTAGCCGTCGTAGACCAGGGGGTTGACCAGCACGCCGTTCTCGGCGATGTAGCGATCGACCTGCTCGTCGGTCCAGCGCGCGAGCGGGGAGACCTTGACCTTGCCCTTCTTGGCGTCCCAGCCGATCACCGGTGCGATCACCCGGTTGTGCGTCTCGGCACGGCGCAGCCCCGTCGCCCAGGCGTCGTACGACGCCAGCGAGTCGGCCAGCGGCTTGACCTTGCGCAGCGCGCAGCACAGATCGGGGTCGGTCTTGTAGAGGTCCTTGCCGTACGCCGCGTCCTGCTCGGCCACCGTCTGCACGGGGGTGATCGTGAGCAGGTTGACGTCGAGGGTGGCCTGGACGGCGTCGCGGGTGCCGATGGTCTCGATGAAGTGGTAGCCGGTGTCGAGGAAGACCACGTCGACGCCCGGCACCGTCTTGGCGGCCAGGTCGGCGAGGACGGCGTCACCCATCGAAGAGGTGATGCAGAACCGCTCGCCGAACGTGGCCGCGGCCCACTCGATGATGTGCTCGGCCGGGGCCAGCTCGAGCTCGGCACCCCAGTGGGACACCAGCTCGCGCAGCTCCTCGGGGGAGCGGCCGGCGGTCTGGGAGCCGCGGTTGGCGCGGGCGGCCGCGGTGGTTGCGGTCGTCATGCCTGGGCCCCCCGTCGCAGCATGCCGAGCATCCTCACGGTGAAGGCGCGTTGGCAGGAGCGGCACTCCCAGGCGCCCTTGATCGACGGGTCGTCGGACTCGTGCGGCCACAGGTTGTCGTCGGCGCAGTAGGGGCAGTGGAACGGCGTCGCGCGCTCGTTGCTCATATCGCCGCCAACGTCTTCTCGCCGCGCAGCAGCTCCTCGTCGGCACGCGCCACCCAGGTGGCGAAGCGCTCGCCCTCGGTGCGGTCGGCGAGGAAGTTGCCGACGACCACGGTGATGTAGTCGTCCAGGCCCGCGCTCGTGACCTTGTGGGCGCGCAGCTTGCGGCCGAAGTTGGCCTCCAGGCCGGTGGCGCCGCCGAGGTGCACCTGGAAGCCCTCGACCTGCGCGCCGTCGGACATGACCAGCTGGCCCTTCAGCCCGATGTCGGCGACCTGCGTGCGGGCGCAGGCGTTGGGGCAGCCGTTGACGTTGACCGTGATCGGGGTGTCCAGGTCGGGGAAGCGCTTCTCCAGCTCGCCCACGAGCGCGCGGGCGCGCTCCTTGGTGTCGACGATCGCCAGCTTGCAGAACTCGATGCCGGTGCAGGCCATCGTGTTGCGCCGCCAGTTGGAGGGACGAGCCGACAGCCCGATCGCGTCGAGCCGGGCGACGAGCGGCTCGACCTGAGCCTCGTCGACGCCGATCAGCACGATCTTCTGGTACGGCGTGAGGCGGGCGCCGGCCACGCCGAACTCCTCGATCAGGTCGGCCAGCTGCACCAGCAGCGTGCCGGACACCCGCCCGACGGTGGGCGCGATGCCCACGTAGAACCTGCCGTCCTTCTGCCGGTGGACGCCGATGTGGTCACGGTGGCCCACCGGGGCCGGGGGCGAGGGGGTGGAGACCAGCGGCCGGCCGAGGTACTCGTTCTCGAGGACCTCGCGGAACTTCTCGATGCCCCAGTCCGCGACCAGGAACTTCAGGCGCGCCCGCGAGCGCAGCCGGCGGTATCCGTAGTCGCGGAAGATGCCGGCGACGCCGGCCCAGACGTCGGCCACCTCGTCCAGCGGGACCCAGACGCCCATCTGGGCGGCGAGCATGGGGTTGGTGGACAGCCCGCCGCCGACCCAGAGGTCGAAGCCGGGGCCGAGCTCGGGGTGGACGGTGCCGACGAAGGAGATGTCGTTGGTCTCGGGGGAGACGTCGTGGCTGGGGTGGCCGGTCACGGCGGTCTTGAACTTGCGCGGGAAGTTCGAGAAGTCGGGGTTGCCGATGAAGCGCTCGAAGATCTCCTCCAGCGCCCGGGTGCCGTCGATGATCTCGTCCTGGGCCACGCCGGCCACCGGGGAGCCGAGGAAGGGCCGGGGGGAGTCGCCGCAGGCCTCGAGGCTGCTCAGCCCGGCGGCGTCGAGCCGGTCCCAGATCTCCGGGACGTCCTCGACGCGGATCCAGTGGTACTGGATGTTCTCGCGGTCGGTGACGTCGGCGGTGTCACGGGCGAAGTCGACCCCGATGCGGCCCAGGGTCCGCACGGCCTCGTGGTCCAGCAGCCGGCCGTCGGAGCGCACCCGGAGCATGAAGAACTCGTCGTCGAGCTCCTCCTCCTCGAGCGTCGCGGTCTTGCCGCCGTCGAAGCCGGGCGCGCGCTGGGTGTAGAGGCCCATCCACCGGAAGCGGCCGCGCAGGTCGGCGGGGTCGATGGAGGCGAAGCCGCGCTTGGAGTAGATGTTGATGATCCGAGCGCGGACGTTGAGCGGGTCGTCGTCCTTCTTGGACTGCTCGTTCTTGTTCAGCGGCTCGGTGTAGCCGAACGCCCATTGGCCCTCGGCCCGCTTGGGGCGGGGCACGTCGGTGTGGGCGGGAGGCTGGGCCTGGAAGCGCTGATCGGGCATGAGGAGCTGGTCCTTCGCTGAGTGCCGCGGGCCTTGGGTGGGCCGGCGCGAGATGATCGGGGTGGCGTCGTTCAGCGGGGCCAACACATCGCGCTGCGCGTACGCCCGAAGTCCACGTGGCGACGTACCACGAGGTAGGCGTGCGTCTCGGCGCTGATCATGTCAAGGAGTCTCACGCTGCGGACGCCCCCGCCACAAGGCGAAATCTCATGATGTGGAATGCGTGTCCAACATTCAAGACACAAGGGCCGGGCGGTCAGCCTGTACTCGCGAGTAGTGCGGCGCAGGTCACACTCGGACGGGTGAGGGCGATATGGCCCGTTCGGGTCATGCGGGCTCGCAGCGCGCGGAGGAACGTGGGATCCCCCTTCCCGAGAGGAACGACCCCATGACCCCCACCCCCCGGTTCCGGTGGAACCGCGAAAGCCTCAGCCGAGATCTGCGCAGCGCCGCCGTGGCGCTCTTCGTCAGCGTCCTCGTCCTGGCGGCGCCCAGCGTCGCGGCGAAGATCACCAATGCCGACGCCGTCGACGGCAAGAGCGCCGTCGGCGCGGGCGCCTCGGTCAAGAAGCGAGCCGGCAAGCTGGTCGCCACCAACGGCAAGGGCCGGCTGCCCGGCAACATCATCGCGAAGGCACCGGACGCCAATGCCCTCGACGGGCTCGACTCCACCGCCCTGGTGCCGCGCAACGCCAAGGCCGGGTCGGTCCAGTCCGGTCTGTGGAGCGCGTGGGGCGGCAACGCGACCGGGTACGTCGCCGACGCGGTCACCCTGCCCAGCCGGCTGCCCGCCGACCTCCCGATGAGCCGGGTCACCTACCTCAACGCCGGCGCGGCGATGACCGCGGAGTGCCCCGGGCTCGGTCGGGTGGGGCCCACGGGGTGGGCCTGCTTCTACGAGCTCAACCGGGGCGGCGTCACGTTCGGCAACATCTTCAACCAAGACCAGGTGGGCGGGGGCGCCTCCGGCGTCTCGCGCGACGGCTTCGGCATCTACTACACCTGCAGCTCCGACTCCTGCTACGCCTACGGCCGGTGGGCGGTCAAGGCGCCGGCGCCGACCGCGGCGAGGCAGCCCGGGCGTCCCGCGCGTCGGTCCAACCCCTGACCGAGTCCGGCGGGCGGCGGCCGTTGGGCGACCGCCCGCCGGGTCACTAGGCTGCCGACATGGCCGACATCGACGCCCTCACCAGCAGCGCCTACTCCCAAGCCCTCGAGGTGATCGCCTCGGTCGAGCCCCGGATCGCGGAGGCGACCCGCCAGGAGCTGAGCGACCAGCGAGGCTCCCTGAAGCTGATCGCCAGCGAGAACTACGCCTCGCCCGCGGTCCTCCTCACGATGGGCACCTGGTTCAGCGACAAGTATGCCGAGGGCACGGTCGGCCACCGCTTCTACGCCGGCTGCCAGAACGTCGACACCGTCGAGGCCCTCGCCGCGGAGCACGCCCGCGAGCTGTTCGGCGCCGAGTACGCCTACGCCCAGCCGCACTCCGGGATCGACGCCAACCTGGTCGCGTTCTGGTCCATCCTGGCCCACCGGGTCGAAGGCCCCTGGCTGGAGAAGGCCGGCTCGAAGAACATCAACGAGCTCACCGACGCCGACTGGGAGTCGCTGCGCCACGAGCTCGGCAACCAGCGGCTGCTCGGGATGAGCCTGGACGCCGGCGGCCACCTCACCCACGGCTTCCGTCCCAACATCAGCGGCAAGATGTTCCACCAGCAGCAGTACGGCACCGACCCGGAGACCGGGCTGCTCGACTACGACGTCGTCGCGGCCAAGGCTCGCGAGTTCAAGCCGCTGATCCTGGTGGCCGGCTACTCGGCGTACCCGCGGCGGGTGAACTTCGCCAAGATGCGCGAGATCGCCGACGAGGTCGGCGCCACGCTCATGGTCGACATGGCCCACTTCGCCGGGCTGGTGGCCGGCAAGGTCTTCACCGGCGACGAGGACCCGGTCCCGCACGCGCACGTCGTGACGACCACGACCCACAAGAGTCTGCGCGGCCCGCGCGGCGGGATGGTGCTGGCCACCGAGGAGTACGCATCCTCGGTCGACCGCGGGTGCCCGATGGTGCTCGGGGGCCCGCTGTCGCACGTCATGGCGGCGAAGGCGGTCGCGCTGGCGGAGGCGCGCCAGCCGTCGTTCCAGACCTACGCCCAGCAGGTCGCGGACAACGCGAAGTCCCTGGCCGAGGGCTTCCTCAAGCGCGACGCCCGGCTCGTCACCGGCGGCACCGACAACCACCTGGTGCTGCTCGACGTCTCCGGCTTCGGCCTCACCGGCCGCCAGGCCGAGTCGGCGCTGCTCGACGCGGGCATCGTCACCAACCGCAACTCGGTGCCCTCGGATCCCAACGGCGCCTGGTACACCTCCGGCATCCGCCTGGGCACCCCCGCGCTCACGACCCGCGGCTTCGGCCACGACGAGTTCGACCAGGTGGCCGAGCTGATCGTCCACGTCCTGCAGCACACCCAGCCCGGCACCACCAAGGCCGGCGGCCCGTCGAAGGCGTCCTACGTCCTCGGCGACGGCATCGCCGACAAGGTCAGGGACGCCTCCGCCGAGATGCTCGACAAGCACCCGCTCTACCCCGGACTGGTCCTGTCCTAGCCCGCCCCACCGCTGACCCGTCAGAAACTTTCTGACGGGTCAGCGGTCGGTGGGCAGGGCGCGGTCGACGATGGCGCGCAGGTCGCCGGAGGCCAGCGCGCCGTAGACCCCGTCGTACGACGAGCCGAGGCGCGAGGCGCAGAAGACGTCGGCGACCTCGGGCGGCGCGAAGCGCACGAGCAGCGAGCCCTGCAGGCACAGGGCCATGCGGGCGGCGAGGCGGCGGGCGCCGACCTCGAGGGACGCGGACTCCCCGAGCATGGCCAGGGTGTCGTCGACGGCGCGGTCGAGGCGTGCGTCGGCGCCCCGGGCCTGGCCGACCTCGGTGATCCAGGCGGCCAGCGCCTCCGGCTCACGCGCGAGGGCCCGGAGAACGTCGAGCGCGTTGACGTTGCCCGAGCCCTCCCAGACCGAGTTGAGCGGCGCCTCGCGGTAGAGCAGCGGCAGCACCGACTCCTCGACGTAGCCGTTGCCGCCGAGGCACTCCAGCGCCTCCGCCACGTGGGCGGGCGTGCGCTTGCAGACCCAGAGCTTCGCGAGCGGCAGCGCGATCCGCCGCAGCGCCGCCTCGTGCGGGTCGTCGCGCCGGTCGACCGCCGATGCGAGCCGCAACGCGAGCGCCGTCGCGGCCTCGGACTCCACGGCCAGGTCGGCCAGGACGTTCTGCATGAGCGGCTTGTCAACCAGCAGCGAGCCGAACGCCGAGCGGTGCGCGGCGTGCCACGAGGCCTCGGAGACCGCACGCCGCATCAGCGACGCCGACCCCAGCACGCAGTCGAGCCGGGTGGCGGCCACCATCTCGATGATGGTGCGCACCCCGCGTCCCTCGTCGCCGAGCCGGCGGGCGAGCGTGCCGTCGAACTCCAGCTCCGAGGAGGCGTTGGAGCGGTTGCCCAGCTTGTCCTTGAGCCGGACGACGTCCAGCTGGTTGCGGGTGCCGTCGGGCAGGACGCGGGGGAGCACGAAGCAGGTGAGGCCCCCGTCGGCCTGCGCCAGCACCAGGAACAGGTCGTTCATCGGCGCGGAGGTGAACCACTTGTGCCCGTGCAGCGTGTACTCGCCGTCCACTGCGGTCGGCCGCGCCACGGTCACGTTGGCCCGCACGTCGGAGCCGCCCTGCTTCTCGGTCATGCCCATGCCGACGAGCGCGCCGCGCTTCTGCGCGATCGGCCGCAGGCCCGGGTCGTACGTCGTCGACGCCAGCAGGGGCGTCCACTCCTTCGCGACCGCGTCGTCGGCGCGGAGCGCGGGCACGGCGGCGTACGTCATGGAGATGGGGCAGCCGTGACCGGGCTCCGTGTGCGACCACGCCATGAAGCCCGCGGCCCGGCGCACATGCGCGTGCGGGCTGCCGGCCTCCTGCTGCTCCCATGGCGTCGCGGCGAGGCCGTGGCCCACCGCGCGCTCCATCAGCCAGTGCCACGAGGGGTGGAAGACGACCTCGTCGATCCGCTCGCCGTACCGGTCGTACGGCGTGAGCACCGGGTGGTGCTCGTTGGCGAGCTGACCGTGCTCGCGCGCCTCTGCGGTGCCGGCCTCGGCGCCCAGGGCCACCAGGTCCTCCAGGACCTCGGGGCCGGAGTGGCGGAGCACCGCCTCGGTGAGCGCGGCGTCGGCCGTGACGACGTTGTGACCGACGAGCGGAGGCGCCTGGTTGGTCGTGACGCGCACCTCGCGGCGCGTCGGGGTTGGCGGGTCCGGGGGTGCCATACGACTACCGTAGAGCCATGGCGGCGGACACCCAGGACACCGCCTCACCGGGCCGGGCCAGGACCGTCGCGCGCCACGGCGGCGAGACCCTCTGGCGCCTCGTGGTCACCACCGTGAGCGCCTGCCTGCGCTACCGCGTGACCGGCCTGGCCGCCGAGGCGGCGTTCTTCGCGGTGCTGTCGGTGCCCCCGCTGATCTTCGCGCTCGCCGGTGCCATCGGCTACGTCTCGGACCGCTTCACCACCGCCCAGGTCGAGGACGTCCGCCAGGCCGTGGTCGACCTGTCGTCGTCGTTCCTCACCGACAGCGCCGTCAACCAGATCGTCGTCCGCACCATGGAGGAGCTCGAGACCGGCCGCTTCGACGTGGTCTCGCTCGGCTTCGTGCTCGCCCTCTGGTCGGGCTCGCGCGCGCTCAACGTCTTCATCGACACCATCACGATCATGCACGGGCTCGGTGGGCACCGCGGGATCATCAAGACCCGGGCGTTGTCCTTCGTGCTCTACATCCTCGCCCTGATCACCGGCGCGGTCTCGATCCCTCTGGTGGTGGCCGGACCCAAGCTGGTCAGAGAGGCCCTGCCCGACAGCGCGCAGTTCGTGATGGGCTTCTACTGGCCGGTCGTCGTGGCGGTCTGCGTCTGCTTCCTCGCCACGCTCTACCACCTGTCGGTGCCGGTGCGGACCAACTGGAGCTTCAACCTCCCGGGCGCGACGTTCTCGCTGGTCGCGTGGATCGTGGGCTCCTACGTCCTGCGCTGGGTGCTCACCGTGACCGCTGCCGACTCCACGTCGATCTACGGGCCGCTCGCGGCGCCCATCGCGGTGCTCCTGTGGCTCTACATCCTGGCGCTGGCCGTGCTCATCGGCGCGGCCGTCAACGCCGCGTTCGACACCGTGTTTCCGCAGAAGGGCACCGCCCACGCGCGCCTCGAGCTGGTGAACCGACTGCGCAACCGCATGACGAAGGACCGGTCCTGACCGGATCGGTGCGGGGCGTCCACTAGATTCGCCGTGTGGTGGACGTGACGGGGGACCAGGCTGGCAGCGCCTTCCGTGGACGCATCGCACTGCCCGAGGTCGTCCGCTCCCCCTGGTGGGAGCTCGGCCGCCGGCTGCTCGCCGCGCTCGGGATCCTCGCCGGCACCGTGCTGCTCGTCTACCTCGACCGCAAGGGCTACGTCGACGGCAACGACCCGAACAACGAGATCAGCCTCATCGATGCGATCTACTACACGACCGTCACGCTCAGCACCACCGGGTACGGCGACATCGCCCCCGTCACCGACGGCGCTCGACTCGTCAACGCGTTCATCATCACCCCCGCCCGCATCGCCTTCCTGGTCCTGTTGATCGGCACCACCCTCGAGGTGCTGGCGTCGCAGGGCCGGGAGATGTTCCGGGTCTCTCGCTGGAGGAAGAACATGGGTCACCACGTCGTCGTCGTCGGCTACGGCACGAAGGGCAGGAGCGCCGTGGACACCCTGGTCAACAACGGCCAGAACCGCGAGGCGATCGTGATCGTCGATCCGAGCCCGACCGCGCTCGCCGACGCGCACGCCGACGGACTGGCGGTCGTCTCCGGCGACGCCACGCGTCGTGAGGTGCTGCGCCGCGCCGGAGTGGGGGAGGCCGACCAGATCATCATCACCACCAACCGCGACGACTCCAACGTCCTCTCCGCGCTGACCGTCCGTCAGCTCAACCCCGATGCCTGGATCGTCGCGGCGGTCAAGGAGCAGGAGAACGCCCCCCTGATGCGCCAGTCCGGCGCCAACTCCGTCATCACCTCCTCCGACGCCGTCGGCCGGCTGCTCGGACTCTCGTCGCTGTCGCCGACGCTGGGCTCGGTCATGGAGGACCTGCTCACCTACGGCGAGGGCCTCGAGGTGGCCGAGCGCGACCTGCTGGTCAGCGAGGTCGGCAAGCAGCCTCAACAGCTGCCGGACCAGGTGATCTCGGTCGTGCGTGACGAGAAGGTCTACCGCTACTTCGACCCGGTCGTCACCCAGCTGGCCCGCGGCGACCGGCTGATCGTCGTACGCCCGGCCAAGGAGCTGCCCTGGGCGCCGCGCCCCGGCACCCACCACGAGGAGACGGCCTCCGACTGAGGCCTCACATCGAACGTGTGTTCGAACCTGTGAGACCATCGAGGCATGGGTGGCGGCTGGGCAAAGCAGGGCAGCGGGGTGCCGCTCTCGGAGCGGGTGCGCCCGGGCGCACCCGCAGATCCTGAGGCTGCCCACCGGAGCCAGGAGTGCCCCGCGCGTCACTGCTGGGTCTCCGATGCCCTGGACCGCCATGGCGTGCAGCGTCCGGGCCTGCTGGTGGAGTGGCGCCAGGCCGAGGCGGGCTGGGAGGGTCGGGTGGCCTACCTGGCGCAGCTGCGCCCCGACGCCTGGCAGCTCGTCGAGGAGTGGGTGCCCGCGGCGTGGCTGACCCCGGGCTAGACGGCCGCGGCCCTGGCAGGGCATGAGAAGACCGAACCGCCGGCGTCTCGGGTCGCCAGCGGTCCGGCGTCACCAGATTAGCCGACGAGCGGCCACACCTCCACGGGCGAGTCGCTACCTCGGGGGTGGTCATCCGGCGGGAGGCCCGGGATGAGGGTTGGCGTCGGCGGTCTCTTTCGAGGTGCAGTCCTCCCGAATGGGCTGCGTAAGCCCTAACTCTCGAGACCGCCGACGCTACCAACGTACTCCGGTGGGTGTGGCGTACGCCTCATCCTGGCGGGTGATTGTTCGGACTACGGAGGAATTCCGAGCGCGGTGTAGCGTGCTGACGAGACCACCGGTCCGCCTCTTACTAGTAGGCGGAGCGGTGGTCTCGGACGTATGCGACGCAGAGTGCGGCGTGTTCGCAGATCACCCGACCCGTCCGATACGACGTGGTCACGGTATGTCGCAACATGGCCGGCGCGCAGCGCTTCTCACTCAAGAGTGGCTCAAGATCGAGTCGCGCCCGGCGACGGGCCCAGGGAGCAGGGCGACCCTACGACTCGTCGGTGCCCTGCGCGGGGGCATCGCGCACATCGTCGAGCGCGAAGCCGTGCTGCACCGCCCACGCGATGGCCTGGCTACGGCTGGTGACGCCGGTCTTGCGGTAGGCCGAGCGGATGTAGGTCTTCACCGAGTTGATGCTCAGGTAGAGCCGTCGGGCGATGTCGTCGTTGCCGAGGCCCTGGGTGATCAGCCCCATCACCTCGACCTCGCGCGGCGAGAGGCCCTCGGCGACTCCGAGCCGGCTCGGGTTGCCGGTGTAGTCGGCGGCCTCGGGGGAGTTGTCGCCGGCGAGGTCGCCGGCCGCGGCCGCCTCGATCGCCCGGATGATCTCCTCGGCGCCGGCCGACATCGAGATGACCCCGTCGACGCCCTTCTCGAGGGCGTGGCTGGCCAGGTCCGGGCGCAGGTCCCGGGCGATCGCCACCACGGCGGCGTGGGACTCCTTGACCAGCCACTCGAGCTCGTCGGCGCTGCCGCTGCTGAGGCGGGCGACGTCGTACAGCACGACGTCGACGCCGGGGTCGGCGGTGAGATCCACGGTGCGGCCGAGCAGCTGGGTCGGCGCGCCCATCTCCACCACCACGGAGGACAGGCCCCGGTAGACAACGTCCTCGTCGGTGACGATCGCGAGACGCACCGGCCCGCCGGTCTCTCGTGGCAGTGAAAGCGGCATCCGGACCGTCCTCGTTCGACAACCTCTGTCCTGTATCCGGGTGCACCGGATTTGGTCGACAGGTCCATTCCCTGGACTTCACGAGCCTAACCATGGCCCGGGACCGGGTCTAGACGACCGCCAGGTCAGCGGGTCCCCTGCTCGGGTGTGGGGTGCGGCCTGAGGTCCGTAGGCGACGGGACCAAGGACCCTCCTGCTGCCGCCTCGGGAGTACCAGGATCGTGACCACGACGCGCAGCTGCCCGTCGGCCCCGCGGAACGAGGTGAGCACCATGATGACCGCACAGTCCGTCCACGATCCGGTCGAGGACCTGACGCTCGAGGAGTGCTGGGAGCTGCTCGAGCTCGAGGAGTTCGGCCGCCTGGCCTACCGCCTGGTCGACGAGGTCCACATCGTCCCGATCAACTACCTCGTCGACAACCGCAGCCTGCTCTTCCGCACGGCGTCGGGCAACAAGCTGCTGGCCGCTGCGCTGCAGAGCGACGTCGCCTTCGAGATCGACTGGCACGACCTCGAGGGCGCCTGGTCCGTCGTGGCCCGCGGGGTCCTGCGCCGGCTCGAGGAGGACGAGCAGGGCCGTGCCGACGACCTGGCCGGCCGGCCGTGGGTCTCCACGCCCAAGTACGACGTCGTCGAGCTGATCCCCGTGGCCGTCACCGGCAAGCGCTTCCGACTCGACCTCGGGGACGTCACCCGCCCCTGACCCGGCCGATAGTGGGGGTGTCAGAGCTCGGGTCGAGCGACGCCTACCGCCGTGCCCCCCACTGCGAGGGGGGACCCAGGAGGTCGACCGCCCGCCGCAGCCCGATGGTGACGCCGATGGCGATGACCCCGATGCTCGAGACGAGCGAGCCGACGCCCAGCGTCAGCCACGCGATGACGTACCCGGGCGTGATGCCATCGCCCGCTTCGCTGGTCTGGGCGTTCGAGGAGGCCAGGAGCATGAGCACCCCGATCACGTTGATGACCAGGCCGAGCGCCAGGTACCCCGCCCCGTCGACGTACTTCGGGCGCCGCGGGGTCACGCGGTCGTCCGGATCCGGCAACGAGGCGACGGGCGTCGGCGGCGTGCGGACGTCCACCCCGAGCTCGCGCAGGGTCTCGCGCAGCTCGCGCTGGATCACGCCTGCGTGCACGGCGAGGGTGATCACCCCGGCGTGCTGGGTGTGCAGCTCGACGGCGAGCGGGGTCGGGAGCACGACCAGCGGCACCTCCGCCCAGGAGTAGTGGGCGACCCCCTCGCCGTCGGACTCGCGCAGGCTCAGACCCTCGGCGCTCAGGGTGAGCTGGTGCCGGACGCCGTCCCTGGTCACTGCCCAGGAGGTCTGCTGCTGGTCCATCGGCTTCTCGTCTCTGCCAGGGATCGGGATGATGCCCCCACTGTCTTCCCTCGGAGGCGCCGGTTCACTCCTCCCGGCGCGCTCACGCCGAACTGCGCACCGGCCCACCCGTGTGCCCGTGTCAGGGGTGGCGCGGCCTAGGCTCGGGGGGTGGCGAAGAAGAAGTGGTCCGACCTCACCCGGCGCCAGCGACGCATCATCGTCGCGGCCAGCCTCGTCGAGGTGGTCCTGACCACCGCGGCATCACGCGACCTGGCGTCCCGTCCTGCCGACCAGGTCCGGGGACCCAAGCCCCTGTGGGCGCTGTCCTTTGCGGTGCAGCCCTTCGGCCCGATCGCCTACCTGCTGGCAGGTCGGGTCCGCCGCACCTGAGCGGGCTCCTCGCGCCGGTTGAGGTGCGAGCGCAGCTTTTCGGTGGTTGAGGTGCGAGCGCAGCTTTTCGGTGGTTGAGGTGCGAGCGCAGCGAGCCTCGAAACCGCCGCGCCCGCACCCTTTCGCTGGTTGAGGTGCGAGCGCAGCGAGCCTCGAAACCACCGCGCCCGTCCTCGGACCCCTACGAGATGGTCGCGGCGCCCTCGGCCTCGATCCGCTCGTCGTGCAGCAGCTCGCCCTCGGCGTCCACGGGAGTCACCGACACCTCGAAGGTGATGGGCGAGCCCTTCTGGTAGATGAAGTTCTCGCCGAACGAGATGACCTGCCCGGACCCGAAGGTGTAGACCGGCGGGTCGACGTAGGAGCCGGGCGCGAAGGCGCCGTCGTTGACCTCCTGCGCCTCGAACAGCGCGTCGTCCACGACCGAGTCCATGCCCTGCATGTAGGGCCAGTCGTCGTAGCGGGCTTCCACGCTCACGCCGCTCGAGCCGAGGTCGATGTCGTCGCCGTTGTTGGTGGCGACGTAGTTGACGAACACGATCTCGTCGCCCACCGCGAGCAGCGGCTTGTTGGTGTCGGGGTCGACGAACTGGCCGGTCTTGGTCGCCTTGGTCGTGCCCACCTGGTAGACGTCGACCGTCATGTCCCCGGCCTCGATCGTGGTGATCTTCTCGCCCGGCGTCGTCACCGGGTTGGCCCACTCCGGCTGGGACCCTGAGGCCGCGCTCTCGTCGTCCTCCGAGACCGTCGGCTCCTCGGTCGGGGCCTCGCTCTCACTCTCGGTCTCGCTCGGCGACTCCGACGACGTGTCGGACGCGTTGTCGGAGTCCGAGTCGTCCGAGCACGCGGTCAGCCCGAACAGGGCGAGCGAGGCGATGCCGGCGACGGCGACGCGGGTCGAGCGGGGGAGCGTACGGCGCATGGGTCTCCTTAGGTTGAGGGAATTAAGAGCCCAACCTAAAACGCCGCCCGGGGCGCGCCGACCCCACCCTTCGACGTGGCCCGCGTCACGTGATGGCGGTCACATCGACCGGCTCGTGCCGTCAAGCGTGATGATGAGCAGATGAGCGGTCACGACGAGTGGATCAACTCGGGAATCAACGTCGCCTGGCTGAGTCGACGGATCCCAGACGACCTGCCGGACGCCTTCGACCAGGCATGGGACGAACTGCAGGTTGAACCAGCCTGGCGGCGATGGATCACCCTGCACCACACAGCCGTGAAGGGCAACGACGTGTTCAACTACCTGGAGGTGGGCGACGCGGACGCGGTCAAGATCTCGCACCGCCGCGGTGGCGACCTCGTCTACGTGGTCCCGGTCACCTACTTCGAGGGCGCCGACTGGCGCCAGCGCTCTCGCGCGCTGATCCACGATCTCTACGCGGCTCGTGCTGAGCGCGCTCACGTCGAGCCGCCGCCGCCTGTGTGAAGCGGGCGGCCTGAGGCGAGCGCCTGGTCAGGCCTGATCCGGCGCCACGGTCAGGTCCAGAGGGCGGCGGCCAGCCAGACGGTCACGGCCGCGGCGACGGCGAGGACCGCGTTGAGCCAGATGTCGTTGGTCTCCCGGCGGGAGAGGTGGAACCCGCTGGCGAGCAGCTGCAGTACGAGCAGGCCGACGGCAGCGGCGAGGGCGAGGATCGGGGCGATGTCGGTGGCCGGCGGCACGATCAGTCCCGCGGCACCGAGCAGCTCGACCAGGCCGATGGCGCGGACGCCGACCATCGGCACCGTGGTGCCGGCCCAGGCCATCATCGGCGCAAGCTTTTCCTGGCTCTGTGCCAGCTTGATCCCACCCGAGTAGACGTACATGAGGGACAGTAGGCCCGCCACGATCCAGTACGCGATCTCCATGGTGACTCCTATGGTTACGACCAGTAAGTAACAGCATTGTTGGGTACTGGCTTACCCTCTACAAAAGGCACATCGGTGTGCCTTGGCCACAGTCGAGTGCAGCGGGGAACGGATGTCGACGTACCAGAGGTCCTGCCTCATTCGGGGTGACGGAGGCAAGGCGATCCGCGGGATCCTTGACCGGATCGGCGACAAGTGGACGCTCCTGGTCGTTGCCACGCTCGAGGGCGAGCGGATGCGGTTCACCGCGTTGCAGCAACGCATTCCGGGCATTAGCCAGCGGATGCTCACCCGCACCCTGCGCAACCTCGAGCGCGACGGACTCGTGAGTCGGACCGTCTTCGCCGAGGTGCCCCCGCGGGTGGAGTACGAGCTGACTGACGCCGGACGCACCCTCATCGACCCGGCCGTCCGCCTCGCGGAGTGGGCGGTTGCCCACAATCCCCAGATCGAGACGAGCCAGCAGGAGTACGACGGCCGGCAGGCCTGAGGGGCCTCAAACTCGGCTGGCGAGGCTTTCTGGTCTTCAGACCACGACTCTCATCATGGGACACACATTGGCCACGCGTCCGAGATGACAGAAGCCCCTGATCTGCGTTTCCGCAGGTCAGGGGCTATATCTTGCTGGTGGGCGATACTGGGTTTGAACCAGTGACCTCTTCCGTGTCAGGGAAGCGCGCTACCACTGCGCCAATCGCCCGCTGTGAAGTTGTGGAGGTGGGTACGGGATTTGAACCCGTGTACACGGATTTGCAGTCCGTTGCCTCGCCTCTCGGCCAACCCACCGTGACGGCCAGGCCTCCAACGACCTACTCCGAGCGGACAACGAGACTCGAACTCGCGACCTCAACCTTGGCAAGGTTGCGCTCTACCAACTGAGCTATGTCCGCACGCTCATCTGCTCCCACCTTGCGGTCGGACCTGATGTGCGTGAGAACCGTACCCGATGGTTCGCGGCGGTCCCAAACCGGCCTCGCCGTGTGTCGCGCACGGGCTGCTCCGGAGCGCGTGGTCGGCCTCCTAGAGTGGCCGGATGCGCGCTTGGATCGACGGAGACTTGCTGTCCGACCCGACGGGACCGGCCGTGCCGGTCGTGGACCACGGGTTCACGGTGGGGGACGGGGTGTTCGAGGCGATCAAGGTCGTCGACGGGCTGCCCTTCGCCCTCGAGCGGCACCTGGCGCGCCTCCAGCGCTCCGCGGCCGGGCTGGGGCTGCCGGAGGTCGACCTGGACGCCGTACGGCGTGGGGTGCGGGCCACGGTGGAGGGGCAGGACCTGCCACTGGGCCGGGTCCGGATCACGGTGACGGGCGGGCCGGCGCCACTGGGGTCGGGGCGCGGCGACCATCCGCCCACCATCGTCGTGGTCGCGGCGCCCATGGACCCCGCTGCGCCGACGACGACGGTGGCGACGGTGCCCTGGCCGCGCAACGAGCGGGGCGCGACCGCGGGCCTCAAGACCACGTCGTACGCGGAGAACGTCATCGCGCTGGCCGAGGCCAAGCGCCGCGGTGCGACGGAGGCGGTGTTCGCCAACCTCCAGGGCCACCTGTGCGAGGGCACGGGGTCCAACGTCTTCTACGTCGTCGACGGCGAGCTGCGGACGCCGACGCTGGCCAGCGGGTGCCTGGCCGGGGTGACGCGGGCGCTCATCCTCGAGTGGTACGGCGGTCGGGAGGTCGACGAGCCGCTGGAGGTCGTGGCGGCCGCGAGCGAGATCTTCCTGGCGTCGACCACGCGTGACGTCCAGGGCGTGAGCCGGTGGGACGGGGTCGAGCTCGAGGCGCCCGGTCCGGTGACGCGCGACGCGCTGGCCACCTGGCGCCGGCGGGAGCCGGAGCTACTCGGCCTCTGAGGGCACGAGCAGGGCGTCGACCAGGCCGTCGAGATCCAGCCTGGCGCTCTCCTGTCCGAACGGCACGACCGCGCGGGTCTGGCCCAGGAACGTGTGCAGCTCGGCGGTGCGGGCCTGCGTGAGCAGCCTGCCGCTGGGGGAGTGGAAGTCGAACACGACCACGGCGTGCCCCTCGTCGTCGATCGCGGGCCGCAGCCGGATGTCGCCGTCGCCCACCGGCTCGGTGAGGCCCCGGACGATCAGCGAGCGGGCCACCGCCCAGCTCACGTCGCCACCGGGGATGTGGAAGGTCAGCCACACGGCGTACGGGTCGCCGGGGCCGTAGCCGAACGACGCGACGAACGCGACGTCGCCGCGCTCGTCGAGGCAGTGCAGGGTGATGTCCTGTGTCACTGCTGGGGTGACGGGCTGCGTCATGACGATCCTTGTCCGAGGTCCTGGTGTCTGAGGACGAGACGATGGTCTCAAGGAGGTCTGACGCGACAGACGCCGGTTTGGTTGCCTCGTGAGAAGAATTTTTTCTGCGGGGCGGTCGTGAGGGCTCGTCGCCGGCAGTCCTCGGGCTCGACGATGGGGGCCGGGATGTGAACGGTGGCGGCGCATACGTTAGAGTCTGCGACCGCAGTAGAGGGGCGATTGGCGCAGTGGTAGCGCGCTTCGTTCACACCGAAGAGGTCACTGGTTCGAACCCAGTATCGCCCACCCCGTTTCCGCAGGTCAGAGGCCTGTTTTGTTCCCACATCAGCGGATGAGGAACATACGAGGAACAGTGAGCGCCCAGTTCTGGCCGCTTCTGTCACCACTTGGGCCGAACGTAGGCCGGCGCAGTCCGGGGCCTTGATCTGCGTATCCGCTCCCGTGTCGATCAGGGGGACCGGACCCATTGGTCAGAGGTAGACGGCAGGATGGCCGCTGTGAAAGCCGTCGACGCCAACCTGCTCGATCTGTTGAAGAAGGCGACCCAGTTCGTGGTGCCGATCTACCAGCGGGTCTACTCCTGGGATCCCAGTGAATGCGAGCAGCTCTGGAAGGACATCGTCCGCGCGGGCAGCAGCGACACCATCGGCGCCCACTTCACCGGCTCGATCGTGTACGTCGAGAAGGCCCAGGGCAACATCGCGCAGGCCGAGCCGGCCCTGATCATCGACGGCCAGCAGCGCACCACCACGGTGACCTTGCTTCTCGCCGCGATCGCTGCTCACCTCGACGGCCTCCCAGCCGCGGAACAGGAGCCAGTCGACGGCTTCGCTCCCCGCAAGATCCGCGGCCTGTGGCTCACGAACGAGTACGAGAGCGGCGACAAGTTCTTCAAGCTGATCCTGTCCCAGAGCGACAATGAAGCGCTGAAGGCCGTGGTGCGCAAGGACCCGCTGCCCTCGGACAACCGTTCGCGCGTGATTGCGAACTACCAGTACTTCGTCGCCAAGCTCAAGGATCCGAAGACCGATCTGGCGGCTGTGTGCAAGGGCATCAGCAAGCTGGTGGTCGTCGACGTCCACCTCGCGCGCGGCGTCGACAACCCGCAGCTCGTCTTCGAGGCGATGAACTCGACCGGCAAGAAGCTCTCGCAGGCCGACCTCATCCGCAACTTCGTGCTCATGGACCTTGAGCCGAGCCATCAGACTCATCTGTACGAGGGTTACTGGTTCCCGATGGAGCAGGCGTTCAAAGGCACGAATGAGCGCCGCTTCGACGAGTTCGTCCGACACTTCCTGACCGTCCGGACAGGCACGATCCCGCGGCTTGAAGACATCTACGACGCCTTCAAGGTGTACGTCGACAGCCAGGCGCTCATCGGCGTCAGCTGCGAAGACGTCGTGATCGACCTCAGCCGTACCTCGGCCTACTTCGTCAAGATGGCCTTGGGCAAGGAGACCAACCCCCAGCTCGCGATGCGGTTCGTGGAGTTGGAGCAACTCAAGGCCGTCGTGGTCTACCCATTCCTGCTGCGCGTTTACGAGGACTACGAAGCCCAGAAGCTCACCACGATTGAGTTCTCACAGCTGCTCGACGCTGTCATCTCCTACCTCTTCCGGCGCACCATCTGCCGAGTGCCCACCAACTCACTGCGCAGCACCTTCGCGGCGCTCGCCAGCCAGATGGTCCCTGGGGCGTATGTCGAGGCCATCTGGGGACGTTTCCTGACACTCGACAGCTACAAGCGCTTCCCCGACGACGAGGAGTTCGCGAAGCATCTGCGCGACGAAAACCTCTACGGGCTTCAGCGTGCCCCGTATTTCTTCACCAAGATGGAGAACGACAGCCACAAGGAACCGATCAGCATCGGCGACTACTCCATCGAGCACGTCATGCCGCAGAACGAGAAGCTCTCGCCCGCCTGGCAGGCGATGCTGGGCGCCGACTGGCGGGACGTCCAGTCTCGCTTGCTGCACACGCTCGGCAACCTGACTTTGACCGGCTACAACCCCGAGCTGTCGGACAAACCGTTCATCGACAAGCGCGACATGGCCGGGGGCTTCAAGGACAGCCACCTCCAGCTGAATAAGGATCTCGCCGAGCTCGACACCTGGAACGAGACCGAGATCGTCAAGCGCGCTGAGAGGCTCGCGCAGCAGGCCGTCCGCCTCTGGAAGCGGCCCTCGTTGTCACCTGAGGTCCTGGCTGACTACCGCGTCCAGTTCAAGCAGGAGCAGGGCTTCGACTGGTCGGTGGCCCACGAGATCCTCAGCCTGATCCCCGAGGGCAGGTGGACGGGCTACTACTATCTCGGTGAGGCGATCGGGACGTCGGCTCAAGCTGTGGCCAACCACGTCTCCAAGTGCACCTTGTGTGCCCATCCGTACCGGGTCCTCACCTGGGACGGCCGCATCGCTGAAGGGTTTGCCTGGACTGACCCTGATGACACCCGTGACCCTCAAACTGTCCTGGAATCCGAAGGCTTGGTCTTCACCGACGGCTGCGCCGACCCGGACGCCAAGCTCGCCGCCGAAGACCTCACCGCGCTCATAGAGGAAGTGGCATGACCAGCACCACCAAGGAAATCGAGCGCGCAGAGCTCCACAAGACCATCTGGCGGATCGCCAACGACATGCGTGGCAGCGTCGACGGCTGGGACTTCAAGACGTACGTCCTGGGGATCCTGTTCTACCGGTTCATCTCCGAGAACCTCACCGCCTACCTCAACGAGGCCGAGCGCAAGGCCGGGGACGCCGACTTCGACTACCGCCGTCTACCGAACGCCAACGCGGAGTTCGGCCGCGAGGAGACGGTCAAGGAGAAGGGCCTCTACATCCTTCCTCAGGACCTCTTCGCCAACGTCCGCGAGCGCGCCCGCACCGATGAGAACCTCAACGAGACCCTTTCGCGGGTCTTTACCAACATCGAGGCCTCGGCAGTGGGCGCCGGTTCCGAGGACGACATCAAGGGCCTCTTCGCCGACCTCGACGTCAACAGCGGCAAGCTCGGCCCGACGGTGGCCAAGCGCAACGAGAAGCTGGTCAAGCTGCTCGACGCGATCGGCGACCTCGACTTCGGCAACGACGGCTTCACTCACAACACCATCGACGCCTTCGGCGACGCCTACGAATATCTGATGGGCATGTACGCCGCCAACGCCGGCAAGTCCGGCGGCGAGTACTACACACCCCAGGAGGTCTCCGAACTCCTGGCGCGGATCACCGTGGTCGGCAAGACCGAGGTCAACAAGGTGTACGACCCCGCGTGCGGCTCCGGGTCCCTGCTGCTGCAGTTCAACAAGGTGTTGCCCGGCGGGGTCCGCAGGGGCTTCTTCGGTCAGGAGATCAACCTGACCACCTACAACCTGTGCCGGATCAACATGTTCCTGCACGACGTCAACTACGAGCAGTTCGACATCGCCCACGGCGACACGCTGATCGACCCGGCCCACTGGGACGACGAGCCGTTCGAAGCGATCGTGTCCAACCCGCCCTATTCGATCAGGTGGGAGGGCGACGCGAACCCGCTGCTGATCAACGACGAGCGCTTCGCCCCGGCCGGTGTGCTGGCCCCGAAGTCGAAGGCCGACCTGGCTTTCACGATGCACATGCTGCACTGGCTCGCCGTCGATGGCACGGCGGCGATCGTCGAGTTCCCCGGCGTGCTCTACCGCGGTGGCGCAGAGCAGAAGATCCGCAAGTACCTCATCGATAACAACTACGTCGACGCGGTGATCCAGTTGCCTCCGGATCTCTTCTTCGGCACCACGATAGCCACCTGCGTGATCGTTTTGAAGAAGTCGAAGACCGACAACAAGGTGCTTTTCGTCGACGCCTCGGCGGAGTTCGCCCGCCAGGGCAACAAGAACAAGCTCACCGACGAGCACCAGCAGAAGATCCTGGACGCCTTCACGGCCCGCGAGGACGTCGCCCACTTCGCGACGCTCGTCGACCACGCCACGATCGCGGAGAACAACTACAACATCGCGGTCAGCTCCTATGTCGAGGCCGAGGACACCCAGGTCGCCGTCGACATCGCCGAACTGAACACCGAGATCGCCCGGATCGTCGAGCGCCAGACCAAGCTGCGCACCGAAATCGACGCGATCGTCGCCGAGTTGGAGGCGCAGGCGTGAGCCGCATCGACGACCTGATCTCGGAGTTCTGTCCCGACGGCGTCGAGTTCCGAGCGCTCGGCGACGTCGGGACGTTCCTGCGCGGGAGCGGTCTCCAGAAGAAGGATTTCGTGGAGGACGGCTTTCCGTGCATCCACTACGGACAGATCTACACGTTCTACGGCACCTCGACCACGACGACGAAGTCGTTCATCACGCCGACCCTGGCGGCGACCTTGAAGAAGGCCGCCCCAGGTGACTTGGTGGTGACGACCACCAGTGAGAACGTTGAGGACGTCTGCACGGCAGTCGCGTGGTTGGGGGACACCGACATCGCCATCGGTGGTCACGCGTGCGTGTTCAAGCACTCGCTCGACCCGATGTACGCCGCCTACTACTTCCAGACCGAGCGATTCGAGATTCAGAAGCGCAGGTTCGTCAGTGGCACCAAGGTCAAGGACATCAAAGCGGCCGACATTGCACGCATCCAGATCCCGGTCCCGCCCCTCGCAGTCCAGCGCGAGATCGTCTCGATTCTCGACAACATGGAAAGACTGCAAGCGGAGCTGCAAGCAGAGTTGAATGCGCGCTCCTGTCAGTACGAGTTCTACCGCGACGCGCTTCTCAAGGATGCTCGGCATCAATCGATGACTTTGGGCGACATCGGACGTGTTGCGATGTGCAAGCGCATCTTCAAGCACGAGACGTCGTCCACTGGCGAAATCCCTTTCTACAAGATCGGCACCTTTGGAAGGACACCTAACTCCTTTATCGAGCGAGAAGTCTTCGAGGATTACCGAGCGCGTTTCCCGTTTCCCCGGCCCGGCGCCGTTCTCGTCTCAGCATCGGGAACCATCGGGCGCGTGGTGGTGTATGACGGCCGTGACGCGTACTTTCAGGACTCGAACATCGTTTGGTTGGAACACGATGAGTCGGTCGTGACCGACGCTTACCTCAGACACTGGTACGGGGTTATTCAATGGGGCGCAACGGACGGCGGGACCATCGCCCGGCTCTATAACAGCAACATATTGAATGCCACCATCATGGTGCCCTCGCTTGACGAGCAGGAGCGCATCGTCGCGATCCTGGACAGGTTGGATGCCCTCGTCAATAGCCCGTCGATCGGCCTGCCCGCCGAGATCGCTGCCCGTCGCCAGCAGTACGAGTACTACCGCGACAGGCTCCTGACCTTCCCCGAGAGGTCGGATGCGGCATGACCGAAGCCCCGGATTCCGCGCTCCGCTATGAACCGATCGCCGTGACCGACGAGTCGACCGTGGTGGCGACGTACGAACCCGAGCCGGCCACGTCAGAGGGCTACCAGTCCGAGGCGCAACTGGAGGAGGGCTTCATCGAGCGGCTCCAGGCGCAGGCGTACGAGCGGCTGGTCATCACCTCGTCCGCGGATCTGGTGGCGAACGTGCGCACGCAGCCGGAGACTCTCAACGGGATCACGTTCAGCGACGCCGAGTGGGAGCGGTTCTTCACCGAGAAGGTGGCCTCGAAGAACGAGGGCATCGTCGAGAAGACCGCGAAGATCCAGGAGGACCACATCCAGGTCCTCACCCGCGACGACGGCACCAGCAAGAACATCAGGCTGATCGACAAGGCGAACATCCACAACAACCGTCTTCAGGTCATCAACCAGTACGAGACCACCGGTGAGGGCGCGGGCGTCGCCCGGCAGCACCGCTACGACGTCACGATCCTGGTCAACGGCCTACCGCTGGTGCACGTCGAACTCAAGCGGCGCGGGGTCGCGCTCAAGGAGGCGTTCAACCAGATCAGCCGCTACCAGCGCGAATCGTTCTGGGCCGACGCCGGTCTGTTCGAGTACGTCCAACTGTTCGTCATCTCCAACGGCACCCAGACGAAGTACTACGCCAACACCACCCGCGCCCGGAGGATCGCAGAGTCCGAAGGCGGACGGCGGGGCAAGAAGCAGACGTCGAACACGTTCGAGTTCACCTCGTGGTGGACCGACGCGCGCAACAAGCGAATCGGCGAGCTGACTGCGTTCACCAAGACGTTCTTCGCCAAGCACACGCTGCTCAACATCCTGACCAAGTACTGCGTCTTCGACGTCTCCCGCACGCTCCTGGTGATGCGGCCCTACCAGATCGTCGCCGCCGAACGGATCCTGCAACGCGTCGTCACCTCGACGAACGCCAAACAGCTCGGCAGCACCGCCGCAGGCGGCTACATCTGGCACACCACCGGGTCGGGCAAGACCCTCACGTCCTTCAAGACCGCCCAGCTCGCGTCCAAGATGGACGGCATCGACAAGGTGCTGTTCGTGGTCGACCGCAAGGACCTCGACTACCAGACGATGCTGGAGTACAACCGGTTCGAGAAGGACTCGGTCAACGGGTCGAAGTCGACGGCCGAGCTCAAGCGGCAGCTGCAGGACCCGAACTCCCGCATCATCGTCACCACGATCCAGAAGCTCTCCAACTTCATTGACGGCAACAAGGGCCACCAGATCTACTCCGGGCATCTTGTCTTGATCTTCGACGAGTGCCACCGCAGCCAGTTCGGCGACATGGGCACCTCGATCCGCAAGGCGTTCAAGCGCTACCACCTGTTCGGCTTCACCGGGACGCCGATCTTCCCGGAGAACGCGACCGGCGCGAAGCTCGACACCACCGAGGCCGTTTTCGGCGACCGGCTGCACTCCTACACGATCGTCGACGCCATCAACGACGGGAACGTGCTGCCCTTCCGGGTGTCGTACCAGAACACGGTCCGGGTGGCCGACCACGTCACCGACAAGGACGTGGAGGCCATCAACACCGAAGAGGTGCTGCTGGCCCCCGAGCGCATCGCGAAGGTGGTCGGCTACGTCCTGGACCACTTCGACACCAAGACCATGCGCGGTCAGGGGTATGCCCTGGGCGAGAAGCGGGTGCGCGGTTTCAACTCGATGTTCGCCACCGCCTCGATCCCGGCACTCAAGGCCTACTACCTGGAGTTCGCGAAGCAGCAGGCCGCGCGTCTGGCGGCCGATCCGGCATACCAGCCGTTGAAGATCGCCACGATCTTCAGCTACGCCGCCAACGAAGAGGTCGAGGACGGAGGCATCCTCAGCGACGAGGCGATGGACGCCGACGCGCTCGACGGCTCCTCCCGCGACTTCCTCGAGCACGCGATCGGTGACTACAACGCGACCTTCGGGACGTCGTACGACACGTCGTCGGCGAAGTTCGAGAACTACTACAAGGACCTCGCCAAGCGCGTGAAGGAGCGCGACGTCGACCTGGTGCTGGTGGTCAACATGTTCCTCACCGGCTTCGACGCGACCACCCTCAACACCTTGTGGGTGGACAAGAGCCTCAAGTCCCACGGCCTGATCCAGGCCTTCAGCCGCACCAACCGGATCCTCAACTCGGTCAAGGCCTACGGCAACATCGTCTGCTTCCGCAACCTGGAGACTGCGGTCGACGACGCGCTCGCGCTCTTCGCCAACAGCCAGGCCCGGGGTGTGGTGCTGCTCAAGCCATACAAGGATTACCGCGATTCCTACGAGAAGGTCGTGGGACAGCTCCTCGAGTCGACCCCACCGGGTGATGCGCCGTTCGGGGAAGCCGCGGAGAAGCGGTTCGTGGAGCTCTTCGGCAAGATCCTGAAGTTGCGCAACGTCCTGACCTCGTTCGACGAGTTCGCGAGCGACGACACCCTCTCCGCGCGCGACCTGCAGAACTACACCAGCGTCTACAACGGACTCTGGGAGAAGCACCGCAAGCGTGAGACCCCCGAGAAGGAGTCGATCCTCGACGACGTCGTCTTCGAGATCGAGCTGGTCAAGCAGGTCGAGGTCAACATTGACTACATCCTCATGCTCGTCCTGAAGTGGCGTGAGGCGAAGGCCGATGGGACCGAGCACGTCAGCCAGGTGGTCGACATCGAGAACGCCGTCGATGCGAGCCCGACGCTGCGAAACAAGCGCGACCTGATCATGGACTTCGTCGACTCGCAGTCCGTCAGCGACGAGGTCGGCGACGACTGGCGCGCCTTCATCACCCAGCGCCGTGACGCCGAGTTGGACGACCTGATCAAGACCGAAGCACTCAAGGGTGAGGAGGCGCGAGCGTTTGTCACCGAGGCGTTCCGTGACGGGTCCGTGCCGACGTCCGGCACCGCGATCACGAAGATCCTGCCGCCCGCCTCGCGCTTCTCGAAGGGCAATGATCACGGAGGCAAGAAGCAACGGGTACTGGCTAAGCTCATCGACTTTTTCGACCGCTACGCCGGGCTGAGCTGATCCACTCGTCGACCGGAGGGCCATACCGATGCGCGCCCATCCACGGGCCCTTCTAATGTCCCCAGCGACCAGCCGCCATTGATCCGTAAGCAGCGACGAGGTCGCGACTCATCGCAAGTCGTGCGCCGACGGCCCAGACTTACGACGAGTGACGGTTCCGGATTCCGGTGGTCCCCAAACCGCCTGATTGGCCTCGAAACGGAGCGGCACGCATGCTACGAAGGTCCGTAGATCAACCAGCTCGGCCCGTCCCCCTGGGGCGGGCCGAGCGCCATTTGCGGGCTAAGTGACGAGCAGTGACGAGCGGTGAGTGGGGGAGTGCACGGCGGGGTGAAGTTCTACCGCGGCGCCGCTGCCGCCGCACGCTCCTACGTCGAGGCCGACCGGGCACGCGTCGACGACTACTACCTGGCAGAGGGCACCGGACTGGCCACCCACTACGTCGCGACACCGACGGACGGCGGCGGTGCCGAGGTTGCGGGAACGCTCGACGGCGACAGCTACGAACGCTGGGTCGCCGGGTACGACGTCAAGACCGGTACGCCCAAGGGTCGGCTCCGCAGCGACGAGCACGGACTCCGGTTCGTCGAGGTCGTGGTCAACGGACCGAAGACGTGGTCGCTGGCAGCCGCGGTCCACCCCGCGATTGCCGAGGCGTACGACGCTGCCCAGGAACGCGCCGCCGGCGAGATCATCGGCTGGGTCGCCGACCACGCCACGACGCGGATCGGGCCGCGCGGCCGACAGGTGCAGGTGCCGGTCGAGCGGATCGAGGCAGCCGTCGTCAGACACCACACCTCCCGCGCCGGCGACCCGCACCGCCATCTCCATCTGCAGATCAACGCTCGCGTGTTCGCCCACGGCACGTGGCGCGGACTGCACTCCATCGGTGTCGTCGACAGCATCGAGGCGATCAACGGGATCGGGCACGCCGCCGTCGCCTGTGACCCCGAGTTCCGGCGCGCCCTCGCCGCGCACGGCTACACCCTCGACGCCGGCACCGGCGAGATCACCGAGCTCGTGCCGTACGCCGGCCGGTTCAGCGCCCGGGCCGCACAGATCGACCGCAACGTCGACAAGTACGAAGCGGCGTGGCGCGCGGACCACCCCGACCACGAGCCCGGACCGCGCCAGCGACGGGCATGGGACCGCCGAGCCTGGTCAGAGGCGCGTCCCGACAAGGTCGTGCCGGCATCCGGAGCCGACCTCGCGCAGCGGTGGACCGACGAGCTGCGCGGCCTCGGGTTCGATCCTCCAACGCCACCCACCGACCCGGTCGCGGTCATCCCGGCCGCGACGCCGATCGCCCGCATCAACCGCGACGCCGTGGCCGAGCTCGCGCTGGTGCGTCTCGGAGCTCGACGCTCCAGCTGGAACGCCGCCGACCTCCGCGGCGAGTGCGAACGGATCGTCGCCGACATTGGGGTGATCGTCGACGGCGTCGTACGACGCGAACTGGGGGAGGACCTCACCGCTCGCGCGGTCGAGGCGTCGCGTCCCCTCCTGCAGCGCGACGACGTACCCGACCACGTCCGCGCGCTCACCTCGCGCGAGGTCCTCGCCGTCGAGTCCGACATCATCGCCCGCCTGGTCGCGCGAGCCGAGCACCCCGGGACGCCAGCCCAAGTCGGATCCGTCGTCGCCCGACGACAGCTCGACCAAGGCCAACGAGACGTCGTCGGCGCACTCCTCGGCACGGCCCGACTGGTCGTCGTCGAGGGCGCGGCCGGCACCGGCAAGACCACCACCCTCGCTGCGGCCAGCGACCGTCTCGACAGCGAAGGCCACCGACTGGTCGTGGTCGCCCCGACCCTCAAGGCCGCGCAGGTCGCGGGGGAGCAGGTCGGCTGCGACGCCTTCTCGGCCGCCTGGCTCGTCCACCAGCACGGCTTCCGTTGGGACGACGACGGACGCTGGCACCGCGTCGACCTCGACGACCACCCGAGCCCGAACGCACTCGCGCGCCTCCTGCCTGGTGACGTCCTGCTCGTCGACGAAGCCGGCATGCTCGACCAGGACGTCATGCGCGCACTGCTCACCGTCGCCGACGACTCCGGCGCTCGCGTCGCGCTCGTCGGCGACCGACACCAGTTGCCGGCCGTTGGCCGCGGCGGCGCCTTCGACCTGGCCATCCGCTGGACCGCGGACGAAGCCTGCGTCGAGCTCGACACCGTCCACCGCTTCGTCGACGACACCTACGCCGACCTCACCCTCCAGATGCGCACCGGCGAACGCAGCGGCGACGTCTTCGACACTCTCGTCGGCCGCGGCGAGATCGTCATCCACCCAACCGAGGTCGAGCGCCTCGCGGCCGTCACACGAGCAGCCGCCGGCGACCTGCGTACGGCTCCCTTGCTCATCGCCGACACCCGCGATCAGGTGGGTCTGCTCAACGCCGCCATCCGCGACCTACGGCTCGCCGACGAGGGCGCCGTCGAGTCAGCCGAAGCGGCGACCCTGACGACGTCCGCCGGCGAACAACTCAGCAAAGGCGACCGCGTCGCGACCCGCCGCAACGACCGCGACCTGGGCGTCGCCAACCGCGACACCTGGACCGTCGCAGCCGTGAGCGACGACGGATCCCTCCTCGTCCACGGCCGGTGCGGCGAGCGGAGGCTGCCCGCCGAGTACGCCCGACGCCACGTCGAGCTCGCCTTCGCCACCACCGTGCACGGCGCCCAGGGCGACACCGTCGACCACGCGCACCTGCTCATCGGCGAGACCACCGGCGCCGCGTCGGCGTACGTCGGCATGACCCGCGGCCGAGACAGCAACACCGCCCACCTCGTCGCCGACAACCTCGACCAGGCACGCGCGCAGTGGATCGAGGTGTTCGGCCGCGACCGCGCCGACCTCGGCCCCGCACACGCCGTCCAACGCGCGCTCGACGCGATCGACCGCTACGGCACTCAGACGCCAGACACCAACCCCAACTCCGACGCGATCCCGCAGAGTCGGCGCCGCCTCGAGCACCTAGTGCCGCCGACGCCTACGGCCTCGCCCAGGGGCATCGGTCGGTGACGAGCAGTGACGAGTTTCGGCCTGAGTGATCGCCCGACGGCATCTTTTGACCTTGGTGAACGTGAGAGGACATCCGCCGCCAACCGCGGAACGCACCGGACCTGACCGGCGCGATCACGTCCTCAACGACCGGAGGGCACCATGGACCAGATCCACATCCCCGAGGAATGGCACGACCAGGCGCTCCTCACCTTCGAGGACTTCTGCCTCCTCATCCACACCCCGCAACGCACCGTGCGCGACTGGCGCCGACGTGGCGTCGGACCCCGCTGGGCCAGATTCGAGGGCTGCGGACGGTTGTACATCCAGGTAGCCGAGGCGCGGCGCTTCGTCGCTACCGCCACGGCCAAGTCGACGGCGAGGAGCTGAACGATGGCCAGAAGGCGTGAGCTGCCCGTCTACGTCAGCCTCGAGGAGGCTGCCGAGATGATGTCGCTGTCCACCCGGACCATCCGACGCCGCATCAGCGACGGCACCATCCCCGCGTACCAGTGCGGGCGACGCTCCATACGGCTACGACTCGACGAGCTCGAATCCGCACTGCGCCGCATCCCCTCGGCCCGGCGGTGACCGCGATGAACGACGGCCATCCGCGATCGCACGCCGGGGCCCGCCGACTCGCAGAAGTACTCGCGCTGCCCCAGAGTCCGATGAACGGAGAACTCATCGTCCGAGAGCCTGCCAGGACGTGGTTCTTCTATCCGCCTAGTCGGACGATCTCGGTCGCCAGCTCGACCAACGAGTCGGCTCTCCGTACCAGCGGCTCGGCCTTCGCGCCGGTGATGAGGTTGGTGCCGTACTCGACGTCACCCTTGGCCGCGAGCAGCTCGCGTAAAGCGCGCTCAGCAGTCGCTGCGGCGGATCGGGCACCCAGCGCTCGCCGTAGCTCCTTGGCTGCTGTGGCGTGGTCGGTGCCCTTGCGAGTGGAGCCGGTCAGCACTGTGACGATGGCATCCTTCGCGCAGATGCCAGCGTGGATCGAGTCGGCGGCAGCCGGCGTGAACCGCCCGGCCGCGAGATTGGCCGCCGCGGACGCGGCGTACTCCTCGGCCTTCTTCAGGTAGTTCCTGGCGTGGTTGCGTTGCTCAGCGGTCGCCATCAGGCGGCGCCTCGGCTGAGGACCGGCTTCCGACCCACCAAGGCAACGCCGTCGCGGACGATGTCGGCCACCACTGGCTCAGCCTCCTGCGCCCTCTCTGCGAACTCGGCCGGGGTGAACACAAGGACGTCGCACTCATTGCCCAGTCGCGCACGCACAATGTCCTCGAGCTCGACGCGCCCGCTCCAACCGACAGCGGCGATCACCGCAAGGTCGACGTCGCTCGCCTCCGTGGCTTCCCCGCGGGCGGTGGAACCGAAAAGCAGCACTGCGTCCACGTCCGAGCCAACCGCATCGGAGACGGCCGCACGTAGCGACGCCATTGGATCAAGGAGGGCCCGCAGCGGCGCCACCGACGCGTGCGCCTCGTTGATCTCGTGAATGCCGGCCCTACCCACCGTGCGGGACGTGACCAGCCCGAGGTCGGTGAGTGCCTTCAACGCCTCCTGAACTGACCACAGGCTGTGCTCGTCGCTGACGATGCCATGAATCTGCCGGCCCGTCAGCGGCTCACCAGTGCGCAGCAGGACCGCGAGTACCGCTCCACGAGCACCCGGCATCACGCCACCGAAGGGCTGGTTGAAGTGCATGGGTCTCAGTCTACAGCATGACTGACATGCCGGTCATATGAACGCCGCGACAGTCATACGATCCTGGAAGAGCGGAAACCGCCGGGTAGCCCGCTCCACCCACTATGACTTCTAGTTCAGGACTCCCGGCAGGCTCCGCGAGCGCGATCGATGGCGGTCGATCTACGGCTTGCGTACAAAGCACACTCGACCCAGTACACCCGCCTAGAACGGCGGCTCGTCCCACCCGCTCCCCGTCGAAGTGCCAGGTGCCAGAGTCGTCGGTTGCGGTCCAGGCTTCGTTGCCGCCGGTTGTGCCCAGCCCCCAGCGTCTTGGGTCGGCTGCGCGGTCGGCGTTGTTGGGGCCGAGCCCGCGCCCGCAGACGGACCGCTGGACGCGCCCTTTGGGGCCCAGGATCCGAGACCGGCCTTGGCCGCGTCAAACGGAACCTCGAAAACAATCGGAGACTCGGAGTCGATCCAGGCCCCGTGCGCTACCGCGCGTAGGCGAGGCAGCAACGGCAATCCCTCCGCCACGGTGGTGCCGTACACGTTCCGGAGGAAGTTGATGCTTGTGTCGTCGATGCACGAGAAGCTAATCACGGTATTGCACTGAGTTAGAACCGACTTGCTCACCGTCGCTGTTCGCTGGGCGAGGACGAGTAGACCGACTCCGTACTTGCGACCCTGCAACGCGATCTGAGAGATCTTCGCAACCGTGCCCTTCGAGTCGAAGTCGCCCACGCCCACGAAGGACAACTCAGGCATCACGGTGTGTGCCTCCTCTACGACCACCAAGACCTTCCTGCTGTTTAGTCCGCCGTCCTTCGCAAGACGCAACAGGGCGCTCAAGAAGGCCTCCGTAATCCACAGGGTTGCCTTCGTATTCGAGATCTCGCGAAGCTCGATCAGGCCCAGGTTAGAGTTTGGGTCGTCCACGAACGCTCGGAGTGCTGTGGCAACGTCATCACGAATCTGCGCCGCAAAGGCCTCGAGTGCTTTCTTCTCGGCCCCGGCCCCATAGTTGCCCGTCTCCACGTCGAAAAGCTTGGCACCGAGTTTGGTCGTTAGGTCGTCAGAAATTGATAGCGAAGTCGGTGACAGATCATCGAGCCGATCCGCGTATTGAGCGGTCAGGTCTATACAGACAACTTTGGTTTGATTCTCCACAGCATGGCGTAATAAGTCGAACGCGAACTCCGTCTTACCTGAACCGGTGACACCCAGGATCGCTGTGTGGGTCTGCAGGTTTTCGACGAAGTCACCTCGCAGCACCACTTCAGTACCTGGAATCCGACCGAGCTCGTAGACCGCAGGATCCCCTTCCTCGCCGCCGCCGAAGTTGGCTGGTGCACGGAATACAGGTGCATTCATCGGGGGCAACCAAGAGAATTTCCTAAAGGCGCCCTTCGCGTCGGCACGACCGATCTGGGCGACCCTGACCAAGTGGGACCCGTAGTTCAATCCCTTGAAGGTTTCTTCATAGGTCTCGCCGCTTGTTACCTGGTACCAAACGTTCCCGGTTTCGATGGGGACGACAACGAGTTGCCCGATCTCGAGATTCACTCCGGGGAGGGCCTCAACGTTCAATGATGAAACGTTCGACCCCTCACGCACGAAACCGATGAGTTCGGGCGACTCGATGCCAGTGATCTTGCGGTACAGCTCCGGCCCGGTAGGGACATCCTCGCCTAGCGCGGCCCGCTCAACTACGCCACCAGGAGATCTCCAGTCGTGCCCCAGCGCGACACCTGCCAGCAACAGGGTTCCCCACCGTCCGTCAGGACGATCCTCCGAGGCGACCGGTATACCCCAAGCGGTAGAACGATCTTGGAGGTGAACTAGCACTGGATCGCCCTGCCCCCATCGCCACGCGTCGGGAACCTGTAGGGCTACTCGGACAATTCCAGGGCTATCGACACGGTCCACGTGCCCGACTACCCGTGAGGCGGGGTCCCTGCCGCGACGCAACTCGGAGAACCACTCGGGAAGACCGAGGGGCCAGATCGCCATGAACACGGCCCAGAATGTCAGCAGCACCAATGTCGTCGTGGTCTGGTCGACTACGAAGAATCCGACGGCCGAGAGAAATACCACCGAAAAGACAATCCGTGCGCTGCCGAGGGTTACCGACATTCGGTACGTGGCGGCGGCTACACCGTCCACGAGGCGACCGCTGGACCCTCGCGATTGCAGAGCAACGCAGATCGCTGACGCAAGGAATACGAACGCGAGAAAGCAACTGACCAGAATCCAAGGTGCCCTTGGTGCCGTCGTATACACGCCGGTCATTGTGATTAATGCTGTTAGTGAATTGACGAGACCCTCGGCCGGCTTGGTGAAGTGTGTCTCGAGTAGCGACGACCCCAAGACTACAAGGAGCAAGGCATTCTGGAAAAGGATGGCCTCCAGCGGATCGTCGGGCACCCAACTTCCCGTGCTAATCCGAGCGACCGCCGAGAGCGCTATGAGACTCACGGTCACGATCGTCAGCCGAACAAGCGGCGTTCCGTTCCTTGTTGACACGTCTCTCCTAAACTAAGATCGGTACCGGAAGGAGTGTCTGTCACTATCCACCTTCGGGACCACGGTGTCCGACGATTCGAACAACATGGCCATGGGACAGGACAGCTCGGGAGCATCTTGTTCCGGACCTTCAGTTCATGGAGACGCCGGCATCGCGATTCAGTCGTCATGCCGCGCTCGTCTTTCCCCGCCGGTGGTGCATCTGAACCTCCTCTCATGCCGATGAGCGTGCGCTGCTGTTCTCGCTCCTAGGGACAATGAGGCGCAGACCTCAGGCCCCCTGCTCGTCAACAAGGGCTTGGATGTCGCGCTTGTTGAGCCCGCACGAGCACATCGGTGACGACATGTCGCGGATGTCGCTGGGGCCCCAAAAGCAGCCTTCGGAGGAGTGGTAACTGATGCCGTGCCCGCACTCAGGACAGTCCATGGTCGTCAGTCCTGACGTGAAGACTCGCAGTCGGGACAACGGGTGTACTCGGACTCGTCGTAGACCCCGTGACAGTAAGGACAGTAGGCGCTCATGTTGCGCATCTTAGGCGCGAGGGTGGCGAGAGTTGGACGTGTTGCTGGCACGAGGCAGAAACACCTGCGGGCGCAGCGACAGGGCGGCTCACGCACGCTCATGCCGATCCGCGCGTCCCCAGGAGTCGCGTCTTACCGCCGCCTATGAGCCAGCGAGTTCAGACAGGCGCCGGGCGATCTCGGCGTCCCGGTCTGCGGCGGCGTGCTGATAGCGCATCGCGGCGCTTGGGGTCGAGTGACCGAGGCGGCCCATGAGCTCGGCAAGTGTCGCGCCGGTCTGGGCAGCGAGAACCGCGCCCGTATGGCGGAGGTCGTGCCAGCGGAGGTCCTTCCGGCCGGCGGCTTCGCGGGCGGGGTAGTAGACCTTGTAGAGCGTCGAGGGCTGCATGTGCCTATTGGTGTGGCTCGACGACGGGAATACGAGAGCATCCGCAGAGGGGCCGACGAGCCGGTCGAGATGGTCCTTGACAGCGGGCATCAGGTGAGGCGGGATCGAGACGTCGCGGATGCCGGCATCGGTCTTGGGCGGCCCGACGATCATCTCGCCGCGCACCCGGACCACCCCGCGCCGGATCTCGATCCGCTTGTGCTCCAGGTCGATGTCGCCGCGACGTAGCTCCGCGAGCTCGCCGAACCTCATCGCGCACCAGGCCGCCAGCAGCGCCATCAGCCGATACTTGTCCGGAAGGTTCTGCACCAGCTCTTCGAGCTCCTGCAGACTGGCCGGGCGCACCTTGTGCGCGGGTTTCACGTTGCCAGCCCCTCGAATGTGCGCGGGGTTGAAGGGGATCAGCGGTTTGGGTCGCGTCGAGGCCGCCGTGGCGAGGATGGTGCGGAGCAGGCTGTAGGCGTGTCCTCGTTGCGACTCGCGACCTGGCGAGACCTTCTCGTACCAGTCGATGACGTCGTCGACTGAGATCTCGTCGATCGGCATGTTGCCGAACGTCGGGTAGAGCGATCCGTCGAGGATGTACTGGTAGTGGTCCCGCGTCGTCGGACGTAGGGGTTGCCCCCGAGTCTTGCGGGTCTTGAGCCAGCGCTGTGCGTACTCCTCGAAGGTCGGTACGGCTTTCTTGGCTTCGGTGCGGTCCACCAGGTCGGGCGCCCAGACGTTGAGCTGGATCTCGGCGCGTCGCGCTGCCAGCCACGCGATGGCGTCGTCCTTCGAGTCGAAGGTCGACGGCGGTCGGTGCAGCTTGCCGTCGGGTCCGGTGTACCCGGCGCGGTAGCGGCCCGACGGTCGCAGCTCGACCCTGCCGAAGCCGCGTCGAGTCTGCTTGTTCCCCGATCTCGAGGGCGCCATTGGGAGTGATCCTGTCTCGTCCGATGCCGCTGTTCCCCCTGCTCCGCCGCGACACTGGAAGTGCACTGACGGCGATACTGGAAGTGGACTGGGAGGGAACAAAAAAGGAACAACGGCGATCAAAGTTGTCCGCGGATGTCGACGGGTGTCTCGATCACCGCGATGCTCAGATCCCCTATTCTACGGGCGATTCGCGCTCATGGACAGGTCAGAAGTGGCCAGATCGACCGCACGCTCCGTTGGGGTTCGAACCCAGTATCGCCACAATGAAATGTGGCCCGATCTGCTGAAACGCTGATCAGGGGCCGTTCCCTGGTCAACCGTGTCGCATCTGACGTCCAGGAATGGGTCGTGGCGTCGGGTGGTGCCATCGGCCCCGGAGGCGGCGCAGTCAGATGCTCATGAGTCAGGGCTGATCTAGACTCAGGGGCATGACTTCGCCGGGCGATCTCTTCGAAGCAGCGCTGACGTTGCCTGAGAGCGAGCGCGCCGAGCTGGCCCATCGCTTGATCGTGAGCCTTGACGAGCCGTCCGACGATCCGGCGATGGTCGCCGAGGAGTGGACCGGCGAGGTTGGGCGCCGCCTGGCCGGTATCGAAGCCGGCACCACGACCGGCATCCCCTGGGCCGAGGTACGCGAGCAGCTCAGGTCGTGAGGCTCTAGGTTCTCTTCGAGCCGGAGGCCGGGGACGAGCTGCGTGCGGCGCGAGACTGGTACGAAGACGCGCAACCGGGCCTCGGGGAGGACCTGATTGTCGAGGTCGAAACAACCATCGAGCGCATCGTGCGTTGGCCCGACCTCGCGCCCCGCCTACTCCTTCCCGAGCGGTCGGGGCCGGTTCGTCAGGCTCCATTGCCGCGCTTCCCGTTCGGGCTGGTCTATGTCGTCATCGACGACACGCTGTGGGTGATCGCCGTTGCCCACAGTCGCCGCCGTCCCTACTACTGGCGCGACCGTCTGAGCCCCTGAATCAGGCCGTCCATGTTCGACCTCGGGAGGCGGGCCAGGGCACCAAAGCGGGGCACCATCGCGGTACGCCAGGTCGTCAGGTGGCAGGGAGGCCGCGGACGAACACCATGTTGACCTGCTCGCAGGAGGGCTCGCGCAGGGCCTCGCCGAGGGGCTGGTGCAGGAGCACCAGGTCGGCAGGGCCCCCGGCGCTCAGCCGGCGCGGTGGGCCGCCCGGGTCGTACGTCGGGGTCAGGTAGCTCTCGAGCACGCGGGCGGGCGTCAAGGCCTCAGAGGCGCCAAGAGTGTGCCCGCCCGGGATCAGCCGATCGGCCGCGGCGGCGATCACCTGCCACGGGTCCAGGGGGCCGTACGGCGCGTCGCTCGACATCGCGACGGGGATCCCGCGATCGAGCAGGGAGCGACACCGGTAGAGGTCGCCGTGCTCCGCCAGCGGCGTCCCGGCCGCGAATCGGTCACCCCGGTCGGGGAGGAAGCCGGGCTGCGTCACGACCCTCAAGCCCCGCTCGGCGAGCATGCCGATCGCGGGGGCGGGCACGACGGCGGCGTGCTCGATCCGGTCGCCGGGCAGGGTCCCGGCCTCGTCCAGTGCGGCGAGGAAGAGGAAGAGCGACGCGCTGGTCACGCAGTGGGCGGCCACCGGTCGCAGCGACGAATGGGCCTCGCGGATCTCGGCGACCAGATCGTCGATCCCGGGCAGCTCGGAGTCGGCGAGCACGATCTTCCACGGACCGGCAGCCAGCAGCGGCTCCTGGAGGTCGACACCGAGGGGAGCTCCGAGCAGGGTCACGTGCTGGGCCAGTTCGCCGGATGCCAGGGCCGTCCGGAACAGGTCGACCCGCTGCTGGTCGAGGCGCGGCGTGGCGTCGGTGACGGCGACGATGCCGAAGCGGGCAAGCCGTCGACTCACCTCGCGCAGCGACGGGGGGTCACCGGCGGGGAGAAGGCTGTGCAGGAGGTCGTCGCCGCGCCACACGCGTCCGGTGGGCCGGCCGGTGGCATCGCGCTCCACCCCCGGATGATGCGCGGCGGCCAGGCCGGTCGCGCGGATAGCCGCCGAGTTGAGGAACCACACCGCACCGCTCGCGTGCTGGATGCGGACCGGACGATCTCGATGGATCCGGTCGAGCGTCGGGGCGTCCAGGAGACCGGCTACGTCCTCGTGGTAGCCCACCCCGCGCACCCAGCCGTGCTCGTCGGCGGGCGCGGCGCTCAGCGCCGCTGCGAGACCGGCGAGCCCGCCGACGGCCGCGGGGCTGCACCGCACCGACCGCAGGTCTGCGGCCATCGCGAAGAGATGGAGATGGTGGTCGGCCAGGCCGGGGATCAACGCGCCACCGCGGCCGTCGACGACCTCGGAGCCCAGCGCGTCCAGGTGGGGACCGATCGCCTCGATCCGGCTGCCGGCGATCCGTACGTCCACGCCTCGGCCGTCTACCTCCACGCGGCGCAGCAGGATGCTCATCGAGGTGGACCCGCACCGGCGGCCACGTGGTCACCGCGCCCCGAGCGGTCGCGCCGTGCCGTCTCCACGATGCGGAACGTAGCAGTCCACCGGCCAGGTCCGGCTCAGCGCAGGCCGGTGAGCTCCGCGAGAGCGTCGACCTGCTCGGCGTGGTCGTCGACGGGGTTGAGGGCGAGGTGGGTGGCACCGGCGTCGGCGAGCTCGTGCAGGCGCTCGGCCACGTCGCCGGGGCGCCCCGCCACGCCGGAGACGAGCGCTCGGTCGGCGTCGCGGTAGACCTCGGCGAACCACCCGCGCAGCCGCGCCTCTGCTCGCGCCGGGTCGTCGTCGACGGCGAGGAAGACCCGCTTCGAGATCGGGTACGTCGACGGGTCGCGGCCGGCGTCGGACAGCTCCTGACCGAGCACCGAGACGGACTCTGCGAACTCCGCGTGCCCCGAGTGCCCGCTGGCCATCCACCCGTCGGCGTACCGGGCGGCGCGACGAAGCGATGCCGGGACCATGCCTCCGAACCACAGGGGCGGTCCGACGCCGGACGACGGCCGCAGCCCGATCCCCACGGCCTCGAGGGCGACGAGCTCGCCGGCGACGGTCGCTCGGTCCTCGCGCCATAGCGCCCGCACCGCCTGCACGCCGTCGAGGAAGCGGCGTACCGGCCGCTCGGTCGGCACTCCGAAGTCGCGCAGGTGCGCCTCGCGCCCCAGCCCGACGCCGAGCACGACCCGGCCGCCGCTGAGCGCGTCGAGGCAGGCCCATTGGTGGGCGACGTGGAGCGGGTGGTGGACGGGCAGGACCACCACCGAGACGCCCAGACCGATGCGGGAGGTCACCGCCGCCGCATGGGTGAGCGCCACGACCGGGTCCAGGCAGGTGGCGTGGTCGGTGGTGTTCTCGGTGACCCAGAGGTCCGCGAAGCCCAGTGCCTCCGCCTGTCGCGCCACCTCGCCGACGGACGAGAGGTCGGCGGGCCGTCGCGCCCAGCGGTGCGGCAGCGATACCCCGAGGCGCGCCCGGGCCGCCAGTCGCTGTGGGGGTCGGTCTGCTGCGCCGCCGGTCGCTGACATGCCTGCCAGCACATCGACCGTCGTGGCGCGCCAGCGGCGACCTCGCACCAGGTGGAACGCGCACGCGGAACCCCGCCTCGAGCACGGCCGGATCTTCCGCTGAGTGCGACGTCTTCGCTCGGACCCGGTGTGACCCCCAACACTCGGGGCCGATGTCTCATCTCGGACATCGCACCCCCTCGGAGGAGCGCACTTGTGAGCAGCACGATCTCTGACCCCGCCGTCGACGCCACCCCCGCGGACGCCCGCGACGAGCGGTTCCTCGAGGTCACGGACCTCGTCAAGACGTATCCCGGAGCCCCGTCGCCGGCCCTCAACGGCGTGTCGTTCGCGATGCCGAAAGGCTCGTTCCTGGTCCTGCTGGGTCCCTCGGGCTGCGGCAAGACCACGACGATGCGCTCGATCGTCGGCCTGGAGACCCCCGACTCCGGGACGATCCGGGTGGGCGACCGGGTCATGTACGACGACACGACCAACGTCCCGGTCCACCGCCGGGCGATGGGCATGGTCTTCCAGAGCTACGCGATCTGGCCGCACCGCACGGTGGCCCAGAACGTCGCGTTCCCGCTCAAGGTCCAGAAGGTCGCCCGTGGCGAGGTCACCCGCCGCGTCGACGAGGCGCTGGAGCTCGTCGGCCTCGGCCATCTCGGCAGGCGCAGCGCCAGCGCGCTGTCGGGCGGACAGATGCAGCGAGTCGCGCTGGCTCGCAGCATCGTGATGCGCCCCGACCTGCTGCTGCTCGACGAGCCCCTGTCCAACCTCGACGCCTCCTTGCGCGATCGCCTGCGGATCGAGCTCAAGCGGCTGCAGCAGGAGCTGGGCATCACCAGCGTCTATGTCACCCACGACCAGTCGGAGGCGCTCGCCATGGCCGACAGGGTCGCGGTGATGTTCGGCGGCGTCATCCACCAGTTCGCCTCGCCGCGCGAGCTCTACGAGGCGCCGGCGACGCTCGAGGTCGCGGAGTTCCTCGGCAAGAGCAACATGCTCGAGGGCGACGCCGTGGCCGGCGCCGGGTCCACCGAGTTCGGCAGCGAGGGCGGCATCCGGCTCACCAGTACCACGGGCTGGCACGGCACCGGACCTGCGATCGCTCGGATCCGGGTCGAGGACGTCGACCTGCACGCCTCCGCGGAGGGGCGCGTCAATGAGTATCCGGCCCGGGTCCTGGTCGCCGTCTACGAGGGCAGCCAGATGGCCTACCTCGTCGAGACCGGCTCCGGGGCGCAGATCGAGGTGGTGGCGCAACGGCGGACCAGCGACTTCCGGGCCGGCGACGAGGTCCACATCAGCGTGGACCCCGAGCACGTCCGGCTCTATGCGGCGCCGGTGGACGGCGCCGGCACCACGGCGGAGCCCACGGCATGACCGCGCTCCTCGAGCGCCCGCCGGTCGACCCCGCGCCCCCGGCAGGGCGCTCGGCCACGCGGACCCAGCGGCTCACCCAGCTGCGGCCCTCGCGGCCGATCGCGTTCCTGCTGCTGTTCGGCCTGGTGCTCTACCCGACGGCCCTCATCGTCATCGCGTCCTTCATCACCGACGGCACCCCGCTGCCCGACGTCGGGACGGACTGGGCTCCGACCATGGGCCACCTGCGTGAGGTGCTGACCTCCCGGGCCGCACTGCAGGCTCTGTGGAACTCCATCTCGCTCGCCGCCCTGTCCACCGTCTTCGGCGTCGCCGTCGGTGGGCTCCTCGCCTGGCTCGCCGCACGCACCGACATCCCCATGCCCCGCCTGGCGGCGTTCTCGGGGATCATCCCGATGCTGATTCCCGCGCTCGTCGGCGCGATCGCGTGGTCGTTCCTCGGCGCCCCGGAGGTCGGCTACATCCCGCTGCTGCTCGAGCAGATCGGGATCGACTGGAGCTTCAGCATGTACTCCTACTGGGGCATGCTGTTCGTCTACTCCCTCTACAACGTGCCGCTCGCCTTCGTCTTCCTGTACGGCGCCCTGCGGCTCACCAACCCGGAGATGGAGGACGCGGCCAACGTCCACGGCGCGACCCGCTGGCGGACGATGCGGTCGGTGACCTTCCCGCTGGTGAAGCCGGCGATGCTCTCCGCGGTCCTGCTCAACTTCGTCTCGACCGTGGAGGACTTCCCGGTCGCGATGATCCTCGGCTACGCCAACCGGATCGAGACGCTGGCCGCCCGGATCTTCGTCATGGAGGGCCAGGCGCCGCCTCCGGTCAACGACAACGCCGCGCAGGCGGTGCTGCTGATGATCGTCGTCGTGGTGCTGGTGACCTACCAACGGCGCCTGCTCAAGGGCCGCTCGTACGCCACCGTCACCGGCAAGGGCATGCAGCACCGCAAGGTCGCGCTGGGACGGGTCGGCCGCCCGCTCGCGCTCGTCTTCGTGCTCGGCTACATGTTCCTCGCGGTGGGCCTGCCGATGCTCGCACTGCTCATGGGCTCGTTGCGCCCGACGCTGTACGTCCCGGACTTCAAGGCCCTTCTCGACCCGGAGGAGTTCACCACCGACTCGCTGACCAGCGCGCTGTCGGACGAGCACATGTGGCAGGTGGCGGGGAACTCGTTCATGATCGCCCTTGCGGTGGCCGTCATCGGGGTCGCGCTCGCCGTCCTGGTCGCCTACGCGACCCGCGACCAGAACAGCCGGGTCGCCCGCCTGCTCACGCAGGTCGCGATGCTCCCCGCCGCGATCCCGGGCGTCGTGCTCGGCCTCGGGATGCTGTGGGCCTACGTCATCCTGCCGGTGACGATCTACGGCACACTCGCCATCCTGATCGTCGCCTGCGTCGCCCGACTGCTGCCGATCAGCACCAGCTCGGTCTCGGCCGCCATGGCCGGGATCCACGTCGACCTTGAGGACGCGGCGACCGTGTCCGGGGCCGGACGCGTGCGCGCGGTCTGGTGGGTCACGGTGCCGCTGCTGCGCACGGGCCTGGTCTCCACCGGGGTCGTGCTCTTCATCATGGCGACCCGCGAGATCTCGATGTCGATCTTCCTGTACACGCCGGGCACCGAGACCTTCGCGGTCTACCTGTATCTGCTGTGGGCCAACGGCACGTGGTCCCAGCTGGCGTCGATGAGCTTCATCTTCGCGGTCTTCACGCTCATCCTCGTGCTGCTCACCCGACGGTGGATCGCTGAGTCCAGCGCCCGCTGACCCCGCGCGTGCGTGGCGTCCCGATGCCGCGCCGTCGAGAACCCGACCCCTCAAAGAAGCAAGGATGCTCATGACTCGTTCACGACCCACCCACCGCGCGCTCGCGTCGATGGCGGTGGCGCCCCTGGTGCTGTTGCTGGCCGGCTGCGGCGGCGACAGCGCGGAGATCGCGACCGGCGAGGACCTGGTCCTCGGCGACGAGACCGTCGCCACCGCCGAGATGCTCGAGGAGTGCGAGGAGGAGGGCGGCGAGCTCGTCTACTACTCCGCCGCCCCGCCAGAGACCTTCGCCGGCGTCGCTGAGGCCTTCAAGAAGGACACCGGCATCACCATCACCCTGGTGCGCGCCAGCAGCAACGAGCTCTACTCCAAGCTGGTCTCCGAGCACGCCGGCGGCAAGGTGGGCGCCGACTCGATCGCGGTCAACGACCCGACGCTGCGCCAGGATCTCTATGACAAGGGCATCGTCACCGACTTCGAGATCGCGCACGACGCCAGCCTGAAGGCGGAGAACCCCGACGAGCCGCAGTTCGCCTTCGCCAAGCCGGGGGAGACCGCCTCGCAGGTGATCGCCTGGAACACCGAGATCGTGGACGACGACGAGGCGCCGAAGTCCTACGAGGACCTGCTCGCCCCTGAGTGGAAGGGCAAGTTCGGGATGACCGCCGTGCAGACCGGCCTGTCCTCGATCACGGTGGCGAAGTCCATCTACGACGGGCTGGGGGACCGGGCCGCCGAGTTCGGGGAGCAGGAGCCCAAGATCTACCCGTCCGTCGTACCGCTCAGCCAGGCCCTGATCCGCGGCGAGGTCCCCGTGGCGATCACCGACCTGTCGATCATCCGGGAGTACCAGGAGGAGGGGAACCCGGTCGCGTGGGCGCCACCCGCCGAGGGCGCCCCCACCTGGTCCCAGGCGCAGCTGATCACGACCGACGCCAAGCACCAGTCGTGCGCGACGATCTGGGCCGGCTGGGCCACGTCGATCGAGGGCGCCAAGCAGGTCTGGAAGCACACCAAGTTCCTCTCGCTGCGGCTCTCCACGCCGGAGCTGATGCCGGAGGACGCCCCCGAGCTCGGCAAGACGTACTCGGTGGACACCGCGTGGCTCCTGGAGAACCGCGACGCGTTCATCGCCGAGTGGTCGGACCTGGTGCCCCAGTCGTGAACCCGTCCTGACTCCCGAGCAGTGACAAGCGCCGCCGGTCGACCGAGGTCGACCGGCGGCGCTTCCTCGTGGCGGGCAACGCTCGTGACCTCAGAGGCTGCTCGCCTCCGAGCCTGGCCGGGCGACGCCTCACGTCATTAGTGTGGGGAGATGTTCTTGGAGAACCTCGTGTTCGACGCGCTCGAACCGCAGCGGCTGGGCCGGTTCTGGGAGGCCGTGGTCGGGGGTGAGCGGCTGACCGACGTGGCGGAGGGCTTCGAGACCCGGTTGAGCATCGAGGGGGGACCGGTCCTGGACCTGTGCTTCCAGCGGGTGCCCCAGGCGCCGGCCGACCCGCCGCGGCTGCATCTCGACCTCGCGGGCGGGGGGCACCAGGGCGAGGAGGTCGAGCGGTTGCTGGGGCTCGGTGCCCGGCACCTCGACATCGGCCAGGGTGCCGTGCCGTGGGTGGTGCTCGCCGACGTGGAGGGCAACCCCTGCTGCGTCATCGAGGACCGTCCGTCGTACGCCGGCACCGGACCGATCGCGGCCCTTCCGCTGGAGTCCGGCGACCCGGACCGGGACGCGAGGTTCTGGTCCTGGCTCACCGGCTGGACCGTGGTCGACGGGCTGGCGCCCCGGTCGCTCAGGCACCCCTCGGGGCGCGGACCGCTCCTCGAGATGCTGCCCGAGCGCGTCCCCAAGGGCCCGGCCAAGAACCGGCTTCACCTCGACGTCCGCCTCGAGGCCGGTGACGACCCCGACGCGGTGGCGGCGGGGATCCTCGCGCGGGGCGGCTACGAGCTGCCGCGGCTGTGGGGCGACCTGCCGTGGCGGACGTACGCCGACCCGTCCGGCAACGAGCTCTGCGTGCTCCACGCCCGGGCCGGCTGAGTCGACCCGAGCGATCCTGAGCGGGTGATACTCGGGCGCGCGGCGCCGGAGGACCTCGATACGATCGAGGGGCGGCCCGGTCCCGGGCCGTTGCCGCTTGCGAGTAGGAGTCCCCCGTGTCCGAGATCAAGGTCGTCCGCATCCACGCCGGTGAGCGTGAGGAGCGGACCACCACGACCGGCACCAAGGCGTGGGAGCTCTTCGCCGAGGACACCGAGGTCATCGCCGCCCGCGTCGGAGCGGACCTCAAGGACCTGTCCTACGAGCTGCAGGACGGCGACCAGGTGGCCGGCGTGGCCATCGACAGCCAGGACGGGCTCGACATCCTGCGCCACTCGGCCGCCCACGTCATGGCGCAGGCCGTGCAGGAGCTGTTCCCCGACGCCAAGCTGGGGATCGGTCCGCCGATCGAGAACGGCTTCTACTACGACTTCGACGTCGAGACCCCGTTCGTGCCTGAGGATCTCGAGAAGATCGAGACCCGGATGCGCAAGATCATCAAGGAGGGGCAGCGCTTCTCGCGCCGCGTCACGACCGACGCCGACGCGATCGACGAGCTGCAGGACGAGCCCTACAAGCTCGAGCTGATCGGGCTCAAGGGCTCCGGCAACTCCGAGGATGCCGCTGAGGGCGCGAGCGTCGAGGTCGGCGCCGGAGAGCTCACCATCTACGACAACGTACGACGCAACGGCGACGTCGCCTGGAGCGACCTGTGCCGCGGCCCGCACCTGCCCACCACCAAGCGGATCCCGGCGTTCAAGCTGATGCGCTCGGCGGCGGCGTACTGGCGCGGCGACGAGAAGAACAAGCAGCTCCAGCGGATCTACGGCACCGCGTGGCCGAGCAAGGAGGAGCTGGAGGCCCACCTCTTCCGGATCGAGGAGGCCGAGCGTCGCGACCACCGCAAGCTCGGGCGCGAGCTCGACCTGTTCAGCTTCCCCGACGAGATCGGCTCCGGCCTGCCGGTCTTCCACCCGAAGGGCGGGGTGATCAAGCGGGCGATGGAGGACTACGTCCGCCAGCGGCACATCGAGGAGGGCTTCGAGTACGTCGGCACCCCGCACATCGCCAAGGAGGGCCTGTTCTACACCTCGGGGCACCTCCCGTACTACGGCGAGGGGATGTTCCCGGCACTCGACGTGGACGGCATGGACTACCGCCTCAAGGCGATGAACTGCCCCATGCACAACCTGATCTACCGGTCGCGGCAGCGCTCCTACCGCGAGCTGCCGCTGCGGCTCTTCGAGTTCGGTCACGTCTACCGGCACGAGAAGTCCGGCGTGATCCACGGGCTGACCCGCGTGCGTGGGTTCGCGCAGGACGACTCGCACTCCTACGTCACCAAGGAGCAGGCGCCGGCGGAGATCAAGCACCTCCTCGACTTCTGCCTGGGGCTCTTCCGAGACTTCGGTCTCGACGACTTCTACCTCGAGCTGTCCACCCGCGACGACTCCAAGCCGGACAAGTTCATCGGCTCCGACGAGGACTGGGCGATCGCCACCAAGGTGCTCGAGGACGTCTGCGTCGACTCCGGTCTCGAGCTGGTCCCCGACCCCGGCGGTGCGGCGTACTACGGCCCGAAGGTCTCGGTCCAGGCACGCGACGCGATCGGCCGCACCTGGCAGATGTCGACCATCCAGTACGACTTCAACCAGCCGTCGGCCGAGCGGTTCAACCTGGAGTACGTCGCGCCCGACGGCTCGCGCCAGCAGCCGGTGATGATCCACTCCGCCAAGTTCGGCTCGATCGAGCGGTTCATCGGGGTGCTCGTCGAGCACTACGCCGGCGCCTTCCCCCCGTGGCTGGCGCCCGTGCAGGTGCAGGGGATCCCGATCGCCGAGCGCCACGCCGACTACCTCTACGACGTCGCGCGGCGGATGAAGGTCGCCGGCCTTCGGGTCGAGGTCGACGACTCCGACGACCGGATGCAGAAGAAGATCCGCAACGCGCAGCTGCAGAAGGTGCCGTTCATGATCATCGCCGGCGACGACGACGTCGCCGCCGGCGCCGTCTCCTTCCGCTACCGCGACGGCCGCCAGGACAACGGCGTCCCGATCGAGGAGGCCATCGAGCGCGTCATCGCCGCCGTCGCGACCCGCGAGCAGGTCTGACCCGCCCGCCCAGCGGGGTCTCGGTGGTCGAGCCGCGAGCGCAGCGAGCGTGTCGAGACCCGGTGAGAGTGCGCGGTCTCGCCGCGGGCCCGCTGGGCTCGTAGACCCGCGAGTCGAGGGATCGCGTGCTGCCCAGGTAAAGGAGCCATCGGAGCAGCGCAGCATGTAGGTGAAAGCCGTCGGTCGAGTGTGTGGCGGCTCCCGAGACAGCGACAACAGGCGCGATCCTGCCTGTGGGGAGGGTCTCGACGCGGGCTCGACCGACGAGGGAGTTCGACCGGCGGGCTCTCGGTGGTCAGGCTGCTCGGCCCCAGGATGCCGGCGCGCTGAGGCCCGGATCGCGGATCTGCGGACTCACTCGCGCTTGGTGAAGGCGACCTTGCCGCCGGGCAGGTGGGTGGTGTCGTAGTTGGGGTGGTGGGCGAGGGTGTGGTGTCTGGCGCAGAGCAGGGCGCCGTCGGTGACGGTGGTCTCGCCGCCCTGAGACCAGGGGGTGAGGTGGTGGGCCTGGCACCACGCGGAGGGTCTCTCGCATCCTTGGGCGTAGCAGCCGCCGTGCTGGACTGCGAGTGCGATGCGTTGGGCCTTGGTGTGGAAGCGGGCCTTGCGGCCGAGGTCGAGGACTTGGGACTTGGTGCCGAGGACGGCGGGGATGACGCCGGCCTGGCAGGCGAGCGTGCGGGCCAGGGCGGGGCTGATCCGGGTGCCGGTGTCGAGCTGGGCCGCCTTCAACCCACCCATCAGGGTCTCCAGGGTCATTGTCACCACGACGGTGGCGTCCATTCCGCCGGAGTCCGGGAGCCGGTCGACCGGGTAGCGCTGCACGTACTCGATCAGGGCGAGCCCCATCCCGTGCGGGCTGGACCCTTGACCGCCGACCTTCGGGTTGGCGATCGCGCCGAGGTGCTTGCGGAACCGGTCCGCGACATGGGTGGGGATCTGGAATCGGCCGTAGGTGGTGCCGTGGCCGTCGTCGTGCAGCGTGAGCCGGGCCTTCTGCTCGGCACGTTTCTCTTCGGCCTCTAGCTGCCTACCTTCGTGGGCCTCGCCGATCTCGGGGGCGAGGACGTCGAGGATCCGTCTGCCCAGGATCCGCAACGCACGGGCGTCGTGGTGCTCGGCCTGGCCCAGCAGGTGCGCACGCGCCTCCGCACGGAGCTGGGGCTGCAGGTCCTCGGGCAGGGCGTCGACGGCTTCGACGATGACCTGGGCCTGGTCGGTGAGGATCTCACCGCTCGCGAGTGCGGCGGCGACGCTGTCGTGGCGCTCCAACGCTTTGGCGAGCTTCATCGCTGCCGCGGTCGTGCGTTGGGTCTGGTGGGTGGTGTTGGCCCAGTAGACCGCGGTCGAGGTCGCGCCGGTCTCGGTCCCGACCTGGGTGGTGTCGGCGTGGGCGGCCAGGCGCAGCGTCAGCTCGTCGGCCTGAGCGCGCAGCCGGGTCGCGTCGCCCAGCGCCTGCGCGGTCTCGGTAGGGGTCATCGACCACATCGGGGTCTGGTTGAGGTCGGCGACCTGCTCACGCAGCCGTGCCACTCCGGCGGCCACGGGGTGGCTCGCGGTGGGGGCGGCGGGGCTGCTCATAGGGCTACTCAAGCAGGCGCCACCGACAGTGAGTGGGGTCGAGAATCCCCTTTATCCACAGGGCATTCTCGCTCCTCGGTGGTCGAGGTGCGAAGGCGCACTGGCCCCCTCGGTGGTCGAGGTGCGAAGGCGTGCAACGCCTGAGCCTCGAGACCTGGTGACGTGACTGGCGACTTGACCGGCGTACCCGAGGCTGCTTGTCGGCTCAACTGGGTCTCGCGGCTCGTCGCTGACGCTCCTCGCACCTCGACCACCGAAAGCCGTCGGTGGTCGAGGTGCGAAGGCGTGCAACGCCTGAGCCTCGAGACCTGGTGACGTGACTGGCGACTTGACTGGCGTACCCGAGGCTGCTTGTCGGCTCACTGGGTCTCGAGGCTCGTCGCTGACGCTCCTGGCACCTCGACCACCGAAAGCCGTCGGTGGTCGAGGTGTGAAGGCGTGCAACGCCTGAGCCTCGAGACCTGGTGACGTGACTGGCGACTTGACTGGCGTACCCGAGGCTGCTTGTCGGCTCACTGGGTCTCGAGGCTCGTCGCTGACGCTCCTGGCACCTCGACCACCGAAAGCCGTCGGTGGTCGAGGTGTGAAGGCGTGCAACGCCTGAGCCTCGAGACCTGGTGACGTGACTGGCGACTTGACCGGCGTACCCGAGGCTGCTTGTCGGCTCACTGGGTCTCGAGGCTCGTCGCTGACGCTCCTCGCACCTCGACCGCCGAAAGCCGTCGGTGGTCGAGGTGTGAAGGCGTGCAACGCCTGAGCCTCGAGACCTGGTGACGTGACTGGCGACTTGACCGGCGTACCCGAGGCTGCTTGTCGGCTCACCGGGTCTCGAGGCTCGCTTCGCTCGCACCTCGACCACCGAAAGCCTTCGGTGGTCGAGGTGCGAAGGCGTGCAACGCCTGAGCCTCGAGACCTGGTGACGTGACTGGCGACTTGACCGGCGTACCCGACGCTGCTTGTCGGCTCAACTGGGTCTCGAGGCTCGTCGCTGACGCTCCTCGCACCTCGACCACCGAAAGCCTTCGGTGGTCGAGGTGCGAAGGCGTGCAACGCCTGAGCCTCGAGACCTGGTGACGTGACTGGCGACTTGACCGGCGTACCCGACGCTGCTTCCCGGCTCACTGGATCTCGAGGCTCGTCGCTGACGCTCCTCGCACCTCGACCACCGAAAGCCTTCGGTGGTCGAGGTGCGAAGGCGTGCAACGCCTGAGCCTCGAGACCTGGTGACGTGACTGGCGACTTGACCGGCGTACCCGACGCTGCTTCCCGGCTCACCGGGTCTCGAGGCTCGTCGCTGACGCTCCTCGCACCTCGACCACCGAAAGCCTTCGGTGGTCGAGGTGCGAAGGCGTGCAACGCCTGAGCCTCGAGACCTGGTGACGTGACTGGCGACTTGACCGGCGTACCCGAGGCTGCTTGTCGGCTCACCGGGTCTCGAGGCTCGCTTCGCTCGCACCTCGACCACCGAAAGCCGTCGGTGGTCGAGGTGCGAAGGCGTGCAACGCCTGAGCCTCGAGACCTGGTGACGTGACTGGCGACTTGACCGGCGTACCCGAGGCTGCTTGTCGGCTCAACTGGGTCTCGAGGCTCGTCGCTGACGCTCCTCGCACCTCGACCACCGAAAGCCGTCGGTGGTCGAGGTGCGAAGGCGTGCAACGCCTGAGCCTCGAGACCTGGTGACGTGACTGGCGACTTGACTGGCGTACCCGAGGCTGCTTGTCGGCTCAACTGGGTCTCGCGGCTCGTCGCTGACGCTCCTCGCACCTCGACCACCGAAAGCCTTCGGTGGTCGAGGTGTGAAGGCGTGCAACGCCTGAGCCTCGAGACCTGGTGACGTGACTGGCGACTTGACCGGCGTACCCGAGGCTGCTTCCCGGCTCACTGGATCTCGCGGCTCGTCGCTGACGCTCCTCGCACCTCGACCACCGAAAGCCTTCGGTGGTCGAGGTGCGAAGGCGTGCAACGCCTGAGCCTCGAGACCTGGTGACGTGACTGGCGACTTGACCGGCGTACCCGAGGCTGCTTGTCGGCTCAACTGGGTCTCGCGGCTCGTCGCTGACGCTCCTCGCACCTCGACCACCGAAAGCCGTCGGTGGTCGAGGTGTGAAGGCGTGCAACGCCTGAGCCTCGAGACCTGGTGACGTGACTGGCGACCTGACCGGCGTACCCGAGGCTGCTTGTCGGCTCACCGGGTCTCGAGGCTCGCTTCGCTCGCACCTCGACCACCGAAAGCCTTCGGTGGTCGAGGTGCGAAGGCGTGCAACGCCTGAGCCTCGAGACCTGGTGACGTGACTGGCGACTTGACCGCCGTACCCCGAGGCTGCTTGTCGGCTCAACTGGGTCTCGAGGCTCGTCGCTGACGCTCCTCGCACCTCGACCACCGAAAGCCGTCGGTGGTCGAGGTGCGAAGGCGTGCAACGCCTGAGCCTCGAGACCTGGTGACGTGACTGGCGACTTGACCGGCGTACCCGAGGCTGCTTGTCGGCTCAACTGGGTCTCGAGGCTCGTCGCTGACGCTCCTGGCACCTCGACCACCGAAAGCCTTCGGTGGTCGAGGTGCGAAGGCGTGCAACGCCTGAGCCTCGAGACCCCGCGACCGACCGCCGTACCCCGAGGCTGCTTTCCGGCTCACCGGGTTTCGAGGCTCGTCGCTGACGCTCCTCGCACCTCAACCACCGTAGGGCACCCTCGTCCCCTTCGAGGCTCGGGACCGGCGCTCCTCGCCCCTCCCCAGTGCCGGGGACCGCCGGAGGTGCGCCTGGGCGACCAGAGGTGTGGTGGGGTGGGGGGATGGGACGGACTATTGCGACGAACACCGAGGTCGACCTGGACGGGCTGCTGGAGTTCGTGCGGCCACGGCACCGGATGATCCTGATCACCACGCGCAGGGACGGGCACCCGCAGTCCTCGCCGGTGACGGGCGGGGTGGACGACGAGGGGCGGGTGGTGATCTCGACGTACCCCGAGCGCGCCAAGACGGCCAACGCGCGGCGGGCGGGGGAGGCGACGGTGCTCGTGCTGTCGGAGGAGTTCAACGACGCCTGGGTGCAGCTCGAGGGGACGTGCGAGGTCATCGGCCCGCCCGACTCGGTCGAGCCGCTGGTCGACTACTACCGCAGCATCGCGGGGGAGCACCCCGACTGGGACGAGTACCGACAGGCGATGCGCGACCAGGGCAAGTCCCTGCTGCGCATCACGCCGACGCGCTGGTCGCCGATCGCCACCGGTGGCTTCCCGGCGCGGCTCGCGGACTGACCGTGCGCCGAGTGCTGCCGCTGCTCGTGCTGGTCCTCGTGGCCGGCTGCAGCGGCGCGCCCGAGGCGGACGACCCCGATCCGACAGGTACGCCGTCGGTCTCCCCGCCGTCGGTCTCCTCGTCGCCGACCGCCGTGCCGCCGGCGGTGGAGAGCGAGCGGGAGGATCTCGCCGACCTCGCCGAGAAGGCGGCCACGGAGGCACCGAGCGCCACCGTCGCGCCGTACCCCGCACCCGTGCTGGGCGGCGACATCAGCTGGCCGCAGTGCCCGAAGGGACTGGGCATCCCCGAGAAGCGGACGCTAGGCATGCCGATGCCGCTGCCTCAGGCGCGCTACGTCGTCGTCGGGCTCACCAACGGCCCCGGCTTCCACGTCAACCCGTGCCTGGCCGACCAGGTCGCGTGGGTGCGCGAGCGGCGGCTGCTGGTCTCGGCGTACGCGGTGGCGAGCTTCCCGCAGGGCGACGAGCTGGCCCGCTACGGACAGGACGGCCCCTACGACGGCGGCTCCAAGCTCGACGCACTGCGCAACGTCGGCTATCAGCAGGCGCTGTTCAACGTCGCGTCCATGAAGGACGCCCGGCTGCAGACGCCCTTCGTGTGGGTGGACGTGGAGCCGGTGCCGGACTTCCCCTGGAGCAGCGACCTCGTGGCCAACGCCGCCGTGGTGGAGGGCGCGGCGCGCGGGTACGTCGACGGCGGCTACGCGATCGGCGTGTACTCCACGCCGGCGCTCTGGGAGGGGGTCGTGGGCGGGCTCGAGCTGGGCGTGCCCGAGTGGCGGGCCGCCGGGGAGACGTCGCGGGCGGAGGCCGAGTCTCGCTGTGGTGACGACTGGGTCATCCAGGGCGGTCCGGCCGTGCTCGCGCAGTGGGTCGAGGCCGACCGCGACCAGAACATCACCTGCGGCGAGGCGCACCTCGATCTCGGCGCCTGGTTCCACCAGTACTGAGCGCCCGCGCGCTCAGGCGGCGTCGTTGACCTCGCCGACCAGGATCTCGAGCACGTCCTCGAGGAACAGCATCCCGACGGTCTCGCCCTGCTCGTCGACCGTGAGCCCGATGTGGGCGCCGTGCTGGCGCAACCGGGCCATGGCGTCCTCGAGGCTGGCCTGGCGCGACACCGCGACCAGCCGGCGCACGCGCTTGGCGGGGACCGGGTCGTGGAAGTGGTCCTCGCCGAGGTCCATGACGTCCTTCATGTGCAGGTAGCCGTCAGGCCGTCCGGCTTGGTCGGTGACGACGTAGCGCGAGTGGCCGTGCGCCACGACCGCCGCCTGGACGTCGGCCGGCGACGTCGACGCGGGCAGGAGAACCATCCGGTCCAGCGGTACCTCGACGTCGGCCACCGTTTTGTCGGTGAACTCGAAGGCCCCCGCGAGCGTGCCGGAGTCGTCGACCAGGGTGCCCTCGCGGTGGGACTGCTGGACGATGGCCTCGACCTGCTCCAACGTGAACGTGCTGGTGGCCTCGTCCTTCGGTTGGACCCCGAAGAGCAGCAGCACGCGGTTGGCGATCCAGTTGAGCGTGCCGATGAGCGGACGGAACACGCGCGAGACCATCACCAGCGGCGGGGCGAGGATCAGAGCGGCGCGGTCCGGCACGGAGAACGACAGGTTCTTCGGGACCATCTCGCCGAAGACCACGTGCAGGAACGTCACCAGCACCAGCGCCACGACGAACGCGAGGACGCTGGTGGCGTCGGCGGACAGCCCCGTGGCCCCGAGCGGGTACTCCAGCAGGTGGTGGATCGCCGGCTCGGAGACGGTGAGGATCAGCAGCGAGCAGATCGTGATGCCGAGCTGGGAGGTGGCCAGCATCAAGGTGGCGTGCTCCATCGCCCACAGGGTCGTCTTCGCGGCGCGGCTGCCCCCGGCGGCCCGCGGCTCGATCTGGCTGCGCCGCGCGGAGATGACCGCGAACTCCGCGCCGACGAAGAACGCGTTGCCGGCGAGGAGGACGAACAGCCAGAGGATCCCGGGCAGGTACTCACTCATCGGCGGTCCTCGGTCAGTGACATGGCGTGGTCGGCGCTGGGCAGGAACGCGATGCGCACGATGCGCGCGCCGTCGAGACGCTCCACGCGCAGGGTCCCGCTCTCGATCGCAACCTCGTCGCCCAGCTCGGGAAGCCGCTCGAGCTCGTCGACCACGAAGCCCGCCACGGTGTCCCAGTCCTCGGAGTCGGGGACCCGCACGCCGGTGCGGTCGAGCAGCTCGTCGGGACGCCAGGAGGCGTCGAAGGAGACCGAGCGGCCGCGGAGCGTCACGCCGGACTTGGCGCGGTCGTGCTCGTCCTCGAGCTCGCCCACGATCTCCTCCACGAGGTCCTCGAGGGTGACGATGCCGGCGGTGCCGCCGTGCTCGTCGGTGACGACCGCGATCTGGAGCCCCCGGTCGCGCAGCTCGGCCAGCAGGGCGCCTGCGCCGAGCGTCTCGGGCACCCGCGTCGGCTCGAACATGAGGTCCTCGGCGGTCGTCGTCGACCGTTGGTCCAGCGGTACGGCGAACGCGCGCTTGACGTGCACGAAGCCGACGATGTCGTCGGGCCCGTCGTCGAGGACGGGCAGGCGCGAGAAGCCGGTGCGGCCGGAGACCTGGATGATCCGGGCGGCGGAGTCGAGCCGGTCCACCGAGGTCATCCGCACGCGTGGGGTCATCAGGTCGGAGGCGTCGTACTGCGAGAAGCGCAGGGTGCGGTCCAGCAGCGTGGCCTCGTCCTGCTCCAGCAGGCCGGCGGTCGCCGAGTGCCGGATGAGGTAGGTCAGCTCGTCCGCGCTGCGGGCGCCGCTGAGCTCCTCCTTGGGCTCCACGCCCATCGCGCGGATGAGGCCGTTGGCGGTGTTGTTGAGCAGCGAGACCAGGGGACGGAAGACGGTCGTGAAGGCGACCTGGAACGGCACGACCACCTTGGCCGTGGCCAGGGGGACGGCGAGTGCGAAGTTCTTGGGCACGAGCTCGCCGATGACCATCGAGAAGAGCGTGGCCAGCACGACCCCGACGACCGCGCCCACCACCGGGACCGCGGAGGTGGGCAGTCCGGCCGACGTCAGCGGCTCCTCCAGCAGCGAGCTGACCGCGGGCTCGAAGGTGTAGCCGGTGAGCAGCGTGGTGAGGGTGATGCCGAGCTGCGCGCTGGAGAGGTGCGTCGAGGTGATGCGCAGCGCACCGATCGTCGTGCCTAGTCCCTTCTCACCGCGCCCGGCGCGGGTCTCCAGGTCGTGACGGTCGAGGTTCACCAGGGCGAACTCCGAGGCCACGAACAACCCGGTCCCGACCGTGAGGAGCAGGCCGATCGACAGCAGCAGCCACTCGCTCATCGGGCGGTCGCGGAGAGGGCGCCGTGGCGGTCGGCCGGGCCGACGCCTTCGAGGCAGCGGGTGAACACGGGCCGGAGGTCTATGTCATCCATTTCGCGCTCACCCTAGCGAGGCACACCAACCGCTCACACCGCAGGCCGCTCGACTCCCGCCGCGGCCCGGGCCCCGGCCGACCAGGCTCGCGCCGTGGCGACGCGGCTAGTCTTCACCCGTGGACGAGGAGATGGTGCAGGACGGCGTCGGGGACCCCGACGACCTCGACCGGCTCTGGACGCCGCACCGGATGGCCTACATCCGCGGGGAGAACAAGCCGGCCGACGCCACGTCGGGGGAGTGCCCCTTCTGCCGCATCCCGCGGCTGCCCGACGACCAGGGCCTCGTCGTACGGCGGGGTGCCCTGGCGTTCGCGGTGCTCAACCTCTACCCCTACGCGCCCGGGCACCTGATGGTCTGCCCGTACCGTCACGTGGCCGACTACACCGAGGTCACCGACGAGGAGTCGACCGAGATCGCCGACCTGACCCGTCAGGCGATGCGGGTGATCCGCTCGGTGTCGGGCGCCGGCGGGTTCAACGTCGGCATGAACCAGGGCGCCGTCGCGGGGGCCGGCATCGCCGCCCACCTGCACCAGCACGTCGTACCCCGCTGGGTCGGCGACCAGAACTTCATGCCGATCATCGGGCGCACCAAGACCCTGCCCGAGCTGCTCACCGACACCCGGGCGCTGCTCGCGGACGCCTGGGATAGGGCGTCGTAGCTCGGCCCTCAAGGCATCGAGGCACGCCCGGACGGGCCCTCAGCCGAGGAGGGCGTACGGCGGGGTCGCCGAGCGGTTCTGGAAGGCCAGGATCGCGGGGTTGACCACCGCACCTTCGCGGATCTCGATGGCGCGGCTGATCGTCTCGTCGGCAGCCCACGACTCGGGGCCCTCGAGGACCGTGCGGACGAACGGCAGCGTGGCCGAGCTGTTGTCCCAGGTGGCGGAGCCCCAGAGGTACGACGGGCTGTGGTCGACCGCGTAGTAGAGGACGTGGTCGCCCACCTCGAAGGTCGGGTCGTCGAAGCCGGTAGGGCGGGCCCACTCGAAGCCCATCCCGAGGTCGCACGACACGTCGACGATCAGGCTGCCCTTGCGGAATGCCCTCAGGTCGTCGGTGCGCAGGTAGGTCACCGGCGCGGCGGTGTCCTGCAACGTGCAGTTGACGACGATGTCGTTCTCCGCGAGGTACGCCGGCAGCGGCTTGCGGCCGCGCTCGGTGATGACGCTCAGCAGGCCGGGGTCGTCGGGGTCCTGATCCAGGTGGCGGATGCGGACCGAGTGGATCGGCGACCCGACCGCGGTCACGCCCCGGGTCGTGAGGACCGCGACCTCGTGCACCCCGTGCGCGTTGAGGGCGGTGACCGCTCCGCGGGCCGTCGCGCCGAAGCCGATGACGATCGCGCTCAACCGGCGACCGTAGTCGCCGGTGATCCCGGCCAGCTGCATCGCGTGGATCACCGAGGAGTAGCCGGCCAGCTCGTTGTTCTTGTGGAAGACGTGGAGCCCGACCGCCCCCTCGTGGGTCCAGTGGTTCATCGCCTCGAACGCGATCAGGGTGAGCTGCCGGTCGATCGCGGCCTGCGTGACGGCGGTGTCCTGCACGCAGTGCGGCCACCCCCACAGCGTCTGGCCGGGCGAGAGCGCCTCCACGTCGGCCAGCTGTGGTTTGGGCAGCAGCACCACGTCGGAGGTGGCGAGCAGCTCGTCGCGCGAGGCGAAGCCGCCCACCAGGCCGGAGAGGTCGGAATCGGAGTACCCGAACCGCTCGCCGTACCCGGTCTGCAGGGTCGTACGGGCACGCAGGTCCGCGTCCATCCCCTCCAGGTGACCCGGATGGAGGGGGAGCCGCAGCTCGTTCTCCTTCGCCGAGGTGCCGACGGCGCCAAGACCGAGCAGCGCGTCGCCCACCCGGGTCAGCGCTTCTTCTTCTCGGTGAGTCTCTCGATATGGGTTGCCTGGGCGGCCCCTGCTGGTGACTGTAGCCCTCCTGCGGCTGCGCGGGTTGTGGCCGGCACCGCGACAGCCGATAGCCTCCCCGCATGCTCGAGAGGTTCAAGTCGTTCTGGCAGAACGTCATGCTGGCGCCGTTCGTCAACCTCTTCCTGCGCCTGGGCATCAGCCCGGACACGGTGACGCTCGTGGGGACGCTCGGCGTCTCGGCGGGTGCGCTGATCTTCTTCCCGCAGGGCGAGCTGCTCATCGGGGTCCTGTTCATCACCGCGTTCGTGTTCAGCGACCTCGTCGACGGCCAGATGGCCCGCAAGAGCGGCAAGACCTCGAAGTTCGGCGCGTTCTGGGACTCCACGCTCGACCGCATTGGCGACGGCGCGATCTTCGGCGGTCTCGCGCTCTACTTCGCGGGCCCCGGCGACCACTACCTCTACCTGTGCCTCACCCTCTACTGCCTGGTGATGGGCTCGGTGACCTCCTACGCGCGAGCCCGCGCCGAGTCGCTGGGCTGGGACGCGCGCGGCGGCCTGGCCGAGCGGGCCGACCGGCTGGTGTCGATCCTGGTGATGACCGGGCTCGGCGCGATCTTCGACCTGCCGATCCTCATCTACGTCACCCTGTGGGCGCTGGCCGCGGCCAGCACCTACACGGTGGTCTTCCGGGTCCTGAAGGTGCGCCGCCAGGCGCTGGACGGCGACAACAGCCTGACCTGACGGCGAGTAGACTTTCGTCATGGCCGACAGCACCCCCACCCCGTCCGAGAGCGCCGACGGACGGGGCACGACGCGCGTCAAACGCGGCATGGCCGAGATGCTCAAGGGTGGCGTGATCATGGACGTCGTCACCGCCGAGCAGGCCAAGATCGCCGAGGACGCCGGCGCCGTCGCCGTGATGGCGCTCGAGCGCGTGCCGGCCGACATCCGCGCGCAGGGCGGCGTCAGCCGCATGAGCGACCCGGACATGATCGAGTCGATCATCGAGACCGTCTCCATCCCGGTGATGGCCAAGGCCCGCATCGGCCACTTCGCCGAGGCGCAGGTCCTGCAGAGCCTGGGCGTCGACTACATCGACGAGTCCGAGGTGCTGACCCCGGCCGACTACGCCAACCACATCGACAAGTGGAGGTTCACCGCGCCGTTCGTGTGCGGGGCCACCAACCTGGGCGAGGCGCTGCGCCGCATCACCGAGGGCGCCGCGATGATCCGCTCCAAGGGCGAGGCCGGCACCGGCGACGTCTCCAACGCGGTCACCCACATGCGCACCATCCGCCAGGAGATCCGCCGCCTCGGCTCGATGGCCGAGGACGAGCTGTACGTCGCCGCGAAGGAGCTGCAGGCGCCGTACGAGCTGGTCGCGGAGGTCGCCGTGAGCGGCAAGCTGCCCGTCGTGCTGTTCACCGCCGGCGGCATCGCCACCCCGGCCGACGCGGCGATGATGATGCAGCTCGGCGCCGAGGGCGTGTTCGTCGGCTCGGGGATCTTCAAGTCCGGCAACCCCGCCCAGCGCGCGGAGGCGATCGTCAAGGCCACCACCTTCTACGACGACCCGGACGTCGTCGCCAAGGTCAGCCGCGGGCTGGGCGAGGCGATGGTCGGAATCAACGTCGAGGAGATCCCGCAGCCGCACCGCCTCGCCGAGCGCGGCTGGTAACCGCACGGCCTCATTCGGGGCGTCCCGGCCACAAGTCGTACACATGCCCGCCACGAACTGGTAATCCGGCGAGTAAGAGCCCTCTCAGGGTGCACGCTCCCAGACGAGGGAGCCGTCAGGGTTCCCCGAGAGCTGGGGACACCACCATGAAGAAGACCACCAAGGGCGCACTCGCCGCCGCGGCTGCCGGCTCGATCCTGCTCGGCGGCGCCGGCACGCTGGCGTACTGGACCGACACCAGCACGTCGCCCGGTGGCACCATCACCGGTGGCACGCTCTCCCTCGTCAACCCCACCTGCACCTGGACGCTCGAGCACACAGGTGCGACGACGCAGACCGCCATCACCCAGGCCGGCATCGCAAATGTCCGGCTCGTCCCCGGAGACAAGGCGACCCAGACCTGCACCTCGCAGATCACCGCCACCGGTGACAACCTCGCCGCCACTCTGTCGGTGACGAACCCGTTCAACGACAGCGGCGACCTCGCGCCCGCGATCTCGCTGACGTCCAGCTTCAAGGTCGGCACCCAAGCGGTCACGCGGATCACCAGCGCCGACAACGCCAAGAACCTGCAGACCGTGGTCGTCGTCGACTTCCCGTTCGGCACCGAGGACAACAGCACCAACGGCGCGAAGACCGAGGTCATCCCCGACTTCGTCGTCACGGCGACCCAGGTCAACGACGTCACCGTCACCCCCTAGCTCGCAGCCGTTCGAGCAAGGAGCCTCAGCATGAGATCTCGGTGGCGAGTGCCCGGACCCGTCCGGTGGGTGGGCCTGGTGTTGTCGTGGCTGGTCATCCTCGCCTTCGGTGCCGCCCTGCTCGCAGGACTCATCGTCCCGCGGGTGGGTGGCGGCACGCCGTACGTCGTGGAGACCGGGTCGATGCGTCCCGAGCTGCCGCCCGGCACGCTGGTGGTCACCAAGCCGGTCGAGCCGGGCGCGATCGCGATCGGCGACGTCATCACCTACCAGATCGTCTCGGGCGAGTCCCAGGTCGTGACGCACCGCGTGATCGCCACGGGCATCGACGCCACGGGCGAGCCCCGGTGGCGGACCCAGGGCGACGCCAACGACGCGGCCGACCAAGGCTGGGTGCTGCCCGTCCAGGTCCAGGGCCGCGAGTGGTACACCGTGCCGCTCCTCGGTCACGCGACCTCGCTCGTCTCGGGTCAGCAGCGTGAGCTCCTCACGATCGCAGCGGTGGTGGGGCTGGCGGGCTATGCGCTCTCGATGTTCCGTGGGGCCCGCCGCGACAGCCGAAGGACAGCTCAGCATGAGCAAACCGCGGACGTGACGGCGTGACCGGGCGGCTGGCGGTGCTGGTGGCGGGCTCGCTGCTCGCCGGGCTGATCCTCGTGAGTGCTCCGGCGCAGGCGGCACCGACTCGCATGTGGGCCGACCTCGCCGTCAGCCGCGAGGGCCGGGTCTGGACCGAGCACCTGACCCGTCCGATCTTCGCCACGTCGACCCGCTGGGTTCCCGGTGACGTCCGCACCCGCAGGTTCTTCGCCCGCAACCAGAGCGGGGAGGACGCCCGGCTGTCGGTGGCGGTCAGGGTCTTCGACCGGACGGCCTGGCTGAGTCGTGGCGCGCTGCGGATGTTCCTGCGCGTCGACGGCCGGTGGCGGCGGATCACCTTTGCGGGCAGGACTGGCGTGGGCAACCTGCGCGTCCGCGCCGGCGAGGTCGTGCCGGTGATCATCCGAATCCGGATGTGGCCCTCCGCGACGGCCGTCGACGCACAGCGCTCCATGCGCTTCGTCGTGAAGCTGCGGCTGACGGAGGAGCGGAGGTGAGCGCCGGCTCGCACGCGTCGCGACGGCCCGGCCTGCTGCGACGGGCCCGGGCGTCCGTGCGACTGCGTGCGGTGCTCTCGCTCGGGGTGCTCACGCTCCCGCTGGGCATGGGCACCCTCGCGTTCTGGACCGACAGCGTCGTGATCTCCGGGGCGAGCTTCACCGGCGGCACCCTGGACATGTCGGTCAGCGGCGGCGACCCCTACGCCTCCACCACCCTCGCGATGCCCACGATGGTGCCCGGCGCGACCTCGGCGGAGGTCCTCACCGTGCAGAACGTCGGCAACGTCGCGATGAAGTACTCGCTCACCGGCGGGCTCTCCGGCACCGACGCCGCGGCCATGGCGCCGCACTTGACGCTGACGATCCGGGCAGGAGGCACCAAGTCGGGTGCCACCTGCACCGGCGGCACCTCGATCTACAACGCGGTGCTCACCACCACGACCACCACTCAGCTGATCACCACTGCGGCCAAGCGCGGCCCGGTCCCGGCGTCCCCGGGCACGGATGCGCTGTGCTTCCAGGTCACGTTCTCGCTCAGCGCGCCGACGGCACTGCAGGGCAAGACTGCGACCGCGACACTGACGTTCCTCGGCACCTCCGACCTGGCATGACCGGGGCTCGCCGGCGGCACCGGTTGCGCGAGTGGCTCCTGACAGCGGGCGCACTGCTCGGCGTGGGGAGCATCCTGCTGGCCGTGGCGGCCGCGGTGCTCGGGGTCACCCCGCTCGTGTTCCGCTCCGGCTCGATGGCACCCGCGGTCGAGACCGGCGACCTCGGCATCGCGCGCAGCGTCCCGGCAGCCGAGCTCCGCCCCGGAGACATCGTGTCGGTCTTGACCAGCCGCGGCGTCCGGGTCACGCACCGCGTGGTCTCGGCCGAGCCCGCCGACGCCGGCACCGTGCTCGTGCTGCGCGGCGACGCCAACGAGGAGCCCGACGCCGAGACCTACACGGTCGAAGAGGCTGACCGGCTGCTGTTCTCCGTGCCGAAGGCAGGCTACGTCGCCGGGTGGCTTTCCGGCACCGTCGGCGTATTCCTGGCCGGGCTGCTGGTCGGCGGCGTGCTCCTGGTCCTGCTCGCCCGCACACGCGGCCCACGCGGCCCGCGCCGTCCCGACCCGGCGGAAGACGCCCATGGTCACGGCTCCGCGCCTGCGCCGACACCCGGACGGCGCCGAGCACTGCCGTCGGCGGCCCCGCCCGCAGACCCGGCCGCCGGATCCGCACGCTCCTCCATGGTGATGTTCGGGCTGCTGGTCGTCTTGTTGAGCGCCGCCACCCTCACGCCGCGCGCGACCGACACGCTGGCCGCGTGGACCGACAGTGTGGCCGTGACCGCGAGCACCAACGCCTACAGGGTCCCTCAGCCGCCAACGCTGCAGTGCGCGGTCGGCGGCACCAAGGATAGTCGCATCGTGACCTTGACCTGGTTAGGAGTGAGCTCCCCTGCGACGACGTACGTCGTCACCGTGTCCACTTCCAAGGCGACGCCGGGGACAGTCGGAACAGTCGGAGGGACCAAGTCCGTGGCTATCACCTTCACTCCAAGTGAGCTCAGCAACGTCACGGTCACGGTCACCGTCACCCCGGAGATGACCGTTCGGTCAGCCTGGAAAGGTCCAGCAAGAACCAAGCAGTTCAAGGTGGGCAAGAACAAGAACGAAGCGCCCACCTGCCTCTAGCAGAGTGGTCCGAGCGTGGCCCCACGCAAGGCAACGGCCAGGCGTTCCTAGACTGACGGCGTGACCCGCATCACGACCGGCCGCACGACCACCCCCACGATCGGCGTCCTCGCCCTGCAGGGCGACGTGCGCGAGCACCTGCGCGCGCTCGAGTCGCTCGGGGTCGCCTCGATCGCCGTACGTCGCCCCAGCGAGCTGGAGGCCTGCGACGCGCTCGTGCTCCCTGGGGGCGAGTCGACGACGATGGCCAAGCTGGCCCGCACCTTTGAGCTGTTCGAGCCGGTCCGCGACCGGATCAAGCGCGGCATGCCCGCCTTCGGCACCTGCGCCGGGATGATCCTGCTCGCCGAGCGGGTCGAGGACGGGACGGCCGACCAGGAGACCCTCGGCGGGCTGGACATCACGGTGCGGCGCAACGCCTTCGGTCGCCAGGTCGACTCCTTCGAGGGGGACCTGGCGTTCGCCGGGCTCGACTCGCCCGTGCACGCCCTCTTCATCCGCGCGCCCTGGGTCGAGCAGGTCGGGGAGACGGTGCAGGTGCTCGCCGCGGTCACGCACGGCGAGGCCGCGGGTAGGATCGTCGCGGTCCGCCAGGGTCACCTGATGGCCACGTCGTTCCACCCCGAGGTCGGGGCGGACCACCGCATCCACAGCCTCTTCGTGGATCTCGTCAAGCAGTCGTAGGTAAGGGAGCGCATGTCCGGCCACTCCAAATGGGCGACCACCAAGCACAAGAAGGCGGTCGTCGACGCCAAGCGCGGCAAGATGTTCGCCAAGCTGATCAAGAACATCGAGGTCGCGGCCCGCATGGGCGGCGGTGACCCGACCGGCAACCCGACGCTCTACGACGCCATCCAGAAGGCCAAGAAGTCCTCGGTCCCCAACGACAACATCGACCGCGCGGTCAAGCGCGGCTCCGGCGCGGAGACCGGAGGGGCCGACTACCAGACGATCATGTACGAGGGCTACGGCCCCTCCGGCGTCGCCATGCTCATCGAGTGCCTCACCGACAACAAGAACCGCGCCGCCATGGAGGTCCGCACCGCCATGACCCGCAACGGCGGCTCGCTCGCCGACCCCGGGTCCGTGTCGTTCCTCTTCCACCGCAAGGGCGTCGTCGTGGTGCCCCGCGAGCAGGAGGGACGTCAGGTCAGCGAGGACGACGTGCTGGAGGCGACGCTCGAGGCCGGCGCCGACGACGTCCACGACCTCGGCGAGGCCATCGAGGTCATCTCGGAGGCCACCGACCTGGTCGATGTCCGTACCGCGCTCCAGAGCGCCGGCATCGACTACGACTCGGCCGAGGCCTCGTTCGTGCCCGACATGCAGGTCGCGCTCGACAAGGACGCCGCAGGCAAGATGTTCCGCCTGGTCGACGTGCTCGAGGACCTCGACGACGTCCAGAACATCTTCGCCAACTTCGACGTCCCCGACGACGTCATGGCCGCCCTCGACGACGAGTCCTGACCACATTCCGCTGACCCGTCAGAAACTTTCTGACGGGTCAGCGGAAAATCGGACGAGTTTGCGACGGGTCGGCGGTCTGGGGGCGTGTCGAGACCCTGGGGCGCGACGTGGGCGGATAGCGTGTTCTCCGAACAGGTGTTCGGACGAGAGGCGGCGCGATGAGCAGGCCCATGCGGGTGCTGGGAATCGACCCGGGGCTGACCCGATGCGGCATCGGGGTGGTCGAGGGCAGCGTGGGGCGTCCGCTGAGCCTGGTCGACGTCAACGTCGTGCGCACCTCCAGCGACCTCCCGGTGGCCGAGCGGCTGGTCACCATCGAGCGCGGCATCGACGCCTGGCTCGACGAGTACCGCCCCGACGCGGTCGCCGTCGAGCGGGTGTTCGCGCGCTCCGACAGCTCCACGATCATGGGTACGGCGCAGGCGAGCGGCATCGCCCTGGTCTGCGCGGCCCGGCGCGGCCTGCCGGTCGCGCTGCACACGCCCAGCGAGGTCAAGGCGGCGGTGTCCGGCAACGGCCGGGCCGACAAGGCCCAGGTGGGCGCCATGATCACCCGGATCCTGCGCCTGGAGACCCTGCCCAAGCCGGCCGACGCCGCCGACGCCCTGGCGCTCGCCATCACCCACATCTGGCGCGGCGGCGCACAGGCGCGCATCGACGCGGCGCTGGCCGCCAACCGCCGCCCACGGGCCACCGCCCCCACCTTCAGGAGCAGAGCGTGATCGCCTTCGTCCGCGGCCAGGTGGCCGCGCTGACCGTCTCCAGCGCCGTGCTCGAGGTCGGGGGAGTCGGCCTGGAGCTGATGTGCACCCCCGGCACCCTCGCGTCGCTGCGCCCGGGCCACCAGGCCACCCTGTCGACCAGCATGGTGGTGCGCGAGGACTCGCTCACGCTGTTCGGATTCGCCGACGATGACGAGAAGTCGACGTTCGAGCTCGTGCAGACCGCGTCCGGAGTCGGCCCCAAGGTCGCCCAGGCGATGGTCGCCGTGCTCAGCCCCGACGACCTGCGCCGCGCGATCGCCGCCGACGACGTCAAGACGCTGACCCGGGTGCCCGGCATCGGCCAGAAGGGCGCGCAGCGGATCATCCTCGAGCTCAAGGACCGCATCGGCGCCCCCACCGGCGCTCGGTCCGCGAGCCCGGCCGCCGCCGCCGCACCGTGGCGCGACCAGGTCACCCAGGGCCTGGTCGGGCTGGGCTGGTCGGCGAAGGACGCCGATGCGGCGGTGGAGACCGTCGCGCCCGAGGCCGGCGACCTGCCCGATGTGGGCGCGCTGCTGCGCGCCGCGCTGCGCTCGCTGAGCAAGGCCTGAGCCGGTGCACGAGGACGAGCTGGAGGTCGCCGAGGAGCAGTACCTGCGCTCGCTCACGGCCGCGGAGGCCGAGGGCGACGAGCGGGTGATCGAGGCGGCGCTGCGACCCCGATCGCTCGACGAGGTCGTCGGCCAGCACCGCGTACGCGAGCAGCTCGGCCTGGTGCTCGAGGCGGCCCGCCAGCGCGAGCGCGCCCCCGACCACGTCCTGCTGTCCGGCCCCCCGGGGCTGGGCAAGACGACGCTGGCGATGATCATCGCCCACGAGATGTCGACGCCGCTGCGGCTGACCAGCGGGCCCGCGATCACCCACGCCGGCGACCTGGCCGCGATCCTGTCCGGACTCAACGAGGGCGACGTCCTGTTCGTCGACGAGATCCACCGGATGTCGCGGCCCGCCGAGGAGATGCTCTACATGGCGATGGAGGACTTCCGAGTCGACGTCGTCATCGGCAAGGGCCCCGGGGCGACCGCGATCCCGCTCGAGATCCCGCCGTTCACCCTCGTCGGCGCGACCACCCGTGCCGGGCTCCTGCCGGGGCCGCTGCGCGACCGCTTCGGCTTCACCGCGCACCTGGAGTTCTACGCGCCCGAGGAGCTCGACCTGATCGTGCGGCGCTCCTCGGGGCTGCTGGGGGTCGACGTCACCGACGACGGCTCGGCCGAGATCGCCTCGCGCTCGCGCGGCACCCCACGCATCGCCAACCGCCTGCTGCGCCGCGTCCGGGACTACGCCCAGGTCCGCGCGGACGGCGTGGTCGGCCTCGATGTCGCTCGCGCCGCCCTCGAGCTCTACGAGGTCGACGAGCTGGGCCTGGACCGCCTCGACCGCGCCGTCCTCGACGCGCTGTGCCAGCGCTTCGGTGGGGGTCCCGTCGGTGTCTCCACGCTCGCGGTGGCCGTCGGCGAGGAGCGCGAGACCGTCGAGGAGGTGGCCGAGCCGTTCCTGGTGCGCAACGGCTTCCTCGCGCGCACGCCACGTGGCCGGATCGCCACTCCCGCCGCCTGGCGCCACCTGGGGCTGACCCCACCGCGCGGCGCGTTCCCGGGCGCGGAGGAGCCCCTGTTCGAGGAGTGATTGGCGGTCCGCGGTGCTGCCACGGTTAGACTCTCCCGTCGGGCGGTCTGCCCCTGCGGTTGGTGCGCGCAGGCTGCTCTCCCTCATCGTCATCGGTTGGAAGGTCTTGTCGTGCCCGAGCTCGTCCAGCTCTTGCCCCTCGTGGGCATCGCTCTCCTCTTCTGGCTCCTGGTCATCCGACCGGCCTCTCGCCGGCAGCGGGAACTCGCGCGCATGCAGTCGTCGTTGTCTGTAGGGGACGAGGTCATGCTCACCTCCGGCGTGTTCGGCACGCTGCGCGAGCTGCACGACGACCGCGTCTCCGTCGAGATCGCACCGGGTGTGGTCATCAGCGTCGCCCGCGGCGCGGTCGGCAACGTGGTCACCCCTGAGCCGGAGCTCGGTCCGCCCGAGCCCGAGGAGAACTGACATGGCACGCAAGCAGGCCCGCCCTGGACGCACCCTCGTGGTGTTCTTCCTGGGCACCGCCCTTCTCTACGGGCTTGTGGCGCTCGCCGGCTCCTGGAAGCCCGAGCTGGGTCTCGACCTGCAGGGCGGTACCCGGATCACCATGGTCGCCAAGGGCGACCCGAGCGGTGAGAACCTGGACGAGGCTCGCCAGATCATCGACCAGCGTGTCAACGGCTCGGGCGTGTCCGAGGCCGAGGTGGTCACCCAGGGTGGCGACATCATCGTGGTCGAGATCCCGGGTGACCCCCGGCGCGACCTGGTCGGCACCGTCCAGCGTCAGGCGCAGCTGCGGTTCCGTCTGGTCGCGTGCTCGGACTCGAAGGGCTGCCCGCCACCGACCGCCGGTACGCCGGCGCCGGCGCCCGACCCGGGCGCCACCCCCGGCGGCTCGCCCAGTGCGTCGCCCAGTGCCTCGCCGAGTGCGTCGCCCAGTGCCACGCAGTCGGGCAGCAACCGCGTCGCCCCCGGCTTCGCGACCGAGGACGAGACGCCCTCGCCCAGCCAGTCCCCGGCACCCACCGAGGGGGCGAGCGACGCTCCCGTGGAGTCGTCCACCGAGCGCCCGAGCGACGAGCCGACCGCGCTGCCGGAGAGCTTCGACGAGCGGGCGGTCGTGCCCCTCGACCAGGCCGTGGCCTTCATGCGCGGCGCCTACACGCAGGCCGACTACGAGGCCTACAACGCCTACCAGTGCAACGAGGACGGCCTGATCTCCAAGGTCGAGGGCGCCCCCGCCGCTCTGCCCGAGGTGCCGTCGGACGACCCGCTCAAGCCGCTCGTCGCCTGCTCGGAGCCCGAGGCCGAGACCAAGAGCCAGCCCGCGACCCCCTCGATCAAGTACCTGCTGTCGCCGGCCGTCATCGCCGGGACGGACCTCGAGGACGCCGGCTTCGCGATCCCGCAGAACTCGGTCAACTACGCCGTCACCCTCGACATCGGCGGCAAGGGCGAGGACGTCTTCTCGAAGGCGTCCAGCACGCTGACGCCCGACGTCGAGCAGTTCGCGATCGTGCTGGACGGCGAGGTCATCTCGGCGCCGACGTTCACCAGCACCATCCCCGACGGCTCGGCACAGATCACCGGCAACTTCACCGAGTCGCAGGCCTCGAGCCTGGCGACCAGCCTCAAGTACGGCTCGCTGCCGATCTCGTTCGAGGACCCGTCGATCCAGACGATCGGTCCCTCGCTCGCCGGCGACCAGCTCCGCGCCGGCCTCACGGCGGGCGCCTTCGGCCTCGGCCTGGTGCTGATCTACTGCCTGCTCTACTACCGCGGCCTCGGGCTCGTGGTGGTGGCCTCGCTGCTCGCCGCTGCCGCGGTGACCTACGCCCTGGTCCTGCTCCTCAGCGAGACGGCGGGCTTCACGCTCACCCTGCCGGGCATCGCGGGACTGATCATCGCGGTCGGTGTCACCGCCGACTCCTTCATCATCCTGTTCGAGCGCATCCGAGACGAGATGCGCGACGGCAAGACGATGCGGGTCGCGGTGGAGACCGGCTGGAAGCGCGCCAAGGTCACCCGGCTCGCGGCCCAGGTCGTGTCGCTGCTCTCCGCGGCCGTGCTCTACATCTTCGCGACCGGAGCGGTGAAGGGCTTCGGCTTCGCCCTCGGCCTCTCCACGATCGTCGACCTGGCGATCCTGTTCTGGTTCACCAAGCCGATGATCTCGTGGCTGGCCCGCTTCAAGTTCTTCAACAGCGGCCACCGGCTCTCGGGCCTGAGCGCGGAGACCCTCGGCATCGACGCGCTCCCCACGCCTGCGCCCTCCCGTGCACGCGTCTCGACCGGAGGTAAGGCCTGATGGGCAAGTTCTCACGGCTGGGCAACGACCTGTACAACGGTCGCCGCTCGATCGACTTCGTCCACCGCCGCCCGCTCTGGTACACCATCACCGGCGTCGTCGTGCTCCTCGCGATCGCGGCGATCGTGGTGCGCGGGCTCAACTTCGGCATCGAGTTCACCGGCGGCACCGAGTACCGCGTGCCGATCGCCGGGGGAGCGACCCAGGAGACCGCCGAGGAGTTGCGTGACGCCGTCGCCGGCTCCGGCGTCGACGGCACCGAGGCCGCCTCCGCGACCACGGCCGGCGACAGCGTGCTGATCCAGGTGGAGGAGCTCACCCAGGGTGAGGCCGACACCGTCGCCGAGGCGATCCGCACGGTCGTCGACGTACCCGCCAACGACCTGGCGCAGGACGAGATCGGAGCCAGCTGGGGGGCGGAGGTCGCCGAGCGCGCCGCGCTCGGTGTCGCGGTCTTCCTCGTCCTGGTCCTGATCTTCATCGGCCTGTACTTCCGCGAGTGGAAGATGTCGATCGCGGCCTTCGTCGCCTTGGCGCACGACATCATCATCACCATCGGGGTCTACGCCCTCTCGGGCTTCCAGGTGACCCCCTCGGCGGTGACCGGCCTGCTGGCGATCCTCGGCTTCTCGCTCTACGACACCGTCGTGGTGTTCGACAAGATCCGGGAGAACACCCACGAGCGGCTCCAGAAGGGCCAGAGCTACGCCGACGCCGCGAACCTGGCGGTCAACCAGACCCTCGTGCGCTCGATCAACACCGGCATCGTGGCCCTCATCCCGATCGGCGCGATCCTCTACGTCAGCGCCATCCAGCTGGGGGCGAGCTCGCTGCAGGATCTGGCGCTCGCCCAGTTCGTCGGGATGGCGGTCGGCGTCTACTCCTCGGTCTTCCTCGCCCCGCGCGTGCTCGTGCACATGAAGTCCGGCGAGTCGGCCGTCAAGGAGCAGGAGCGCCGGGCCAAGGCCCGCGCCCGTGCGATGGCTGACCGCTACGCCTCGGTGCCGACGTTCGTTGAGGACATGCCGGTCATGGACGATCCCGACGACGAGGCCTTCGACGACGAGGGCCAGCCCGAGACGCGGCCCACGGCGCCGCCACGGGCCGTCGAGGCCAGCGACCGGGGCCGCGTCGCCCCGGCGGTGCGCAAGCCCGTCCGGCAGAGCAACGCCGCGGGGCGCCAGCAGCCGGTGCGCCAGCCGAAGTCCAAGCGCGACAAGAAGTGAGCCGCGCCCGTGAGTGAGCGAGCGCGCGAAGCGCTCGAGCGGTTGGTCGTGGACGTCCCGGACTTCCCCGAGCCCGGGGTCGTGTTCAAGGACATCACGCCGCTGCTGGACGACGCCGAGGGCTTCGCCGCTGTCGTGGACGCGCTGGCGGCGGCCGGTCGTGACGGCGACGGCAACGTCGTCGTCGACAAGGTGGTCGGCATGGAGGCCCGCGGCTTCATCCTGGCCGCCCCCGTGGCCCTCGCCCTGGGGGTGGGGTTCGTGCCGGTGCGCAAGGCCGGCCGGCTGCCGCGCAGCACGTACGCCGTCTCCTACGCGCTGGAGTACGGCGAGGAGACGCTGGAGATCCACCAGGACGCGATCGCCCCCGGCCAGCGGGTGCTGCTCATCGACGACGTACTCGCCACCGGCGGCACGGCGCGCGCCGCGGTCGAGCTGGTCGAGTGCTGCGGCGGCACCGCCATGGCGGCGGCCATGCTGATGGAGCTCTCGTTCCTCCGTGGCCGCGACGTCATCGGCGACCTGCCTCTGGCGTCGCTCATGGTTGTCTGACACGTAGACTCGACAGGTGACCGAGGAACGCGCTGCTCCGCCGACGCGGGAGCGCGCGCCCGCGGCCTCGTCGGACCAGGCGCCGCCCTCGACGCGCAGCATGCGGGCGCGGCTGGCCCGCATGGGCACGCGCACCCCGAGCGCCAACCCGGTGCTCGAGCCGCTCTTCCGCGCCATCCGCGCCAACCATCCGAAGGCCGACCTGAGCCTGATCGAGCGCGCCTACACGACCGCCGAGAAGATGCACGGCACCCAGATGCGCAAGAGCGGTGACCCTTACATCACCCACCCGCTCGCCGTCACCACGATCCTGGCCGACATCGGCATGACCGAGTCGACCCTGGTCGCGGCGCTGCTGCACGACACGGTCGAGGACACGCCGTACACGCTCGACCAGTGCCGTGAGGACTTCGGCGACGAGGTCGCCCGCCTCGTCGACGGGGTGACCAAGCTCGACAAGGTCCAGTACGGCGACTCGGCGCAGGCCGAGACCATCCGCAAGATGATCGTCGCGATGTCGCGCGACATCCGGGTCCTGGTCATCAAGCTCGCCGACCGCCTGCACAACATGCGCACGCTGCGCTACGTCCCGGCCAAGAGCCAGGAGCGCACCGCCCGCGAGACGCTCGACATCTACGCGCCGCTGGCCCACCGGCTCGGGATGAACACGATCAAGTGGGAGCTCGAGGATCTCGCGTTCGCGACCCTGCACCCCAAGATCTACGACGAGATCGTGCGGATGGTCGCCGAGCGCGCGCCGTCGCGCGACCAGTTCCTCGCCGAGGTCATCACCCAGGTCGAGCAGGACCTGCGCGAGGCCAAGGTCAAGGCCACCGTCACCGGTCGACCCAAGCACTACTACTCGATCTACCAGAAGATGATCGTCGGGGGCCGCGACTTCTCCGACATCTACGACCTGGTCGGCATCCGGATCCTCGTCGACGAGGATCGCGACTGCTACTCGGTCCTGGGCGTGCTCCACTCGCGCTGGAATCCGGTCCTGGGGCGGTTCAAGGACTACGTCGCGATGCCGAAGTTCAACATGTACCAGTCGCTGCACACGACGGTCATCGGCCCGCAGGGCAAGCCGGTCGAGATGCAGATCCGTACCTTCGCCCAGCACCGCCGGGCGGAGTACGGCGTCGCGGCGCACTGGAAGTACAAGGAGAACGGCCGCGCCGGCGCCGACACCGAGCGTCGCGGCGACATGGACGACATGTCGTGGGTGCGTCAGCTGCTCGACTGGCAGAGCGAGGTCGAGGACCCGGGCGAGTTCCTGGAGTCCTTGCGCTTCGAGATCAACCGCGCCGAGACCTACGTGTTCACCCCCCGCGGCGACGTGATCGCGCTGCCGGCGGGCGCCACCCCGGTCGACTTCGCCTACGCCGTGCACACCGAGGTCGGTCACCACACCATCGGCGCGCGGGTCAACGGCCGGCTGGTGCCGCTGGAGTCGACCCTCGACAACGGCGACGTGGTGGAGGTCTTCACCTCCAAGGCGCCCAACGCCGCGCCCTCCCAGGACTGGCTCACGTTCGTCCGCTCGCCGCGCGCACGCTCCAAGATCCGGCAGTGGTTCACCAAGGAGCGCCGCGAGGAGGCCATCGAGCGCGGCAAGGACGAGATCGCCAAGCTGATGCGCAAGGAGGGGCTGCCGCTCAAGCGGCTGCTGTCCCACGAGTCGCTGACGCTCGCCGCCGTCCACTTCAAGATCGCGGACGTCTCCGCGCTCTACGCCGCGGTCGGGGAGGGCAACCTCAGCGCGCAGGCCGTCGTACGCCGGGTGATCGAGCTGCACGGCGGCAACGACGGTGCCCAGGAGGACTTGGCGGAGGCCGTCACGATCACCGGGCGTCGGGGCCGCTCGAAGATCCCGACCGGCGGCGACGCGGGCGTCATCGTCAAGGGCTCACCGGACGTGTGGGTCAAGCTCGCCAAGTGCTGCACGCCGGTCCCGCCCGACGACATCCTCGGCTTCGTCACCAAGGGCGGGGGAGTCTCGATCCACCGCCGCGACTGCACCAACGCCAACTCGCTGCTCTCGCAGCCGGAGAAGGTGCTCGAGGTCGAGTGGGCCCCGACCGGCAACTCGACGTTCCTGGTCAACATCCAGGTCGAGGCGATCGACCGGGCCCGGCTGCTCTCGGACATCACCATGGTGCTCTCCGACGCCCATGTGAACATCCTCAGCGCCAACCTCTCCACCACCCGCGACCGCGTCGCGAAGAGCCGCTTCACCTTCGAGATGGCCGAGGCCAAGCACCTCGACACCGTCCTCAAGGCCGTCCGGGGCGTCCCTGGAGTCTTCGACGCCTACCGCATCACCCAGTAGCGGCCCCTCCCGCGATCGACCCGTCACCAACTCACCCCAGCCTGCGCTGACCCGTCACAAAGTTTCTGACGGGTCAGCGGGGGGACCCGCGAGTTTGTGACGGGTCAGCCGACGGGGGTGCCGGGCTCGCCGGTGGTGCGGGTGAGGACGCGCAGCGAGCCGCAGGACTCGGACTCGGTGAAGGCGCCGCCGGCGAGCGCGCGCTGGAAGACGTGGTACGGCGCCTGGCCACCGTCGGCGGGGTCGGCGAAGACGTCGTGGATGACCAGCGCCCCGCCGGGCAGGAGCCAGTGCGCCCAGCCGGTGTAGTCGTTCTGCGCATGCTCCTCGGCGTGCCCGCCGTCGATGAAGAGCAGCGAGAGCGGGGTGCACCACAGGCGCGCGACCGTGGTGCTGCGGCCCACGACGGCCACGACGTGGTCCTCCAGGCCGGCCAGGGCGATCGTGCGCCGGAAGACCGGCAGCGTGTCCATCAGGCCGAGGTCGGCGTCGACCAGCGTGGGGTCGTGGTGCTCCCAGCCGGCCTGGTTCTCCTCCGATCCCCGGTGGTGATCGACGGTGACGACGGTGCCGCCGACCTCCCGGGCGGCGGCACCGAGGTAGATCGCGGACTTGCCGCAGTAGCTGCCGACCTCCAGCGCCGGCCCGTGGGGCAGCCGCTGGCGGGCGACGCGATGCAGCAGGTCGCCCTCGTCCTCGGGCATGAACCCCTTCGCGGCCAGGGCGTGGGGGAGCAGGTCGGCGGGCATGCTGGTCTCGGACACGGGCGCCACCCTAGGATATGGAACACGTTCTAGTTTGACCGCCACGGAGAGGCGCCGTATGTCGATCGGGATCTCGGGCGAGCATGTCGAGCTCGCCGCCAGCCTGCGCAAGTGGGCCGCCTCGCTCGACGCGCCCGCGGCGGTCCGCGCGGCCGCCGAGGATCCGGGCGCGAGGTTTGAGGACGTCTGGGCGCGCGTGCTCGAGATGGGCGTCGCCACGATCGGCCTCCCCGAGTCAGCGGGGGGCGGGGGCGGGAGCGTCCTGGACGTCGCCGTCGCGCTGGAGGCGTGCGCCCACGAGTTGGTGCCGGGCCCCCTGCTGTCGACCGCGGTGGCCGCCGCGCTGCTGGGGGAGACGCCCACGGCGGCGCAGGCGCTGGCGCGCGGCGCCCGCTTCGGGCTGCAGCTGGCGGGCTCCGAGGTGATGTGGGACGCCCCCGGTGCTACGCACCTGCTGGTCGGCGACGACGACCACTGGGCCGTCGTACCGGCCGAGACGGCGCAGGGCACGCCCCTCGCCGGGGTCGACCTGAGCCGGCGGCTCGGCTCGGCCCGGGTCGACCACCGGGCCGAAGGGGCCGTCCCGGTGCCGCGGCTCACCGCCGACGTCGTGCGGCGGACGGCGGTGACGCTCGCGGCCGCGGAGGCGGCGGGCGTCGCGCGCTGGTGCCTGCAGACCGCGGTCGACCACGCCAAGGTGCGCGAGCAGTTCGGCCAGCCGATCGGGGCCTTCCAGGCGGTCAAGCACCTGTGTGCGGAGATGCTGGAGACCGCCGAGGCGGTGACCGCGGTGGCGTGGGACGCCGCGGCGGTCGCGTTCGAGGACGACGAGCAGTGGGCCCTCGCGACGGACGTGGCGGCCGCGGTCGCCTTCGACGGCGCGGTCTCGGTGGCCAAGGCCTGCATCCAGGTCCTCGGCGGCATCGGCTTCACCTACGAGCACGACGCCCACCTCTACCTGCGCCGCGCCCTCACGCTGCGCGGGCTCCTCGGCGACGCCGACGCCGCGGCCGAGCGGCTGACCGCCCGCGCCGTCACCGGCGTACGGCGCACGGTGCGCGTGGACCTGGGCGGTCGCGACGAGGAGGTGCGCGAGCAGATCGCGACGGCGGTCGACCGCGTGGCGGCCGCCGAGGATCGGCGTGCCGAGCTGGTCGAGACCGGTCTGCTGACCCCGCACTGGCCCGAGCCCTTCGGGCTGGGCGCGGACCCGGTCACCCAGCTCGTCATCGACCAGGAGCTGGACCGCGCCGGCGTGACGCGACCCGACATCGTCATCGCGGGGTGGGCGTTGCCGACGATCCTCGAGCACGGCACCGACGAGCAACGGGACCGGTTCGTGCGGCCCTCCCTGCTCGGGGAGCTGGTGTGGTGCCAGCTCTTCTCCGAGCCCGGCTCCGGCTCGGACCTCGCGTCCCTGCGCACGCGCGCCGAGCGCGTCGAGGGGGGCTGGAGGCTCACCGGGCAGAAGGTGTGGACGTCGGTGGCGGAGCGGGCCGACTGGGGCATCTGTCTGGCGCGCACCGACCCGGACGTGCCGCAGCACCGGGGCATCAGCTACTTCCTGGTGGACATGCGCAGCGAGGGCATCGACATCCGGCCGCTGCGCGAGATCACCGGCCAGGCGCTCTTCAACGAGGTCTTCCTCGACGAGGTGTTCGTGCCCGACGAGTGCCTGGTCGCCCAGGAGGGCGACGGCTGGCGCCTCGCCCGGACGACCCTGGCCAACGAGCGGGTCGCCATGGCCACGAGCCGCCTCGACAAGAGCGTCGAGCGGGCGGTCGCGCTGGCGGCCTCGGGCCTCACCTGCGCCCAGCGGGTCCGGGTCGGCCATGCGGTCGCGCTCTCGAGCGTCTGCTCGCTGCTTGGCGTGCGGTCCACGCTGCGCTCACTCGCCGGCCAGGGCCCCGGCGCCGAGTCCAGCGTCGCCAAGCTGCTCGGCGTACGCAACCGTCAGGACAGCGCCGAGCTCGTCGTCGAGCTGTACGGCGAGCGGCTGGTGCGCAGCGACGACGAGGACGTGCGGTCGGCGGTGTGGGAGATGCTCAACACCCGCTGCCTGTCGATCGCCGGCGGCACCACCCAGATCCTGCGCAACGTCGTCGGCGAGCGCCTCCTCGGGCTGCCGCGCTGACGGCTCGCCCCCTCACGGGGACGTCCACCGCAGCATCGCGGCGATCTGGGCACCCAGGGTCATCGGGTCGAACGGCTTGGCGATCACTCCGGAGATCGCGTAGTCGTCCCACGGCTCCTGGCCGCCGACGGTGCTCTTGGCGGTGAAGAGGACGACGGGGGTCTCGCGGGTCGCGGGGTCGGCCTGCAGGTGCTGGAAGGTCGTCAACCCGTCCATGTCGGGCATCATCATGTCCAGCAGCACGGCATCGGGGCGGTGCCGCACCGCCATGTCGATGGCGGCCAGGCCCCCGTCGGCGGTGAGCACGGTCCACCCGTTGACGGTCTCGAGGCTGATCTGGGCGAGCTGGCGGATCATGTCGTCGTCGTCGACGACGAGCACGGTGCGAGGCGTCATGGGCGCTCCTGGTCGAGGTGAGCGAGGCTCAGCTAGTCGGGTCGGCCGCCGGGTCGTGGTAGATGGCGGCGTAGTACGTCTGGTGATCGATCACCTCGGTGCTCACCTCACCGTAGGCCTCCAGGAGCTTCATGTAGGTCTCGCCGAAGCCGCGGGCGTCGTTGAACGCGCACATGTCCCAGGAGACGACGCCGCGGTTCTTCATGACCTCGAGCGCCATCGGCTCGATCATGGCGTGCAGCACCTGGGCGCCCTGGTGCTCAGGGTGCACGAGCGCGAAGCCGAAGTAGTACACCGCGTTGCGGGCGCTGTGCTCGGGGAAGCGGCGGGCGAACCACCGGGGGCTGATCCACGGCACCGCCTCCAGGTCCGTGGTCAGCGTGGTCATCCCGATCGCCTGACCGTCGTGGCCCCAGGCGATGTACTTGCGCACCCGCGGGTCGTGCATCTCCTCGAGGAACTCCGACTCGTGCAGCATGTGCCTGGCGACGGCGCGGGTCTCGATGCCCGAGAAGGCGTCGCGGTAGAGCTGGTAGTAGTCGGCCGCCGTCACGGTGTCGACCCGGGACTCCACGCTCACTCGCGCCACCGCGCTCTGGGCGGCCACCGGCACGGGCACCGAGACAGACACCCCGGCATCGTCGCTCCGCTCGGACGTGTCGGCGTCGGGAGTCACCGGGTGCACGGCGCCGGTGGCACCGGCGGGCGTGCCCTCGTGCCAGGTCGAGACCTGGTACGCCGCCAGGACCAGGGCGCACACGGGCTGGTCGACACACGTCGCGGACGTCACGGACATGGAGACGGCGCCGTAGTCGTGGCCCCTGGTGGCCACCATGTCGGCGAGGCTGGCTGCGATCAGGCCGCGGACCTGCTCCTCGGAGCTGCCGTGGTGCTCCACGAAGAGACCGGCGCCGGTCTCATCGGCACACCAGCCGAGCCCGGCCCAGGCGACCTCGCCCGGGTGGGATGCGTAGGCCTCGGCGCGCACACAGAACAGCAGGTCGCCGTGGCCGCCGGCCAGAGGCGTGTCGACGTGCTCGAGGCGGCTGCCGGGCGGGATCACCGAGGAGAGGGTGACCAGGTTGAAGTCGGCCACACCGGCCAGGTGCAGCGCGTGGTCGAACGCGGAGAGCCGGGTGCTGCCGGTGCCCGAGCCCGTGCGCAGGGTGATGTGCAAGCCGGTGGAGTCCTGGGCGGGCACCGTGTCGTCAGGGACGTGCCGCTCGGATCGCGTGGTGGTCATGGATCTCCTGGGTAGGTGAGGTCTTCGACGGCGGTGACGGCTCGCGGGTATCAGCAGCCGTGGGGCGGGCCCTCGGCTAAGTAGAGGCCCACGCTGGGCGGGGGCCGGATGAGATCGCTGGCAGTAGAGCACCTCGACGTCGACGGCGCTGTGGACGGCAGGAGAATTCTGCGCCATCGTGCGCCGACGACGACACCCGGCCCCCAGGCCGTCCGGTCAGCCTCGTGCCGCCGCACTCGGTCGCCCTTTGTGAGTGCTCGGCACTGCCGCCGCCACGGTGTTGACGAGTTGCGCCTCGCTGACCGGTGTGACGAGCCAGCCGTCGCTGTGTCCGTCTGTCGCCGCGTCGGTCTGCGCAGCGACCTGGGAGAGGACGACCACCGGCACGCGGTGCGACGCTTCGCTCTCGCGAAGGGTCGTCAGCACCTCCACGCCGCTCGTGCTGGGCAGGCTCAGATCCAGCAGGACCACGTCGGGGCGCTCGCGGCGGATGAGGTCCAGGGCCCGGTCGCCCCTGGTGACGCCGATCGCGCGGAAGCCGTGCTGTCGCAGCAGGGAGCACGACCTCTCCACCGCCGTCGCATCCTCGGCGTAGACCAGCACGCTTCGAGAGTCCGACCCCGACGCGCCGGCGGGTGGGCCGGTGGTCGCGCCGGTGGTCGGGCCGGGCGAGGAGCCGGCGCCCGCGGAGCCGTCGGCCCGAGCCGCCGAGGGGAGGGTGAAGTGGATGGTGGTGCCTCGCCCCAGCCCGCTCTCGGCCCAGATGCGTCCTGCGTGCTTCTCGACGATGCCGCGACAGATCGCCAGCCCGAGCCCCGTGCCACCCTTCTGCCGGGTGTCGGAGGAGTCGACCTGCTCGAAGCGCTCGAAGACGATCTCGAGCTTGTCGGCAGGGATGCCCCGGCCGTGGTCGCGCACGCGGAAGTGGACCTCGGAGTCGATGATCTCGGACTCGAGGTGCACTGCGGAGCCCGGCTCGGAGAACTTGATGGCGTTGCCGATCAGGTTCAGCAGGGTCTGGACGATGCCGTCCTCGTCGGCAAGGACCTGTCCTGGTGCGGCGCCGACCAGCACCTGGATGCCGGCCTCGGCCGCCATGCCCTCGATCAGGCCGGCGGCGGTCTGGAGGAGGTCACTTGCGTCATGGACGCGCACCTGCATCGGCTGGGTGCCGGACTCGATGCGCTCGATGTCCAGCAGGTCGTCGATGAGCCGGGTCAGCCGCTCGCTGCTCTGCAGCGCTACGTCGACCAGGGGCGCGGCGCGCTCGGGAAGGGCGCCCAGCTGCCCGGCGTGCAGGAGGCCCAGCGAGCCGCGGATCGAGGTCAGCGGGGTGCGGAGCTCATGGCTGACGACGGAGAGGAACTCGTTCTTCATCCGTTCCACCTCGCGACGCTGGGTGATGTCGCGGAACGTCACCACAGCACCTTTGACGTCGGAGTCCTCGATCAGGGGAGAGGCGGTGATCTCGACGGCGAAGCGGGAGCCGTCGGCGCGTACGTACTCGTCCTCCACGGACATGGACAGGTCCCCGTGGGCGATCGCCTGGTTGATGTAGCAGCCCGCCCACGGAAGCGGGATCCCGTCGGCGTCGGTGGCGTGGAAGCGCTCGTGGGCGCGTTGGCCCTGCAGCTCCTCCGTGGACCAGCCGAGCATCCGTGCAGCGGAGGGGTTGGCGAAGGTGACCCGGCCTTCGCTGTCGACGCCGTAGACGCCGTCACCGACCGAGGTGATGAGGACCTCGTTGGCTCGGGCCAGCCGCCGCAGTCCGGCGGTCTGATGCGCTACCCGCTGCTCCAAGCCCCGGCGCAGGGCCGTGTTGTCCATGGTCAGGAGAAGCTGCCGGGCTCCGGCGGCCACGACGATCAGGACCCAGAGGACCGACTGGGCGGTCTGCAGCCGTCCGGTGTCTCCGCTCACCACCTGCACGACCGTGGCAGTGGCCAGGATGCTGAAGACCAGCGAGGTGCCGACCAGGTCCGAGGGCCGGAACTGGGCAAGGTCGGACTGGGCGGCCCTGCTGGGCACCGCGGTGGCCAGGGCCAGCGTCAGGTATCCCGCGATCCAGCCGAGGTCGAGCAGGCTGCCGAACCGGAACGTGCCCTCCGAGGTGAGCACCGCGAAGGGCAGGTCCGCGGCGGCGTACATCAGGAAGGCGGCCGCGACCAGGCCGAGCATCAGCCGGTCGCCGCGGGGGGCGCGGACCACCAGGAGTACCGCCACGGTGACCAGGGCGACGTCGAGGGCAGGGAAGAGCAGCGCCAGCGCACGGTTCGCCGCGCTGCCGGTCGGTCCGGCGCCGCTGAGGAGCTCGGAGTACACCAGGGCGGAGGCGATCAGGAGGAACGCGCCGCCGGCCACGATGCTGTCCAGGAGCATCACCAGCAGGTCCGCGCCGCGGCGGCGGACGCCCGGGAAGATCGTCAGGGCGAACGTCGAGAGTACGAGCGCCACGGCGATGCACAGGTTGCCGAGCAGGCTGGGCGAGGTGACCGGGTCGGCGCCGACCACCGCCGACCAGGTGTTGCCTACCAGCAGCACGCACCCTGCCGTGACCAGCACCCACCACGGGCGGGCGTCCTCGGCTCCGCTGGTGCGAGCCTTGTGCGTCCCGCAGGTGATCGCGACCAGGCCGGCGATCACGATGCCCGCCGCGCTGACCCACTCGCGCGCCTCGGCGGGCAGGACGGGGGAGAGCAGCAGCGTGAACGCCGCCACGCCTACCGCCCAGAGGGCCACTGCCCCCCGGAATCGGCGCCTGGAGTCGGACGCGAGGCCTGCCGCTGCCAAAGGGTTCTCACTCTCCATCACGCGGTGGCCGAAGGCCTGGGTCCGATCCAGGGAGCCTAGGGCAACATCGTCGCGTCGACGACCCGGGTGCTGTCTGGCCGCCGCGCGGACCCGAGGGGCGGTTGGGAGGGGGGCGCATCCGTGAAGGTAGCTCAGGCGACGGCGCGAGGCAGCGAGATCCGCACGGTGGTGCCCTCGCCCGGCTGCGAGGTGACGGTGACCGTGCCGCCGTGGCCCTCGACGATGGTGCGGACGATGGCCAGGCCGAGGCCGGTCCCGGGGATGGAGGACACGACGGCGCTGCTGGCGCGGAAGAAGCGCTCGAACAGGCGGTCCTGCTCCATGGCCGGGATCCCGATCCCGGTGTCGCTGACGGTGACGACCGCCAAGCCCGGCGAGGCGCCGGGTGGGTCCGTCTCCAGCGAGATCTGCACCCGGCCGCCGCGGGGGCTGAACTTGAGCGCGTTCGACACCACGTTGACCAGCGCCCGCTCGAGCTGGACGGCGTCGCCCACGACGTGGGGGCCGGATTCCGGGAGGTCGACGGAGACCTCGAGGCCGGGGTGCTCGAGCGGCTCGGTCGACTCCAGGGCGTGCGTGACCACGTCCGCCAGGTCGAGGGTCACGTGGTGGGAGCTGTCCGCGAGCGACTCGACGCGCGAGAGGGTGAGGATGTTCTCGATCAGTCCCAGGAGCCGTTGACCGGCGCGGCTGCCCCGATTCAGGATCCTCAGCTGCTGGTCGTTGACCGGTCCCACCGCCTCGGCGGCGAGCATCTCGTTGAACCCCATGATGCTGGTCAGCGGGGTGCGCAGCTCGTGGCTGACCGTCGCGAGGAAGTCCGACTTGGACCGGTCCAGCCGCTCCAACTCCTCGACGGCCTGCCGCTCCCGGTCCAGCGCGCCGCGCAGGGTCTCCTCGGCGAGCGCCCGCTCCGTGACGTCCTCTCCGACCTGGAGGTGGCCCATCAGCGTGCCGTCGGCGGCCCGTATCGGCGTGACGTTGACGTTGAGGAGGAGTCGGCGACCGTCGGCCCCGACCAGCGTCCGGTCGCCCCGCTTGGGGAGGTCGGCTGTCAGCTCCTCGGCGCGCTCGCGCAGCTCGGCCGGGTCGTAGAGCTCGGCGAGGCGACGCCCTCGAAGGTCCTCTGGGCCGAAGCCCAGCAGCTCTCGGGTGCCGTGGTTGACGTAGGTGATCCGCCCCTGCGGGTCGGTCGCGATGATCGAGGTCCCGGTGGTGGCGGCCAGCAGCGCCGCGTTGAAGTCACGCTCCCTCTCCAGCTCGCGCTGCGCCTCGCGCTGCTCGGTGAGGTCGACGAGCTGGGCGACGACCAGGTCGCCCGAGGCCGTGTCCGGGACCCACGAGAGCGCCAGACGCACGCAGCGGACCGGTTCGCCCGCCAACGCCAGCTCCTCCTCCCAGCCGCCACGCTCACCGGCCATCATCTGCCGCGCCGCCTCGACGACCGCGTCGCCGTGCGAGCCGAGCCGCTCGACCCAGTCCCGGCCGAGCAGGTCGTCACGCCGGACGCCGAGCAGGTCGCCGGCCGGCTCGTTGAGGTCCACCACGACCAGGCCGTGGCGGGCCGGTCGCAGGAGCATGGTCGCGATGACCGACTCGATGAGGCTGCGCCGGTAGGTCTCGCCCACGGCCAGCGCCGTGCGCAGGCCGGCGCGGCGCTGGCTGACGTAGAGCGACAGGGGCACGGACGCCAGAGCGATGACGACCAGGTCGAGCTGGACCAGGACATCGCGGCTTCGAGCGGTGAGGTCGGGGTCCGATCCGAAGGGACCGCCGTCCGCGGCGGCGAAGGCGGTGACCACCACGCCCGCGGTCAGTACCTCGAGCGCGAGAGCGCGCGGAGAGAGCACCTGGGCGCCCCACACGAGCAGCGGCAGCGGGAGGAAGGCGAGCGGCAGCGGCTGTGCGCCGTGGTGGACGACCGCGAAGGCGGCGATCGTGGCGGCCGCCTGGAGGAACTGGATCGCCCGGGGGGCGTCGCTCGCCCGGGCCTGGGGATCCCCGGCCATCAGGACCAGGGGGAGCATCAGGAGGGTGGCGGCGCCGTGAGCGGCCGCCACACTGCCCCAGATGTCCAGGAACGGCGCGCCCCGCAGCAGCGTCACGGTGGCCCCGATCACGGTGCCCACGCTGACCGCGCCGGCCACGATCGCCAGCAGTACCCGCGGCAGGTCCTCCGGCGCCCTCAGCCGGAACGGCCGCCGGTGCACCCCCAGGACCAGTGCCGCCACCAGGCACTCGGAGGCGTTGCCCACCCCGAACAGGGCGGCGACCTCGGGCGATCGTCCGGCGACGGCGTTGGCGACACCGGTCACCACGACGATGCCGCCGAGCAGGAGGGGCCAGTGCCGCACCGGGCTGAGGACCACCAGCGCGACCCCGACGCCGGCGGCCGGCCACCACGTGGCCACCTCGGAGCCGAGCGGCGCGAAGTGCACCGAGAGGACCGACAGGCAGAAGATCGCGACGTAGCCCAGGGTGACGCCGAGCGGTCCGGAGCGTACGGCCCACGGCGTCGACCTCATGCAGATCGCCCCTGCAGCAGCTCGTCGACCGCCTGCGTGAGCACCGGGATGCTGAACGGCTTGGTGGCGTAGGAGTCGGCGCCCGACGCCAGCCCGGCAGCGATGTCGCCGGGATCGGCCATCGCCGAGAGCATCAGGATGAGCGGCTCCGGTGAGCGCGGCGAGGCGCGGACCCGGCGGGCGACCTCGAGCCCGGACATCTGCGGCATGGACACGTCGAGCACCATCAGGTCGACCGGCTCGGCATCGAGCACGTCGAGCGCCGCCGGCCCGTCCGAGGCGGTGAGCACGTCGTGACCCGCAATGCGCAGAGCAAGGGACAGCAGCTCTCGGATGTCCTCGTCATCATCGACGATCAGCACTCTGGCCATGCGCCCTCCTTGCTCCGGTCCGATCCGGTGGGACGCCGAGCGTCGCGCTGAGGCGGAGCGTCGGTACGTGCAGAGTAGACCCCGGAGAGGCCGCGGGGGCCGACGTCAGGCGGGGGAGCGTGCTCGTCGGTAGCTGTTCCAGTGCCAGTGCAGGTAGCGGTCGATCGCCCGGACGATGTGCGAGGACCGGATCGAGGGGAACACGTCGAAGGCGTGCTGGGCCCCCGGCAGCTCGGCGTACACGACGCTGCGCCGGGAGATCTCGCGCAGCCGGGCTACGAAGAGACGGGCCTGGTCGACCTGGACCAGGGTGTCGGAGCTGCCGTGCAGGACGAAGAAGTCCGGCGCGTCGGGGGTGATGCGCAAGATGGGGGAGGCCGCCTCGAAGACCTCCGGGCGCTCCTCCCAGCTGGCCTGCATGATCCGACGGGCGAGGAAGCTGTCGCGCATCCTCACGGCGCTCTTCAGCCCGGTCGCCCCGGCGAAGTCGTAGACCCCGTAGTGCGGCACGGCGCACTGCACGGAGGTGTCGGCGTCCTCGAACCCGGGCTGCCACGTCTTGTCATCGGCGGTCAGTGCGGCCAGGGCCGTCAGGTGTCCTCCGGCCGACCCGCCGGTGATCGCGATGTAGTCGGGATCGCCGCCGTAGTCGGCGATGTGCTCTCGGATCCAGGCGATCGCCTGCTTCACGTCGACCACGTGCGCCGGGAACGGGTCGCGGGGCGAGAGCCGGTAGTTGATGGCGACGCAGACCCAGCCCTTCGCCGCCAGGTGCTGCATGAGCGGGATCCCCTGCTGGTCCTTGTTGCCGAGGGTCCAGCCGCCGCCGTGGACCTGGAGCAGGACCGGGGCGCCCTCGACCGGGCTGGCGGCCGGCAGGTACACGTCGAGCAGCCCGCGCCTGCCGTGGTCGTTGTAGGAGAGGTTGCGCTCCACGCGCACCTCGGCGCTGCGCATGCGAAACGGGTAGACGAGCTTGCGCCAAGGCAGGGCGAGGTCCGCGGGAGTGGGCGCGGCATCGAGCTGCTCGACGTACTCGGCACCGAGCGCCTCGACCAGGGACTCCTCCGCCTGGTCGCGGACGCGTCGGGCCTGGGCGATCATGAAGGCCAGGCCCGCCGCGTTGAGCCCGGCCAGGGCCAGGCCCACGGGGTCACGTCGTCGTCTGCCGGCGTGGGTCGCGGCATCCGCCGCCGTGACCGCCAGCAGGTGCGGCGCCAGCTCGCCGGTGAGCCAGCCCGCGAGGAAGGACGGGATGCCCACCTCGAAGCCCGGCATCGGCCGCAGGGCGTTGGCGGTGAGCGCGGCGGTGACGACCTGTCGGCGACGGAACCCCATAACCACAGGCTAGTCGAGTCGTTTAGAACACGTTCCACTTCCCCCGCCTAGGATGCCCCCATGAACCGCCTGTCCGGACTCGACGCCAGCTTCCTGTACCTGGAGACGCCGGCGCAGCTCATGCACGTCTGCGGGCTCATCGTCCTGGACCCCGCCACCATCCCCGGCGGCTACTCCTTCGCAGCGATGCAGGCGGCCATCGACCAGCAGGTCTGCGACGTCGCGGCGTTCACGCGCAAGCTCCGCCGAGTGCCGATGGGACTCGACCACCCGATCTGGGTGCGCGACCGGCAGTACGACATCGAGCGCCACGTGCACCGGCTGGCGCTGCCGTCGCCGGGTGGGTACGACGAGCTGGTCAGCCTGGCCTCGCACCTGGCCGCCCTGCCGCTGGACCGGTCCCGGCCGCTGTGGGAGATGTGGGTCATCGAGGGCTACCAGGGCGGCGACAAGGTCGTCATCTTCTCCAAGATGCACCACGCGACCGTGGACGGTGTCTCCGGCTCCAACCTGATCTCGCACCTGTGCGCGCTCGAGCCCGACGCCGCCCCTCTGGCGCTGGGTCCGCAGGAGACGCACGGGCGCGACCCGGGCGCGCGTGAGCTGCTGGGGCGCGCCGTCCTGAGCAACCTGGCGCTTCCCGTGCACGCCGCCCGGATCATCGCGCCGACGGTCGCCGGCCTGGCCCGCACGGTAGGACGCGCCCGTGCCGGGACGGCCATGGCGGCGCCGCTCACGGCGCCCCGGACGTCGTTCAACGGCACCATCACCGGGCACCGCACGATCGGCGTGGTCGACGTCGACCTGGAGGCCGTCCGACGCGTCAAGTCGGCCACCGGCACCACCGTTAACGACGTCGTGCTCACGCTGGCGGGCGGCGCGCTGCGTGCCTATCTCGAGGAGCGCGGGGAGCTGCCCGAGAGCTCGCTGCTCGCGTCGGTGCCGGTCAGCGTGCGCGAGCAGTCGCGCCACGAGCACGGCGCCAACAAGGTCTCGACGCTGTTCGCCAGGCTCGGCACGGACGTGGAGGACCCGCTCGAGCGGCTCGAGGAGGTGGCGGACTCCAACCGGCACGCCAAGGACCACCACCAGGCGATCAGCGCCGACGCGCTGCAGGACTGGGCGGAGTTCGCCGCCCCCCGCACCTTCGGTCTCGCCGTCCGCGCGTACGCCGGCCTCCGCCTCGCCGAGAGGCACCCGGTGGTGCACAACCTGGTGATCTCCAACGTCCCCGGCCCGCCCCTGCCGCTGTACTTCATGGGCGCCGAGATCATCGGCCTCTACCCCCTCGGCCCGGTCTTCCACGGCGCCGGCGTCAACATCACGGTCATGTCGAACAACGGTCGCCTGCACGTGGGCGTCATCGCCTGTCGCGAGTCCATGCCCGACGTCGAGGCCCTCGTCCGGCACTTCCCCGCCGAGCTCGACCGCCTCGTTGACGCCGTCGCCGCCCGTGACGCCACCACCCCGATCACCAAGAACGCGAAGAAGAAGGCGCGCGCGAAGGCCTGAGCGGGCTGTGGTGGACGTGGCGGATGCGCGAGTTTCACCGCTTAAGCGGTGAAACTCGCGCTACCTGCACGCAATTGCGCACCACCAGCACGAGTTTCACCGCCTGCCCGGTGAAACTCGCGGCACGCGCGCTGCGCCTCAGGAGGAGGTACGCCGGCGGAGGTCGCGGAGGCGGGCGTCGACGGTGTGGGCCGCCTCGACGACGACGGGGACGAACTTCTCGGCCTCGAGCACGCACATCGCGTGGCCCCCCTCGACCTCGTGGACGGTGGCGCCTCGGATGGCGCGGGCGAGGCGGACCTGGCGCCGCGCCGGGATGACCCGGTCGCCGGTGCCGACGACCACCGCGGTCGGGACGTCGATGTCGCCCAGCCACGGGCGTGAGTGGTGGCGGCCCAGGGCGGCGAGGGCCTGGCCGACGGCCCAGGGGCTGGTGCTGCGCAGCTCGCGGGTGGCCCACTCGTGGATGTCGGAGGGCGCCAGGTCGAGCGCGCGGGCGGCCGCCCGCGCGGCGGTGAGCGCCGTACGCGAGCGGGAGACGCCCCGGGCGCCGAGCATGGTGACCCCCATGCCGGTGAAGAAGAGCTGCTCGGCCGGGTTGAGCCGGAACCGGTCGGTGGTCGCGCACAGGAGCAGGCCCTGGATCTTGTCCGGGTGCTGGCGCCAGACCCGCTGGGCGACGATCGAGCCCATCGAGTAGCCGCCCACGATGACGTCCTCGAGCCCCAGCACGTCGATCAGAGCACCCACGTCGTCGGCGCAGTCGCGCAGCGAGAACTCCTCGCTGCGGATGCCCCGCCCGTGCCAGCGCTGGTCCATCGTGACCACCCGGAAGCGGCGCGCGAGCGGGTGGATGGCGGGGTACCAGGTCAGCAGCCCGGTGCAGCCGAGGGCATGCAGCAGCACCAGCGTGGGGGAGTCGGGCGAGGGGCCAGGCGTGTCCGTGACGTACGTCGAGCCTCCGCGGCCGGGGAGCTCCACCATCTCCCCGGGCGGGATCAGCGCCCACGGCAGGTAGACCCGGTGGCGCAGGAGGTCCCCCGGTGACAGCACGGTGCGACCCCCCTCTCCGTCGTGGCCACGCTAGACTAGAACAGGTTACAGTTTCGTCGGGCAGCGACCTCGACACGGCAGGAGAACCACGTGGGCTCGGACGGTTTCACCCCGGCGGACCAGGAGTCCGTCGAGGCGGTGCGCGCGGTCATCGGGCAGGCGCTCGACCGCGACGCCGACTGGGCGGCCCTCGCCGGGACGGGGATGCTGGGCCTTGCGGTGCCGGAGGGCCAGGGCGGCGAGGGGCTCGGCCTGGCCGAGGTCGCGGTCCTGCTGCGCGAGACCGGCGCTCGCGCGGTGCACCTGCCGGTGTGGGAGACGCTCTGCTGCGGCGTCCTGACCCTCGCCGCGACCGGGAGCCCCGAGCAGCAGGCGCTCCTGGCCGGCGTGGCGAGCGGGGACACCGTGCTCACGCCGGCCCTGCGCGAGGTCGGGATCGGGCTGCGCGATCGCCCGGCGGCGACGTACGCCGAGGGCCGGGTCAGCGGCCGCAAGATCGGGGTCACCTACGCGGACCGGGCCGCGCGGCTGCTCGTCACCGCGCTGGACGGCGACCGCGAGGTCGTCGCGCTGGTCGACCCGGCCGTCTCGGGGGTGACGCTGCTGGAGTCCGGCTCCTCGGCCGGTCACGCCACGCACACCGTGGTGCTCGACGGTGCGCCCGGCGAGCTGCTCGGCGCCGACGCCGCGCGGGTCCTCACCGAGCACGCCGTCGCGGGCCTGGCGGTCACCGCTTCCGGGCTGGTCGCCGGCGCGCGCGACCTGACCGCGGGCTACATCAAGGGGCGCACGCAGTTCGGCCGCAGCCTGGCGCAGTTCCAGGCGGTCGCGATGCAGATCGCCGACGTCTACATCGCCTCGCGCACGCTCGACCTCGTCGCCGACAACGCCGTGTGGCGCCTGCGCGAGGGTCTCGACGCGGCCGACGACCTGGCGGTCGCGGCCTACTGGGTGTGCGCCGAGGCGCCGCCCGCGCTGCGCACCTGCCACCACCTGCACGGTGGCATGGGCGTCGACGAGACCTACCCGCTGCACCACTACTTCTCCTGGGTCAACGACATCGTCGCCACGCTCGGAGCGCAGCCCTCCGACGTACCGCTGGAGGACCCGACGACGAAGAACCTGGAGCTCACCGCCGCGCAGCGCGCCCTCAAGTCCGAGCTGCGCACCTACTTCACCGACCTCGCCTCGCACGACCAGCACCTCGAGATGGGTCGCGACCGGCACGGACCGACGTACCAGCGCGTGGTGCGGCAGATGGGCGAGGACGGCTGGATGGGCGTCGGCTGGCCGACGGAGTACGGCGGCCACGGCCTGGGGGAGGTCGAGCAGACGATCTTCGCCAACGAGGCCCAGCACGCCGACGTGCACCTGCCGGCGGTGACGCTGCAGACCGTGGGCCCGACCCTGATCCGCTACGGCACCCCGAGGCAGAAGGAGCTGTTCCTCGAGCGGATCCTCCGGGGCGACGTGCACTTCGCGATCGGCTACAGCGAGCCGGACGCCGGCACCGACCTGGCCTCGCTGCGCACCAGCGCCCGGCGCGACGGCGACCACTACGTCGTCAACGGCCAGAAGCTGTGGACCACCGGCGGGCACCAGGCCGACTATGTGTGGCTGGCCGTGCGCACCGACCCCGACGCCCCCAAGCACCGAGGGATCTCGATCCTCATCGTCGACACCAGGGACCCCGGCTACTCGTTCACCCCGATCATCACCGCCGACGGCTCCCACCACGTCAACGCGACGTACTACACCGACGTCCGCGTCCCGGTCGACATGCTCGTGGGCGAGGAGAACCAGGGCTGGAAGCTGATCACCACCCAGCTCAACCACGAGCGGGTGATGCTCGGCCCCGCCGGTCGCATCGAGGGCCTGCGCGACCGGGTCGCCGACTGGGCCACCAAGGCCGGTGTCCTGGACCGGCCGGACGTGCGCGACGTCATGGGCCGCGTGACCGCGGCGTTCCGCGTCAACGAGCTGCTCAACTGGGAGGTGGCGCGCGCCGGGCAGGCGGGGGAGGTCTCGGTCGGCGACGCGTCGTCCTCCAAGGTCTTCGCGGCCGACCAGGTCCAGCACCTCGCGGCCGACCTGGTCGGCATCGTGCATCGCTACGGCGACCCGGCCGAGGAGGAGACGAAGGCCCTGCTGGAGTACTTCGACGGCCAGGCCAAGCGCAACCTCGTGCTGACCTTCGGCGGTGGCGTCCAGGAGGTGCAGCGCGAGCTGATCGCGATGTTCGGCCTGGGGCTCCCGCGGGTGCCTCGATGAGCGAGCGGCACGACCGCATCCTGGCCGAGGCCGAGCGGATCGAGGCGCTCGGTGAGGCGTCGGAGTCCCGGGCGCCGTACCCGGTCAACCAGCCCACGATCGGCACCTGGCTGGACGCGATGGGCTACGACAACGATCGCTTCCGCCACGGGGAGGCGCCGCCGTCGATGGCGCAGGTGTGGACGATGCCCGGCCTGGGACGCCGGCGTCCTCCCGAGGACCCGCTGAGCCGGATGACCGAGGTCCTCACCCAGGAGGGCTTCACCGCCGTCCTCGGCACCAACTGCGAGCAGTCCTACGAGCGCTATCTGCGCGTCGGCGAGGAGGTGCGGGTCACCAGTGCGCTGGACTCGGTGGTCGGGCCCAAGCAGACCGCGATGGGCGAGGGCTACTTCGTGACCTCGCGCAACACCTGGTACGTCGACCACCCGGACGGGCGCAGTGAGGTCGTCGCCACCATGCTCTTCCGGGTGCTGAAGTTCATCCCGAAGGAGACGCCGTGACCGTGCGCCCCATGGTCGGCCGCGACTCGCAGTTCTTCTGGGACGGCACCGCCGCCGGCGAGCTGCGCGTCCAGACCTGCAACGCCTGCGGGGCCCTGCGCTTCCCGCCCGGCCCCGCATGCCCCGACTGCGGCGCGCTCGACCGCGGCCACGTCGTCGCGTCCGGCACCGGCACCGTGTTCTCCTACGTCGTCCACCGGCACCCACCGGTCCCCGGCAAGGAGCTGCCGATCGTGATCGCCCTGGTCGACCTGGACGAGGGCGTGCGCATGGTCGGCGAGGTCGCCGACGTACCCCCCGAGGAGATGGAGATCGGGATGCGGCTGCGCGTGGGCTTCGACCGCGTCGACGACGAGCTGACGCTGCCGGTGTGGAGGAGGGCATGAGGGCGCTGACGGTGGGTGACGCGATCCCCGCGTGGAGCCTGCCGCTGACGCCGACCACCATCGTGAGCACCGCGATCGCCACCCGCGACTGGCAGGACGTCCACCACGACCGCGACATCGCGCAGGCGGCCGGCTCGCAGGACATCTTTATGAACATCCTCACCAGCAACGCACTGGTCGAGAGGTACGTCGTCGACTGGCTCGGGCACGACGCGGAGCTCAAGGGCATCGCGATCCGGCTCGGGGCGCCGGCGTACCCCTACGACACGCTCACCTTCCGCGGTCGCGTGGAGTCGGTCGAGGACGGCGTCGCCACCATCGCGGTGGTCGGCGCGGTGTCCCTGGGCGACCACGTCACCGGCACCGTGCGGGTGCTGGCGTGAGCGGCCTGTCGGGCAAGGCGGCGATCGCCGGCATCGGGGCCACCGAGTTCTCCAAGGCATCGGGCCGCTCGGAGCTGCAGCTCTCGGTCGAGGCCGTGCAGCACGCGCTGGCCGACTGCGGGCTGACTCCGGCCGACGTCGACGGGCTGACGACGTTCACCATGGACACCTCCTCGGAGATCGCCGTCGCGCGAGAGCTCGGGATCGAGGAGCTGCGCTTCTTCAGCCGGATCAACTACGGCGGTGGCGCGGCGTGTGCGACCGTCCAGCAGGCCGCCATGGCCGTCGCGACCGGCGTGGCCGACGTGGTCGTCTGCTACCGCGGCTTCAACGAGCGCTCGGAGAGCCGGTTCGGCCAGTTCTCGGTGGCCGCCGCGACCCAGGTCAACACCAACGGCCTCGACAACGCCTGGACGTACCCGATGGGCCTCGGCACGCCGGCGGCGACGGTGGCGATGCAGGCACGCCGCTACCTGCACGAGTACGGCGCGACCTCACGCGACTTCGGCGTCGTCGCCGTGGCGGACCGTCGTCACGCCGCGAACAACCCCGACGCGTTCTTCTACGGCCGGCCGATCACGCTCGAGGACCACCAGGCCTCGCGGATGATCGTCGACCCGCTGCACCTGCTCGACTGCTGCCAGGAGAGCGACGGGGCGGTTGCGCTCGTCGTGGTGTCCGCCGAGCGGGCCCGGGACCTGGCCCAGCGCCCCGCCGTGATCGCGGCGGCGGCGCAGGGGAGCGGGCGCGACCAGTTCGTGATGACCTCCTACTACCGCGACGACATCGGGATCCCCGAGATGGGCGTCGTCGGCCGCGAGCTGTGGCGCCAGTCCGGGCTCACTCCCGCCGACATGCCGATGGCGATCCTCTACGACCACTTCACGCCGTACGTGCTGATGCAGCTGGAGGAGCTGGGCTTCTGCGGCCGCGGCGAGGCGCCCGGCTTCATCGCCGACGGCGCCATCGAGGTCGGGGGCCGGCTGCCGCTCAACACCCACGGCGGTCAGCTCGGCGAGGCCTACATCCACGGCATGAACGGGATCGCCGAGGCCGTGCGCCAGATCCGCGGCACGTCGGTCAACCCGGTCGACGCGTCGCACGTCCTGGTCACCGCCGGCACCGGCGTGCCGACGAGCGGGTTGATCCTCTCGGCGTGAGGCTGCTGTGTTCGCGGGCGGTGAGTTTCACCGGGTGCCCGGTGAAACTCACGCCTTCCTGACGAAGCTTCGTACGGGAGGCATGAGATTCACCGGGTGCCCGGTGAATCTCGGGGCCACTGGTACAGATGAGACCAGCTCGGAACGGCCGCCGAGCCGGCTGGCGCGCTGCGAGCGGCGGACGGCCGACGTGGCAGGGTGGCCGCTGTGCCCGAGGACCCGATCGCCCGGCTGCTGGCCAGGCCGCCGGACCTGCCGGTGGCCGCGGGCCTCGCCGAGCTCCTGAGCCACCTGCGCTCCGGAGCCGCGGCCGTCGTACAGGCGCCGCCGGGCTCCGGCAAGACCTCGCTCGTGCCGCCGGCCGTCGCCTCCCTCGGCAGCGGCCGCGTGGTCGTCACCCAGCCGCGGCGCATCGCCGCTCGCGCCGCGGCCCGGCGCCTGGCCCACCTGCTGGGCGAGCCGGTCGGCGCCACCTCGGGCTACTCCGTGCGGGGCGACCGGCAGACCGGCGCCGGCACCCGGGTCGAGTTCGTCACGACCGGCGTCCTGCTGCGCCGCCTGCAGCGGGATCCGGCGCTGACCGGCGTCGGCGCCGTCGTCCTCGACGAGGTCCATGAGCGTCAGCTCGACTCCGACCTCACGCTGGCGCTCCTGGTGGACGTCCGGGAGAACCTTCGCGAGGACCTCGCGGTGGTGGCCATGTCCGCGACCGTCGAGGCCGAGCGCACGGCCGCACTCCTCGGGCCCGGCACGCCGGTCGTCGACGTCCCCGGCTCCCTGCACCCGGTGGACACGGTGTGGAGTCCGCTCCCGAGCGGGGTGCTGCGGCTCGACGACCGCGGGGTCACCCCGCGTTTCCTCGACCATGTCGCCGCCACCACCCGGCGGGCCCTCGACGAGCGGGCCGGCGACGTGCTGGTGTTCGTGCCCGGCGCCGCCGAGGTGTCCGGCGTCGTACGCCGCCTGGCCGGTGTGGGCGCCGACGTGCGCCCGCTGCACGGGCGGCTGCCCCACGCCGAGCAGGACCTGGCGCTCACCGCCGGCCCGCGGCGGCGGGTGGTCGTGTCGACCGCGGTGGCCGAGTCGTCGCTGACCGTGCCCGGGGTGCGCACCGTGGTCGACGCCGGGCTGTCGCGCGAGCCTCGGACCGACCACCGCCGCGGGCTGGCGGGCCTCGTCACCGTGCGGGTCAGCCGGGCGAGCGCGGCGCAACGGGCAGGGCGGGCCGGACGCGAGGGGCCGGGCGCGGCCTACCGGTGCTGGTCGCCGGCCGAGGACGAGCACCTGGCCGAGCACCCGGCTCCCGAGATCGCGACCGCGGATCTGACGTCGTTCGCCCTCGAGCTGGCCGTGTGGGGCAGCCCCGACGGCGCCGGTCTGGCGCTGCTGGACCGGCCTCCCGCCGCGGCGATGAGCGCGGCGCGCGAGACGCTGTCCCGGCTGGGGGCCGTCGACGCGACCGGTGCCGTCACCGACCGGGGCCGCGCCATCGCCGCGGTCGCCGTGGACCCGCGTCTGGCCCGGGCCCTGCTCGACGGCGCCCCGCTGGTGGGCTCGCGACGAGCGGCGGAGGTCGTAGCCATGCTGGCCGAGGACGTCCGTGCGCCCGGCGCCGACCTGGTCGCGGCCCTGCGAGGGCTGCGCCGCGGCGGGCCCGACGGCGCGGCCTGGCGAGCGGCCGTCCGCCGCCTCGAGGGCGCGGCCGGGCAGCACGAGGGCCAGGCACTGAGCGACGACCTGGCGGTCGGCGTGGTCGTCGCCCTCGCCCACCCCGACCGCATCGCCCGGCTGCGGCCCGGCGGGTCGGCCTACCTGATGGCCGGAGGCACCGGTGCCGTCTTCGGACGCGGTGAGTCGTCGCTCTCCGGCACCCCGTGGCTGGCCGTCGCCGACGCCGACCGGCCCCGAGGCCGGCGCGACGCCACGATCCGCGCGGCCGCCCCCCTCGACGAGGACCTCGCCCTCCAGGCCGCCTCCGCGCTGTGGCGCGAGGACGAGGAGGTCGCCTGGCGCGACGGCCGCGTGGTCGCCCGGCGTACGACGTCGCTCGGTGCCATCGAGCTCACCTCCGCCCCGTTGGCCGATCCGGCCCCGCACCTGGTGGCGGCCGCCGTACGCGAGGGGCTGCGGGCGAACGGGCTCGCCGTCCTGCCGTGGGGAGAGGCCGCCACGGCGCTGCGCGCCCGGCTCGCCTTCCTGCACCGCACGCTCGGGGCGCCGTGGCCGGACGTCTCCGACGAGGCGCTGGTCGAGGGCGCCGAGCGGTGGCTGGGGCCGGACCTCGCGCGGGTGCGGGGCGCGGGCGATCTTCGCCGCATCGACGTGACGGCGGCGCTGCGCCGGCTGCTGCCGTGGCCGGAGGCGGGTCGCCTCGACGAGCTGGCGCCCGAGCGGGTCACGGTGCCGAGTGGGTCGGCGGTCCGCGTGGACTACACCGGCGACCAGCCCGTGCTGGCCGTGCGCATCCAGGAGGTCTTCGGCTGGGCGGCGGCGCCCGCGCTTGCCGGTGGCCGGGTCCCGCTGCTGCTGCACCTGCTCTCGCCCGCGCGCCGCCCCGCGGCGGTGACCGCCGACCTGGCGTCGTTCTGGGACACCGGATACCCGCAGGTGCGCGCCGAGCTGCGCGGCCGCTACCCCAAGCACGCCTGGCCCGACGACCCGCGCACGGCGCCGCCCACGCGCGGCGTCAGGCGCTGATCCTCCCCGAGAGAAGGGGCGCCAGAGTCGGCCTGGGCCCGGCGCCTAAGGTCTGGAGCATGGCCGACCTGCCCGTCCTGGACCCGATCGAGCAGCGCATCCTCGGCAGCCTGCTGGAGAAGGAGCGGACCGTCCCCGGGTCCTACCCGCTCTCGCTCCACGCGCTGCGCACCGCCTGCAACCAGACCAGCAGCCGCGAGCCCGTCGCCGACTACGACGAGGCCACGGTGGAGCGGGTGGCACGTGAGCTCAAGGACCGCGGGCTGGTGCGGATCGTCTGGGCGGCGACCGGGCGCCGGACCCTGAAGTACCACGAGACGCTGGCCGAGGAGCTCTCGCTCACCGAGGCCGAGCGGGCGCTGATCACGGGCCTGCTGCTGCGCGGCCCGCAGGCGCCCGGGGAGCTGCGCTCGCGCACCGAGCGCCTGCACCACTTCCCCGACCGGGAGTCGGTCGAGGCGGAGCTGCAGCGGATGGCGCAGCGCCCGACCCCGTTGGTGCGCCGGCTGCCGCGTCGAGCCGGGCAGCACGACCACCGGTGGGTGCACCTGCTCGGACCGGTCGACGAGGGCGCCGGGTCCGCCGCGGCTGGTGCCGGCGAGCCGGCGGTCGACCTCGAGAGCGTGATCGCCGAGGGCCGCGAGGTCCGCGACGACCGGGTGCGGGCGGCCTACGGCACCGTGGCCACGACGTACGCCGACCGGCTGGGTGACGAGCTCACCGGGCTGCCGTTCGAGCGCTGGCTGCTCGACCGGGTCGCCGCGCACGCCGGGGAGCAGCCGGTGGTCGAGGTCGGTTGCGGGCCCGGCCACGTCACGGCGTACCTCGCGGCCGCGGGCGCGCACGCGACCGGGCTCGACCTCACGCCCGAGATGGTGGAGGAGGCGCGCCGCCGGCACCCGGGAGGGAGCTACGAGGTGGGCGACCTGCGCCGGCTGATGCGCCCCACGGCCAGCGACGGCTGGGGCGCCGTCCTCGCGTGGTACTCCCTCATCCACCTCGCCCCCTCCGAGCTGCCCGACGCGGTCGCGGCGCTGGTGCGTCCGATCCGGCCCGGCGGCTGGCTGGTGCTCGCCCTGCACGCGGGCGCGGCGGCGGTTACGCGCGTCGACTCGTGGTTCGACCTCGACGTCTCGCTCGACTTCGTCTTCCACGGGCCCGAGCAGGTCAGGTCGGTCGTGGAGGCCGCGGGCCTGGTCGACGTCGAGTGGTACCACTGCGGACCGCTCACCTGGCGGGGCGAGACGTCCGAGCGGCTCTATGTGATCGCCCGCAAGCCCGACTGACCGCCCGCACCGAGGCAGCCGCCCCGCGATCGTGCGGGACGCGAGGGCGCTGGCGCCCGGCCGGGCTCGTCCGCCGGCAGGGCTGGTCATGCGGCGCTGAGGTCGCGGCCCGTGGCTAGTGTCGGCACATGTCCGAGCTACCCGACCTGGACCCCACCGAGCAGCGGATCCTCGGCGCCCTGCTCGAGAAGGAGCGGACCGTCCCGGCGTCGTACCCGCTCTCCCTCAACGCGCTGCGCACGGCCTGCAACCAGACGAGCAGCCGCGACCCGATCACCGACTACGACGAGGCCACGGTCGAGCGCGTCGCACGCGAGCTCAAGGACCGTGGTCTGGTGCGGATCGTCTGGGCCCCGACCGGGCGCCGGACCCTGAAGTACCACGAGACGCTCGCCGAGACGCTGTCCCTGACCGACGCCGAGCGCGCGCTGGTCACGGTGCTGCTGCTGCGCGGGCGGCAGGCGCCCGGGGAGCTGCGCTCGCGCACGGAGCGGCTGCACGCCTTCGCCGACCGCGAGGCCGTCGAGGAGACCCTGCGCCGGATGGCCGCCCGGCCCACCCCCCTGGTGCGCGAGCTCGAACGGCGCCCCGGCCAGCACGACAACCGCTGGGTCCACCTGCTCGGACCGGTCGAAGCCGGCTCGACGGCTCCGTCGGCCGCGGCGACCGCCGACCTCGACGTCGTGCTCGCCGAGGGCGGCGAGGCGCGCGACCAGCGCGTGCGGACGAGCTACGCCGCCCTGGCCGAGACCTACGCCGAGCAGCTGAGCGACGACCTCGCCCGACTGCCGTTCGAGCGATGGCTGCTCGATCGGGTGGCCAGTGAGGCAGGGGACCAGCCCGTGGTCGAGGTGGGCTGCGGGCCGGGAGACGTGACGGCGTACCTCGCCGACGCCGGAGTGGAGGCGTGGGGGCTCGACCTCACCCCCGAGATGGTGGAGCAGGCCCGGCGCCGCTACCCCGAGGGGCGCTACGACGTGGGTGACCTGAGGCGGCTGATGCGGCCCGCCACCGGCGACGGCTGGGGCGCGGTGCTCGCGTGGTACTCCCTGATCCACCTGGCCCCATCGGAGCTCACCGAGGCCGTCGGTGCGCTGGCGCGGCCGATGCGCCCCGGCGGGCGGCTCATGCTGGCGATGCAGGCGGGACCCGCCGTACGGCACCTGGACTCGTGGCTGGACGTCGAGGTGTCGCTGGACTTCGTCATGCACGACCCCGCGCACGTGCGCTCCGCCGTCGAGGCCGCCGGGCTCGTCGACCTGGAGTGGTACCTGCGCGGTCCGCTCGCCTGGCGCGGCGAGATCACCGAGCGGTTCTACCTGCTGGCGACCAAGCCGGCCTGACGCACGCTCGGCGAACCCAGCAGCCGCCGAGAACGGGGCGCCGTCACGCCGGCGCCAGCACCACGTCGGCCAGGACCGGCGCGCCGTCGCGCTCGCCACCGGCGATGCTGGCCGAGGCCACGATGCGTCCGCCGTCGCGCCAGCCCCGCACCCGGATCGTCTCGCCGGGGAAGACGACGCCCGCGAAGCGGCCAGCGAAGCCGGACACCGCGGCGGCGTCCCCGCCGAGCAGTCGGTCGGTGAGCTCGCGCAGGACGATGCCGTAGGAGCAGAGGCCGTGCAGGATGGGGGCGGGGAAGCCGGCGCCGGCGGCGAACTCGGGGTCCGCGTGCAGGGGGTTGCGGTCTCCGCACAGGCGGTACAGCAGGGCCTGCTGCGCCGTCACGTCGTACGTCGCGTCCACCTCGGGCGCCCGATCGGGCGGTGCCACCTTCTCCGACGTGCCTCGGTGCCCGCCCCAGCCGCCCTCGCCCTTGACGAAGATCGAGGAGCGGGTGGTCCACAGCTCCTGGCCGGACGGCGAGGTCGCCACGCCCTCCTGCCAGATGACCGCGGCCGTGCCCTTGTCCCAGACGTCGCTGATCCGCGTCGAGACGGTGGCGGACCCGGAGGTCGGGAGCGGTCCTGCCGTCGAGATGGACTGCGACCCGTGGACGACCTGGGCCAGGTCGAGGTCGCAGCCGGGCAGGTCGAGCGGCGGCGGGTCGGTGTCGTGGAACGTCGGCGCCACCACGCCGAAGGACGGCAGCACCTGCAGCCCGGCGGTCTCGAGCGTGTAGGACAGGTCGGTCGCGCCGATGGCCAGGTGGTAGAGCAGCACGTCGCTCTCGGTCCAGGCGAACTCACGCGAGCCCAGGTCTGCGCCGATCGCGACGGAGGCGTCGATGGGCATCAGGCGGTCTCCTTGGCTCCGGGGTCTCGCGCCGGTTGCTGCCCGTCCTCCTCGACCACCGGCGTCGACGCGAGGTCCTGGGCGGCCAGGTAGCCGAACGCCATCGCGGGCCCGATGGTGGCGCCCGGCCCGGCGTAGGTGCGGCCCATGACCGCGGACGACACGTTGCCGGCGGCGTAGAGGCCGGGGATCGCCGAGCCGTCGGCGCGCAGCACCCGCGCCCGCTCGTCGGTGACCAGGCCGCCCTTCGTGCCCAGGTCGCCGGGCACGATCTTGACGGCGTGGAACGGCCCCTGGTCGATCGTGTGCAGCGACGGGTTCGGCTTGACCGTGGGGTCGGAGTAGTACTTGTCGTAGGCCGACTCGCCGCGGTGGAAGTCCTCGTCGGTGCCCGATCGGGCGAAGCGGTTGAAGCGCTCGACGGTCGCGGTCAGTGCTGCGGCCGGCACCTCGATCTCGGCGGCCAACGCCGCAAGGGAGTCGGCCGTGCGGATCACGCCGTCCTTGTACCAGCGCCCGGGGAACGGCTGTCGCGGCATCAGGCCGGCGAAGACGTAGCGGTTGCGGTAGCGCTGGTCGATCACCATCCAGCTCGGGACGTGGCCCACGCCGGTGGCCTCGCCGGCGTACATCTCGTGGACGGCCTCGACGTAGGGCAGCGCCTCGTTCATGAACCGCTCGCCGGCCTGGTTGACGATGATCGAGCCCGGGAGGTTGCGCTCGGCCAGGCAGAACCACGGCCGCCCGGGCAGCGGGATCGTCGGCCCCCACCACGCGTCGTCGAGCAGGTCGGTGTCCGCGCCGGCGGCGATGCCGGCGACGATGCCGCCCCCGGTGTTGAACTCCGAGCCGGTCGTCCACTCGACCGAGGTGGGCCGCGGCTGGTACCTCTCGCGCATCTCCAGGTTGCGCTCGAAGCCGCCGCTGCCGAGGATCACCCCGCGCCGTGCCCGTACGACACTTTCCCGACCGCCCTGCGTCACGCGGACACCCACGACGCGGCCGTCCTCGAGCACCAGCTCGGTCAGGTCGGTCTCGTAGTGGAGCGGCACCCCGGCGTCGATGAGCCCCTGTCGCAGACCGATCGCGATCGCGTTGCCCATCGCGTACATCCGGCGCCCGCGCAGGCCGCTGAGGATCCGGTTGAGCAGGACCTTGACCATCGTCATCGGCCCGCGGAGCGTGCGCATCCCGAGGCTGATCTTCCGGAAGTCGGCCTGCGTGACGATCATGTTGGCCGGCGCCTTGGTGTACTGCGGGTGCAGCCGCCGCAGCTCCTCGCCGAGGACGCGCGCGTCCAGCGGCACCGGCTCGCAGCTGCGGCCCTCGGCCCGGCCGCCGGGCGCTTCGGGGTGGTAGTCGGAGTAGCCGGGCACCCAGGTGAAGCGCAGGGGAGTGTGCTCGCGCACGAAGTCGAGGACCTCGGCTCCGCGGTCGACGTAGGTGTCGCGGCGGACCTTCGGCACCACGTCGCCCACGATCCAGTCGAGGTAGCGCTTGGACTCCTCGAGCGGGTCCGCCTGGCCCGCCTGCCGGAGGGCGTAGTTGCCCGGCATCCACACCCCGCCGCCGCTACGCGCGGTCGAGCCGCCGAAGTAGGCGCTCCGCTCGACCAGCACCGTCTCCAGCCCGCGCTTCGTGGCGGCCAGCGCGGCGGTCATGCCGGCCCCGCCGGCGCCGACGACCACGACGTCCACCTCGGGGGGCAGGGGGGTGCTCATGGCGCGAAACTGTAACAGGTTCTACTCTGGTGCCGTGACCTCCGGAGACTCGATCGCGGCGGCCGTGGACCGGCTCGCGCACGCCCAGGCGACCCGCGTGCCGTGCGCCCCGGTGCGCGACCTGATCGGCACCGACGACCTCCCGGCGGCGTACGCCGTGCAGCAGGGACTGGTCGGTGCCCGCCTGGCGGTCGGAGCGAGGGTCGTGGGGCGCAAGATCGGCGCCACGTCGGAGGCCGTGCAGCGCCAGCTCGGCGTCGACCAGCCGGACTTCGGCTACCTGCTCAGCGACATGGACGTCAGCCACGGTGCCGACGGGGCCCCGGTCTCGATGGGCACCCTGCTGCAGCCGCGGGTGGAGGGGGAGGTGGCCTTCGAGCTCGCTCGGGACCTCGCGCCCGAGCACGAGGACGAGATCACCCTCGACCTCGTGCGCGCGGCCGTGGGGGTCGCGCTGCCCGCGCTGGAGATCGTCGACTCGCGGATCGCCGACTGGGACATCGGCTTCACCGACACCGTCGCCGACAACGCCTCCAGCGGCCTGTTCGTGGTGGGCCGCGACGGGCGCAGCCTCGAGGAGATCGAGCCCCGCGAGGTCGCGATGTCGCTGAGCATCAACGAGGAGGAGCGCTCCTCCGGCACCGGCGCGGCCTGCCTGGGCGACCCCCTGGAGGCGCTGCGCTGGCTCGCCGTGCAGGCGTACCGCTTCGGCGACCCGCTGCGGGCGGGCCACCTGATCCTGTCCGGGGCCCTGGGCCCGTTCGTGCCGTTCGCCCCGGGGGACCGGGTCGTGGCGACCATCAGCGGCTTCGCGCCGCTCAGCGTGCAGTTCGAGGAGTGAGCATGACCAAGCGCACCGCCGCGATCGTCGGGCCGGGCAACATCGGCACCGACCTGATGTACAAGCTCCTGCGCAGCGCCCGGGACGGGGGCAGCGTCGAGCCGCGCTGGATGATCGGCGTCGACCCGGTCTCCGAGGGCCTGCGCCTGGCCGCCGAGCACGGGCTGGAGGCCAGCCACGAGGGCGTCGACTGGCTGCTCAAGCAGGACGAGCTGCCGGACCTGATCTTCGAGGCGACCTCCGCCTACGTGCACCGCGAGTACGCCCCGCGCTACGAGGAGGCCGGCATCCGCGCGGTGGACCTCACCCCGGCCGCCGTGGGCCCCGCGGTCATCCCGCCGGTCAACGGTGAGGAGCACCTGGGAGCGATGAACGTCAACATGATCACCTGCGGCGGCCAGGCCACCATCCCGATGGTCGCGGCCGTCTCCCGCGCGGCCGCGGTGTCCTACGCCGAGATCGTCGCCTCGGTCTCGAGCAGGTCGGCGGGGCCCGGCACCCGCGCCAACATCGACGAGTTCACCCGCACCACCGCCGCCGGCGTCGAGACGATCGGCGGCGCCGCCCACGGCAAGGCGATCATCATCCTCAACCCGGCCGAGCCGCCGATGATCATGCGCGACACGATCTACTGCGCCGTCGCGCCCGACGCCGACCGCGACGCGATCGTCGCCAGCGTCTTCGCGATGGAGAACGCCGTGCAGGAGTACGTGCCCGGCTACCGGCTTCTCCAGGAGCCGCAGATCGACGACCCGTCGCCGGCCACCCGCGGCCAGACCAAGGTGAGCGTCTTCGTCGAGGTGGAGGGCGCCGGCGACTACCTGCCGCCGTACGCCGGCAACCTGGACATCATGACCGCCGCCGCCGCCCGCGTCGGCGAGAGCATCGCGAGGTCCCTCGGTGGTTGAGGTGCGAGCGAAGCGAGCCTCGAAACCACGTCCCGGAAAGGCAGCCACATGAACGACCGTGACACCCTCGCCCGTACCTGGTCCCAGACCGACCCCGACAGCGGGCTGGACCTGCGCCTGACCGACACCTGCCTGCGCGACGGCTCGCACCACAAGCGGCACCAGTTCACCGCGCAGGAGGTGCACGACATCGTCGAGGCGCTCGACGAGTCGGGCGTGCCGGTCATCGAGGTGACCCACGGCGACGGCCTCGGCGGCTCGTCGTTCAACTACGGCTTCTCCCGCACGCCCGAGCAGGAGCTGATCAGGATCGCGGCCGAGACGGCCAAGCGCGCCAGGATCGCGTTCCTGATGCTGCCGGGCGTCGGCACCAAGGACGACATCCGCGCCGCCCAGGACAACGGCGGCCAGATCTGCCGCATCGCCACCCACTGCACCGAGGCCGACACCTCGATCCAGCACTTCGGCCTGGCTCGCGAGCTCGGCCTGGAGACGGTCGGCTTCCTGATGATGAGCCACACCCAGCCCCCCGAGGTCCTGGCCAGGCAGGCCCGGATCATGGTCGATTCCGGCAACCAGTGCGTCTACGTCGTCGACTCCGCCGGCGCGCTCGTGATGGAGCAGACCGCCGACCGGGTCGCGGCCGTCGTCGCCGAGGTCGGGGGAGAGGCGACCGTCGGCTTTCACGGCCACGAGAACCTCGGCCTCGGCGTCGCCAACACCGTCATCGCCGCCCGCGCCGGCGCCACTCAGATCGACGGCTCCGTGCGCCGCTTCGGTGCCGGCGCCGGCAACACCCCGCTCGAGGCCTTCGTCGGTGTCTGCGACAAGCTCGGATGGAGGACCGGGATCGACTTCCTCACCATCGTCGATGCGTCGGAGGACGTCATCAAGCCGGCCATGCCCGAGGAGTGCCAGCTCGACCGGATGACGCTGATGATGGGCTACGCCGGCGTCTACTCCTCCTTCCTCAAGCATGCCGGCAACGCCGCGGAGCGCTACGGCGTCTCCGGCGCCAAGATCCTGCTCGAGGCCGGCCGCCGCAAGCTCATCGGCGGCCAGGAGGACCAGCTCATCGACATCGCCCTGATGCTCAAGGCAGAGCAGGACAAGCAGGCCGCCAACTCCTGACCCAAACCCGGGTCGCCGCCCACAAGCAACTCACGGGCTTCGCTGGCGTCATCCAAAGGTTGACGATCTTGTCATCCTCCGGTTGACTGCGGACGTGGTGGATCCGATCAGCGCAGCTCGCGCCGAGCTTGAGCACGCCCGACAGAACCTGAACCGGGCGGTCGATCAAGCCCGTGCGGAGGGCCGCACGTGGGCCGACATCGGCAAGACCCTCGGCATGACGCGTCAGGCGGCTTTCAAGCGTTTCGGGCGCGCCACCAACCCGGCCACCGGCCAACCGATCACAGGAGAGAACATGTCCGTTGAGCAGGTCCGCACACTGACCGAGCGCGTGTTTCAGCTGATCAGCTCCGGCGACTACGCGAGTCTCGAAGAGCTGCTCCACCCCGACGTTCGCAGCGAGCTGCCGGAGGTCCTCGTCATGGACACCTGGTCCCGCGTACTGGCAGAGGTCGGAGCGCTGGAGACACAGACCGACATTCACGTCGTGCTGCCGGGCGGTGACCGGATCGAGGACGACGAGCAGATACTCGGAACGGTCGTCGGCGTCACGACGCTGAACTGCGAAGCCGGTGAGGTGATGGGGCGGGTCGCGGTCGACAATGCACTACGCGTGGTGGGTCTGCTCATCGTTTCCCCAGATCACCAGCCGCTTCCGTTCTGAGCGAGGCCCTGTCGGCGTGGCGACAGCGAGCATTCCCGGAGGACGTCGCATTCAACAACGGCTCTGGCCTGCCAGGGGGACAAGCCGAGATCGCCCTGTTCCACTACGCCATCGACGGACTGATGCTCGACCACCTCACCGCGCCGATCGATATCGGACTATCCGTGGACGCCGCCATCAGCGAGTTCGTAGACCGCATCCTTCAGTGATCCCCGGCCCCAGCCCCGCAAGGCGCCTCACTAACCTCCTGTCCAGCAACACCTAGTTCACTCCGCACCAACGCGGCGCGATGACGCAGGTCTCGGGCCCTCCGGACCAGGCATGGCCGCGAGGCCCGCGAAGCGACCTATCTGCGTGTCTGCTCCTCTCGCCTCGTCGTGCGGTTCCTCACGGGTTGCTGACGGCATCGGACCGCAATGATCGGGTCCTGAGCGCTCAGGGGCCGCAGGCTGGAGGCGAAAGGAGGGACCCAGATGATCGCCGTTCTCAACCTCGCCGTCGACGACGTGGAGTCACACCTGGTGACCGACCCGTCCGCTCCGGTGGATGCGTCAGGCACCGCCACGCGCACGGGCACCACAGAGCACCACTTGCGGCGGATGTTCGCATCGCTGGCCGGGATGCCGTTGTCGGAGTACGTACGCCGGCGCCGGATGTCATTGGCCGCCTCGGACCTGGTCACCACGAATGATGACCTGCTCACGATCGCGGTCCGGTACGGCTACGGCTCGACCGAGGCGTTCGGGCGAGCGTTCCGTGCTGTGCACGGGGTCGGTCCGAGCGACGCACGGCGTGATGGGGGCCCCTTACGCACACAACCACGGATCAGGTTCCACCTGACCGTTGAAGGGAGCGTCCCGATGGACACCCGCATCACCAGCCTGCCCGCCGTCCGCCTCATCGGCTACGCCAAGCGCGTGCCACTGATCCACGAGGGCATCAATGCGCACATCGCCGAGCACGTTGCCAGCATCGCGGTCGAGGAGGTCAAGCGGCTGAAGAGCCTGAACGACACCGAGCCGTCGGGGGTGCTCGCCGTCAGCGACGACCTCGACCCTGACCGGACGGAGGGGAGCGAGCTCACCTACCTGCACGGTGTGGCCACCACAGCCGCCGCACCCGAGGGTCTCGACGTCATCCAGGTGCCGGCTGGGGACGTGGGCAGTCTTCCGAACCGAGGGTCCGCACCCGCAAGCCCTGCAGGACGTCTGGGCAGCGACCTCGGGCACCTGGTTCCCGTCGCAGCCGTGGCGGCTGCGCCCCGGACCCGAGATCGTCGCCATCCTCGCCTTCGATGCCGAAGCCGGGACCGCCACCTGCGAGCTCTGGCTACCCGTCGAGCCCGCATAGGAAGGCGCGACGGCGCGGCCGAAGACTCATCTTCGCCGATGTGGCGCTGACCTGCATGTTCACAACGGCACGTCGACACTTGACTTTGCTTCGAACACATGATCTAATAAGTGCAGATGCAGTAGTCCTCCGCTTCGGTGGAGCTCGTCACGCGACGCGCTGGCATCGACGTTCTGTTGAGTCCCGGTGGGGTGGGTCCCCGGGCGACCGTCGATCTCCAGGTGCCTCCATGTCTCAGACCGAAGTCCCGCAGCATCCGGTGTTTGCGGCGGTCGACGCGCTCAATCGGGCGTTGGCCGAGACGGCCGATGTCGACCCGATGTACCTGTCGACGGAGGACAAGGCCGCAGCCCTGTTGGGGCTCAGCTCGGTGATCGACGGGGTCGAGGAGCTGCGGATGCGCGTGTTGGCCAACGCCGACGACGTCGCGGAGCGCGATGGCGCCCGCGACGCGGCCGCGTGGCTGGCACACCGCGGACGACGCGACCGCGGTGAGTGCCGGCGTCGGCTGCCGCTGGCGAAGACGTTGACGCAGCACCCGACGACGGCCGACGCGCTGCGCCAGGGGGCGCTCAACCTTGCCCAGGCCTCGGTGGTGGTCAGCGCCGTCGAGGCGCTGCCCGAGGAGGTCGACGCGGCAGTGCGCGCTGCGGCGGAGGAGCGCCTGGTGGCGGAGGCCGCCCAGTTCGCGCCCGACGTGCTGCGGGTGCTCGGGCGCCGGGTCCTGGAGGTCGTGGCGCCGGAGGTCGGCGAGGGGATCGAGGAGCGTCAGCTCGAGAAGGAGGAGAGGCAGGCCTCCCGGCGCACCTTCCTGAGGACCCGCAGGAACGGTGACGGCACGACTGACATCCACATCCGGGTCTCCGACCGGATCTGTGCCCGGCTGCTGACCTACCTCAACGCCTTCACCTCGCCGCGCCGCGAGCGCAAGAGCGCCCCGGACGACCGGCGACCCCACGACCAGAAGCTCGGCCATGCCTTCGGCGCCTTCCTCGAGGCGGCCGACCCTGCGCGGATCCCGATGCACGGCGGCGACGCGACGACGGTGCTCGTGACGATCGACCTGCAGACGCTCATGGGCGGGCTGGGCGTGGCGCTCGCCGGCGACGAGCCCATCTCGGCCGCCGAGGCGCGCCGACTCGCGTGCACCGCGAGCATCATCCCCGTCGTCCTCGGCGGTGAGAGCCAGGTGCTCGACCTGGGCCGGGCGCGCCGCCTCTACTCGCCCGCGCAGCGCAAGGCGCTCGCCGTACGTCAACCGACCTGCCGCTCCGAGGGCTGTGACATCCCCTCCTCCTGGTGCGAGGCCCATCACGGCGGCGAGCCGTGGTCCGCAGGAGGTCGGACCGACCTGGCGCAGGCAGACCTGCTCTGCTCGTTCCACCACCATCGTGCGCACGACCACCACTACCGCGTCGACCGGCTCGCCGACGGCCGGGTCCGCTTCCATCGGCGCACGTAGATCGGGCGAGCCCGGGTACCGGTCCTCATGACCACGGACCCCGCTCACGAGCACGATCAGGACGCCGAGCCGCCGACTCCGGACGGTGAGGAGCCAGACACGAACCAGCCGGGACCCCACCCGGACCCGCCGCCGGGGGAGTAGCCCTCGCCGCGGCGGACTGCCGCGAGTCAGTTCGCATCCGAGCGGTTGGTCGTCAGCGACGCTGGACGCGCAACCGCAGCACGGTGGCGGTCGATCGGTTGCCGGCGGCGTCGGTGGCCACGAGCGTGAGGAAGTAGCGGCCTGGCGCAAGCCTGACCCCGCCCATGCGCCGCCTCAGATGCAGCCGCTGGGCTCCGGCCACGACCGCGCGGCGGGCCCGGGTGACGACGCGCCCGGGTCTACCCACCCGCGTGACCTTCAGCAGCAGGGAGGCGCGCTCCGAGCTGAACAGGCTCAGCCTTGCGCCACGCGCCCCCAGTCGCACGGGGGTGAGGGTGACGCCGGTGAGCCGCGGCGACACGCGATCAGGCACCGGCTGCTGTGGTCCGGGGTCTTGTGGTCCGGGCTTCCTGTGGTCCCGGGTCCTCCCGCCCCGGCAGCACCGGCTCGGTCGTCGCCGTGGCGACGTTCACGGTGGCGGGGCGTCCCGACCAGGTGCGGACGGTGCCGGTCGCGGTGACCAGGGTCCGCAGTCGGGCGCCGACGTCGGCGGAGGTGGGCGTGTACGTCGCCGCGGCGGCGCCCGGGATGTCGCTGCAGGTGTCGGTGCACCGCTGCCAGGAGTACCGGTGCGCGCTGCCGTCGTCGATCCAGGCGCCGGGCTCGACTTGCAGGGGGAGGCCGGCCTGCGCGACACCGCTGAGCCGTGGCTGGTCGACGGCGAGGGCTCCGGACTTCAGTCGCAGCATCTCCGCGGAGACGCCGATGCGGGCCGACGTCCCCGAGACCGAGCCGTAGGCGTTGGTCGCGGTGAAAGTCACGCGCAGCTCATGGCCGACATCGTCGGTGACGAGCGGGTGCAGCGGGCCGGCGGCGCCGGGGGCGGGCTCGCAGGTCTCGCCGGCGCACCGCTCCCACTGGAAGGCGAGCTCCGGCTGCGCGATGGAGGACCAGTGCGTGAACCGGCGGGGCGCCACGAGCGTGTTCCCGACGATCTCGACGTACGGCGGGGACGTGGTGCGGTAGGTCGGAGCCGCCTCGATGGGGGGACCTGTCACGGCCGGGGTGAGCTCGGACGACGCCGTGCTCACCCCACGCCACGAGTAGCCCGCCACCACGACGCGCAGGCGCTTGCCCACCTGCTCGCGCCCCACGGCGTAGGTCGCCGGCCCGGCCAGGTCGGGGCTGGTGTACTCGGCTCCCGCCGGGTCGACCGGGCCGAGCCGCCGGCAGCCGTCGGCGTCGCAGGCCTCGACCCAGGCGAGGCGTCGCAGCGGCCCGGTGCCCACCCAGGTCCCCGGCTCGACGGTGACCGTCCCGCCGGCAACGGGCTCGCCGACGATGCGGGGCGGGGCCGTGTTGCGCGGGCTAGCGCGGGTGGACCCGCACGTGGTCGACCAGCAGCACAGCCGGAAGTGTGGGGTCCTCGGTGTCGTTGCCTGGCCAGTCGCCGCCGACCGCGAGGTTGAGCACCAGGTGGAAGGGGTGATCGAACGGCCAGGCAGCGACGTCGGCCGGTGTCACCCGGTGGTACTCCCGCTCGTCGAGGGACCACGTGATGCCCCGCCGGTCCCAGGTGACGGCGTACTCGTGGAAGTCCTGGGACAGGTCCGTGCCCGCGTCGACCGCACCACCCAGACCCCCGGCGAGACCGCTGTAGCCCGGGCCGTGCGCGGTCCCGTGACACAGGTGAGGCTGGGCGCCGACGTGCTCCATCACGTCGATCTCGCCGCACGCCGGCCACCCGACGTCGTCCAGGTCGTCACCGAGCATCCAGAACGCCGGCCAGCTGCCGCGACCTCCGGGGACCTTGATCCGCGCCTCGACGCGCCCGTAGGTCGTGGCGAAGCGGCGGTGCGTGGTGAGACGGGCCGAGGTGATGGTCCCGTCGGGCTCGCGTCGAGCCGTGATCGCCAGGTGTCCGGCGCCGTCGAGTGCGACGTTGCCGGGATCGTCGGTGTAGACCTGCTGCTGGGCGTCCCCCCAGCCACCGCCGCCGCGCTCGTGGCCCCACACCCGCGGGTCGGGCCGCGCTCCGGCCGGGCCCTCGAAGTCCTGGCTCCACATCACCGCAGTATCGCCGTCGCTCGCGGTCAGGTCCACGCGGTGGCCGCCAGCGATATCGACCAAAACGAGAACGTGTTCTAGTATTGACCCTGTCCCACCACGACAGGAGCTCTCGATGTCCCAGGCTGTGCTCGACGGTGTCCGTGACCTGCTCCCCGCCATCCGCGAGCGCGCCGACGAGGCCGAGCGGCTCCGCGTCGTCCCGGAGGCGTCGATCAAGGAGCTGGAGGAGACCGGGTTCTTCCGGCTGCTGCAGCCGCAGCGCTTCGACGGCTTCGAGGCGGACCCCGTCACCTTCTACACGGCGGTGCGCGACATCGCCAGCGCCTGCGGGTCGACCGGCTGGGTCGCCAGCGTCGTCGGCGTCCACCCCTGGCAGGTCGCGCTGTTCGCCGACGAGGCCCAGCAGGCCGTCTGGGGCGAAGACACGAGCACCCGGCTGAGCTCGTCGTACGCGCCCACAGGCAAGGCGACCGTCACCGACGGCGGCTACCGCCTGTCGGGCAAGTGGAGCTTCTCGTCGGGCTGCGACCACTGCTCCTGGGTGCTGCTGGGCGGCCTGGTCTACAACGAGCAGGGCGACGTCATCGACTTCAAGACCTTCCTGGTGCCGCGCGAGAAGTACACGATCGTCGACGTGTGGCACATGGTCGGGCTCAGCGGCACGGGCTCCAACGACATCCTCGTCGACGACCAGGTCGTCCCCGAGGCGTTCACGCTCAGCATGAGCGACACCGGCCAGTGCCGGGGTCCCGGTCAGGAGCAGAACACCGCGGACCTCTACAAGCTGCCGTTCCACTCGATCTTCACCGGCACGATCACCACCCCGATCATCGGCATGGCGAGGGGGGCCTACGCCGAGCACGTGGAGATGCAGCGGGCCCGCAGCCGGGCGGCGTACCTCGGGGAGAAGGCGTCCAAGGACCCGTTCGCGATGGTCCGCATCGCCCGCGCCTCCTCGGAGATCGACGCCGCGTGGGCGCTGCTCATCCACAACATCCGCGAGGAGATGGCCCACGTCGAGCGGGGGGAGAGGATCCCGCTCGGCCTGCGCCTGAAGGTACGCCGCGACCAGGTGATCGGCAGTCAGCGGGCGCTCGACGCGATCGACGCGCTCTTCGAGGCCTCGGGCGGACGAGCCCTGGCCCAGGGCACCTACCTGCAGCGGGCCTGGCGCGACGCGCACGCCGGCCGGGTGCACGCCGCCAACGACCCCGAGCGCGCGCTGCAGATGTTCGGGGCCCACGAGTTCGGCCACCAGGTCGACCCGGGGATGTACTGACCCATGAGCGACCTCTCCCAGGAGGCCACCCGCCGCTCGGCGAAGGCCCGCGAGATCACCCTCAATTACTACGAGGCCGGCGATCCCACAGCGGTCGGCGGCGGCCTGCCGCTGGTCATGCTGCACGGCGGGGGGCCGGGCGCGAGCGCCTGGTCCAACTTCGGCCGCGCGCTGCCGGGCTTCGCGGCGACGTTCCGCACGCTGCTGGTCGACCAGCCTGGCTTCGGCGGCTCCGACAAGCCGCCCGTGGTCGGCAACTACTACCGTCACGCCGCCGACCACGTGGTCGCGCTGCTCGACGAGCTGGGCATCGAGCGCGTGCACCTGCTGGGCAACAGCCTCGGCGGCGGTACGGCGATGCGGCTCGCGCTCGCCTACCCCGACCGGGTCGGGCGTCTGGTGCTGATGGGCCCGGGCGGCCTCTCTCTCAACCTCTTCCACGCCGACCCCACCGAAGGCGTCCAGCGGCTCATGGAGTTCGGCGCGAGCCCCACCCGCGAGGCGCTGCGCGCGTTCATCTCCACCATGGTCGTCGACCAGTCGCTGGTCACCGACGAGTTGGTCGAGGAGCGCTTCGCCGACGCGACCGCGCCGGGCGCCCAGGAGGCGATGCGCTCCATGGGCATGTCGTTCTGGAGCCCTGAGACCGCCGAGGACGGCATGCTCTGGCGCGAGGCCCACCGCCTGCGCGCGCCCACCCTGCTCACCTGGGGACGCGAGGACCGGGTCAACCCGCTGGACGGCGCCATGGTCGCCCTCAAGCTGATCCCCAGGGCGTCGCTGCATGTCTTCCCCCACTGCGGGCACTGGGCCCAGATCGAGGCCGCCGAGGAGTTCCGCGAGGTCGCCACCGCGTTCTACGCCCGCCACTCGCGCCCGACCGAGTCGAGCGAGGGACGAGCGAGCGACCGAGGGCGCGCATCAGAGGGGGAGAGGAGGCGCGCATGACCATCGACATCAGGTCGATGGGCTACGTCCGGGTGGCGAGCACCGACCTCGCGCAGTGGGCGTCGTTCGCCGGCAAGGTCCTCGGCCTGGCTCCGGGTCGCGGGCCCGACCTCGCCCACCAGTACTGGCGCATCGACCAGGTGTCGGCCCGGCTGGTGGTGTTCCCCGCCGACGTCGACGAGCTGTCGGCGACCGGCTGGGAGGTCGCCGACCACCGGGCGCTGCAGGAGGCGCGCGAGCACCTGCAGAAGGCCGGCGTCCCGTTCGAGGAGGGCACCCGCGAGGAGCTCGACGAGCGGCGCGTCCAGGAGCTGGTCCGGTTCTGCGACCCCTGGGACAACGTCTTCGAGCTCTTCCACGGCATCAGCTACGAGTCGCGCCCGGTCGTCACGCCGTACGCCGCGACGTTCGTGACCGGCGACCAGGGGATGGGCCACATCGTGCTGCCCGTCCTCGACGACGTCGAGGCGCTGCGCTTCTACACCGAGGTGCTGGGCTTCCGGCTGCGCGACTCGATGAGCATGCCGGGGGAGTTCGTCGGCAAGGAGCCGGGATCCAAGGTCTGGCTGCGCTTCCTCGGGGTCAACCCGCGTCACCACTCGCTGGCGTTCCTCCCGATGCCCAACCCCGCCAAGTGCGTCCACATCATGCTGGAGGTCGACCAGCTCGACCACGTCGGTCGCGCGCTGGAGCGGGTCCGCAAGCACCAGGCGCCGCTGTCGGCGACGCTCGGGCGGCACATGAACGACGAGATGGTCTCCTTCTACGTCCGCTCGCCCGGCGGCTTCGACGTCGAGTTCGGCACCGACGGCCTCCAGGTGGACGACGCGCGCTGGGTCGCGCGCGAGTCCACCGCGGTGTCCTACTGGGGCCACGACTTCGGCGGCGGTCAGTGAGACCGGCGCCGACGGCGCCCGCCCCGGTGGAACCATGGGGTCCATGAGCTCCGGTGCCGAGATCCCCGAGGGGATGAGCGCGGACGCGCGGGAGACCTGGCCGAGCGCGGAGCTGATCAGCTCCTGGCTGGGCGACGTCGACCTCGACGTCGAGTGGCGACCGGGCGAGGTGTCGGAGGTCCACGCCGACGACCCGGACGCCGTCGCGCGCGCCCGCACCTTCCGCGACGTGCTCGGCAGCTTCGCCTCGGGCGTGACCGTCGTGACCGCGGTCAGCAACGGCGAGCCCGTCGGCATGACCTGCCAGTCGTTCTCGAGCGTCTCGCTGGACCCGCCGCTGGTGCTCTTCATCCCGGCCAAGACCTCTCGGGCGTGGCCGCTGATGCAGCGAGCCGGCCGGTTCTGCGTCAACTTCCTGGCCCACGACCAGGCGGAGCTCTCCAACACGATGGCCAGCCGCGGCACCGACAAGTTCGCCAGCGTCGACTGGGAGCCCACCGAGCAGACCGGCTCGCCGCTGCTGCACGGCGCCCTGGGGTACGTCGACTGCGCGATCCACGCCGTTCACGAGGCCGGCGACCACTACGTCGTCATCGGCCGAGTGCTCGACCTGGCGCTGGGGGGACCGGAGCGGCCCCTGCTGTTCTATCGCGGCGCCTACACCACGACCGACTGAGCGGCCGAGGTGCGGGTGGCGGCGTCCCGGGTGCTACGGGGTCAGCGCAGGACGAGGTAGAGCGAGACGAGGCCGGGGACCACCCCGAGCAGCAGCCATGGCGAGGCGATGTTGCGCTTGTGGACCGCGAGGCCGGACGCCACGGCGATGACCCCGAACGCGCTCGCCAGCACGCTCAGGCCGATGCCCGCGACGACCGCGTCCTCCTCGACGTACTGCGCGGCGAGCCCGACCCCGACCGAGAGGTGCAGGATCGTGGTGACGATCAGGATCGAGAGGACCCACTTCTGCACGCGCTCGAGCCGCTGGATGTCCTCCTGGCGCACCGGCGGACGTGGCTTCGAGGGGTCCATCAGGTGCCGGGCACGGCGGACGGGCGGCTCCTCGGACATGACCCCAAAATAGCGCTCCCGGCAGCGTGGCCCACGCCCGGGGCCGCTCACATGACGGCGTGGAGGGCCCAGTCGGCCCGGCCCCTGACGGCGCCGCGCTGGTGGGCGCTCGGGGACCGCGTCGTCAGTCCGCTGATCAGGGTCCAGGTCGCCTTGCCGGCGCTCGGATCGAGCGCGATGACGACGTCCTGGCCCTCGGCGACGCAGTAGCCGGCCGACAGCTCCGTGACGCCGGCGTACCCGCGGCGCAGGAGGGTCTGCGCCGTATGGGCGCGGGGCCGCGCGAGGGGGACGGTGAGGAGCCGCAGGGCCCCGCCCGCGGTCACGGCGTAGAGCAGGTCGGCCGCCGGCTTCGCGCGGCGGCCGGCGGTGCCGAGCGCGGTGAGCCCCGCGAAGCCGGCGCCGAGGCGGGTGCGCCCGGAGTAGCGGACCTCGCCGCCTCGCCCGCGCTCGAGCACCCACCGGTGGAGCACCCCGGCCCGGTCGACCGAGTAGGCGAAGTAGCCGTAGGCGTCGGTGAACAGGACGGGGGCGAAGCCGCGCTGCGCGAAGGGGGTGGTCGAGGCCGTCATCCGGTGGCGGCCGGTCGCCCTCAGGGTGAGCATGCGGGGTACGCCGCCGACGGTCGTGGCGGCCAGCCGGGTGACCTTGCCGCGGACGTCGACGTAGCCCAGGCCGGTGATCCGCTGGGGCAGCCGGGGGCCCCGGCGGGTGCGGACCTGGCGCCCGTTGCGGACGAAGTGCTCGAGGATGCGCCCGGAGGAGTCCTGGCCCACGACCCCGGTGCCGCAGGACGGCGCGGCCCCGGCCGCCGTACGGCGTGGGGAGTCGGCCGTCGCCGCACCGGGCACGGCTGCGGCCAGCGCGAGCGCCAGCCCGAGGGCCGGCAGGGTGGCGCGTGCGTGCATGGGGGCTCCTCCGAGACGGGTTCCGACCGAGCGACAGTACCGACTGACGGGCGCCGTCCTCGGAGAACACGCAGCCAGTAGGTTGGGCGCATGATCGCGCTGCCCAGCCACGGTTTCGTGATGCTGTCGATGCCGAAGTGCGCGTCCACCTCGATCGTGAGGTCGCTGAGCGGCAAGGCCGAGGTCGTCCTTCGCGGAAACCCCAAGCTCAAGCACATGAACTGCCGGCAGTTCCACGCGCGGATGATGCCGATCCTGCGGCACGCGGGCTATCCGCGGAAGGACTACGAGCTGGTCTCGCTGTTCCGCGAGCCGATCGAGTGGCTGGAGTCGTGGTGGCGCTACCGCTCCCGCCCGGCGATCCTCGAGGAGCGGCCCCACCGCTACACCGGCGACGTCAGCTTCGAGCGGTTCGCGGCGGCGTACGTCGCGGGCGACAGGACGGTGACTCGCAACGTCGGCCGCCCGGCGCGGTTCCTGGCGATGAGCGACGACCTGGACCTCGGCGTGGACCGGGTCTTCGCGCTCGACCGTCCCGATGCCTGGCAGTCGTGGCTGGAGGAGCGGATGGGCGACGCCGTGCGGATCCGCACGGCCAACGTGTCCAGCGAGCGCCGCGAGCCCGAGCTGAGCGCCACGACCCGGGCCGCCCTGACGGAGTACTTCCGCCCCGAGTACGAGATCCACGCGCGGCTGCGCGACACCGGCGTCTGGGCGCCGCCCCGGGGCTACGTCCCGGGCCGCTCCTAGAGGAGGTAGTCCCTCGAGCGCCGCAGCTCGGCGTCCGCGCGGGTGACGATCCGGTCGACCAGCTCCTCGCAGGTCGGCAGGTCGTCGATGACCCCCACGACCTGGCCGGACGCGAGGACCCCCGCGCCGGTGTCGCCCTCGACCAGACCGGCGCGCAGCATCACGGGGGTGTTGGCCGCCAGCGTCATCTGGGCGAGCGTGCGGCCCTGGCTCCTGCGCATCGCGCGACCGTCCTGGGCGAGCTCGCGCCACGACATCGCGCTGGTGCGCTTGAACTCCAGAGTCCGCCGCAGGGTCGGGCCGAGACGCCGGAGGCTGCCGCTCTCCTCGAGCTCCTCGACGAAGGCGGTGCGCAGCATCCGGTGCGGCATGCCGTCGACCTTCGCGGTGACGACCGTGCCGGTGAGATCCTGCTGCAGGTAGAGGTCCTTGACGGCCTGCGGGACCGCGCTGTCCTGGGTCAGCAGGAACCGCGTCCCCATGCCGACGCCGGCCGCGCCGTAGGACAGCGCCGCGGCCAGGCCCCGCCCGTCGAAGAAGCCGCCCGCCGCGACGACCGGGATGTCGACCGCGTCCAGCACGGTCGGCAGCAGCAGGGTCGTGGGCACCGGGCCGGTGTGGCCGCCGCCCTCGCCGCCCTGCACCATCACCGCGTCCGCGCCCCAGGCCGCGACCTTCTCGGCGTGGCGCGCGGCGCCCACCGACGGCAGGACGACGACGCCGTGGTCCTTGAGCCTGGCGATCAGGTCGCGTGTGGGCGCGAGTGCGAACGAGGCGACCTTCACGCCGAGGCGGATCAGCAGGTCGCAGCGGTCGGCGGCGTCGCCGGCGTCGGCGCGCAGGTTGACCCCGAACGGCTGGTCGGTGCGGGCCTTGACCTCGACGATGGCGCGTTCGAGCTCCTCGAGGGTCATGGTCGCCGAGGCCAGGATCCCGAGCCCGCCGGCGTTCGCCGTACCGCTGACCAGGCGGGGCCCGGAGACCCAGCCCATGCCGGTCTGGACGACGGGATGCCGGACCCCGGTGAGCTCGGTGAACGGCGTCCGGATGAGCTGCGCGATCATGCGACAGGCACCTCGCGGTGCCGCAGCGACGTGGGGTCGAGCACCTCACGGATGAGGACGAGCTCCTCGGTGGTGGGCGACCGGGTGACGGGCACGTCGTCGACGGCGTCCAGGTGGAACCCCGTCGCCTGTCGCACCTCGTCCACCGTCACGCCCGGATGCACGCTGAGCAGGCGCACGGTGTCGCCCTCGCCCCGGACGTCGAACACCGCCAGGTTGCTGACGATGCGGTGGATGTCGTTGAAGCGCGCGGCCGCGGGCCCGGTCCTCTTGGCGAGCGCCGGTCCGACGCCCGAGACGATGTCGACCCGCTCGACGAACACGCGGGGCGAGTGCTTCGGCACCCAGTAGGAGGTGCGGTTGTTGACGGTGTTGCCCGGGGCGCCGCGCGACCCGAGGAGCTGGCGCTTGGGCTGGGAGAAGTCGCCGATGGCCGAGATGTTCTGGTTCCCGTGCCGGTCGACCTGGGTCGCGCCCATCATCACGTGCCGCTTGCCGTAGGCGACGACGTCGAAGACCTTGCGGAACGGGATCCAGCCCTCGACCACGTCGCCCGTGGCGAACAGCGGGGGAGTGCCGGCCAGGAACAGCGACTCCCCGTCGGAGATCACCAGGTCGGGGTTGGAGGTGAGGCGGGCCAGGCGCGCGCCCAGCATCGGCAGCAGGCCCATCGGGCTGCCGAAGATCTCACCGTCGTCCTTGAAGGCGTCGGCGATGGCGACGGCGCAGACGTCCGCGCGGGTCGCGCCCGGGTCGCTCGTGCTCATGCCTGCTCCTCGCCGAACGCCCGCACCGCGGCCTGGTAGTCGGACTCGTCGCCGGAGAGGAAGCGCTCCTCGAACACCGACCAGTCCTCCTCGGACCCGCCGGCCGCTGCGGCGTACGCCTTCTGGAAGCGCTCGTCGCGCTCATAGTCGGGCGCGCACGTGGTGAAGTGCGCGCCGTTCGGAGCCTCGACCACGCCGCTGACCATCATTCGGCTCAACAGCAGCCTCTGGACGGGCGTGTTGACGGTGAGGCCGGCCGTGTCGACGACCTGCTCGACGCTGACGTAGGCCCGGTCGGCGGCCATGCAGAACAGGTCGTCGAAGTAGGGGTCCGGGCCGAGGTAGGTGGCGTTTCCATGCCGGTCGGCGCGGTTGAGGTGCACCAGCGCCACGTCGAGGCGCAGCGCCGCTACGGCGACGAGCTCCTCGCCGTCGTCGTAGGGGCTGTGGACGGTCTTGATCCAGGCGTTGTTGACCAGCACGTCGGAGCCCAGACCCGCTCGCATCGGCAGGAAGGGCAGCCGCTGCGCGGCCGCGCGCAGCCCGGTCTGGAACATGCCCTCGTCGAGCTCGACGACCTCGGGGATCGTGCCGTCCTGGCGGGCGCGCTGGAAGTTCGGCTCGAGGGGGACCGAGTCGAGGGACACGAACGCATAGACCAGTCGGCGTACCTTGCCGGCCCGCACGAGGAGACCGACGTCCGCGCCACCCCAGCTGACGAGGGTGAGGTCGCGCAGCTCGGAGCGCAGGATCGCTCGCACCAGCGCCATCGGCTTGCGGCGCGACCCCCACCCGCCGATGCCGATCGTCATCCCGTCCTCGAGCTCGGCGACGACCTCGCCGATGCTCATGCGCTTGTCGCGGGGCGCCGCTGTCACGTCCTGCCCGCCTTGTCGGTGCCGGCGAAGGCGTCGCGAAGCTCGTCGGCCACGCCGGCGAGGTTGAGCTCCATCGTGAAGCCCTGCTCGAAGCGGTAGCTCTTGTTGACGTCGATCGGGTCGATGCCGTTGAGCGCCTCCTTGGCGGCGCGGATGACCCGGGCGTCCTTGGCGGCGATCTCGCCGGCGACCGCGAGCGCGGCGTCGTCCAGGCGGTCTCGGGGGACCACCTCGAGGACGCTGCCGTGCGGGACGAGTTCGGCGGCCGTGATCGTGCGGGCGGTGAAGTACAGGGTCCGCATGAGGTGCTGTGGCACCAGCCGAGCCAGGTGGGTGGCGGCCCCGAGCGCCCCCTGGTCGACCTCGGGAACCCCGAAGTAGGCGTCGTCGCTGGCGACCACGCAGTCGGCGTTGCCGACCAGGCCGACCCCGCCCCCGAGGCAGAAGCCGTGGACCGCCGCGACGACCGGCACCGCGCACTCGTAGACGGCCTTGAACGCCGCGAAGCAGCCCTTGTTGGCGCCGAGCAGCAGGTCGAAGCCGGAGCTGCGCTGCATCTCCTTGATGTCGACCCCGGCGTTGAAGCCGCGGCCCTCGGCGCGGAGCACCACGACGTGGGTGTCGCGGTCGCGGCTGGCCTCGTCGAGCGCGGCGGCGAGGTCGAACCAGCCCTGGACGGGCAGCGCGTTGACGGGCGGATGGCTCATTGTGACGACGCGGACGTGGTCGTCGCGCAGCTCCGAGGCGATGGTCATGGGTCCTCCCTGTGCAACCTAACGCTTGCTTGGTAGCCTAGCAGCATGTCGCTCTCGCTGGACCTGTCCGGACGGGCCGTCCTCGTCACCGGCGGGACGCAGGGCATCGGGCTGGGCATCACCCGGACGTTCCTGGCCGCCGGCGCCACGGTCGTGACCTGCTCGCGCTCGGACGCCTCGCCGGTGCCGGGCGCCGCCCACCGCGTGTGCGACGTGCGGGAGCCGGAGTCCGTGCGCGCCCTCGTCGACGCGGTCGTCGCGGAGCACGGCCGGCTGGACGTGCTCGTCAACAACGCCGGCGGTGCGCCGTACGCGCGGGCGGCCGAGGCGTCGCCGCACTTCCACGACAAGGTGGTCGGTCTCAACCTGCTGGCGCCGCTGATCTGCGCCCAGGCCGCCAACGCGGTCATGCAGCGGCAGCCCTGCGGCGGGGCGATCGTCAACGTCTCGTCGGTCTCGGCGCTGCGCCCCTCGCCGGGCACGGCGGCCTACGGCGCCGCGAAGGCCGGGCTCGACTCGCTGACCCGCTCCCTGGCGGTCGAGTGGGCGCCGCGGGTGCGGGTCAACGCAATCGACGTGGGCCTGTGCCGCACCGAGCACACCGGCGACCACTACGGCGACGACTCCCAGGTGGCCGCGATCGAGGCGACGATCCCGCTCGGTCGCATGGCCCGGCCCGAGGAGGTCGGCCACGTCGCGGTGTTCCTGGCCAGCGACCTGGCGTCGTACGTCTCGGGCGCGAGCATCGAGTGTCACGGCGGCGGCGAGCCGCCGGCCTTCCTCTCCGCAGCGACCAAGGAGCAGCAGTGAGCAGTCTTCTCGAGGGTCGCGTCGCGATCGTCACCGGCGCGGGGCGCGGGATCGGCCGGGCGCACGCCCTCGAGCTGGCCTCGCACGGCGCCGCCGTGGTGGTCAACGACTACGGCGTCTCGCTCGCCGGCCAGAGGGGTCCGGGGGAGGGCGCGGGGGAGTCACCGGCCGACCAGGTCGTCGCCGAGATCGAGGCGGCCGGCGGGCGGGCGGTCGCCAACGGCGCGGACGTCGCCGACTTCGCCCAGGCGCAGGCCATGGTGCAGCAGGCCCTCGACACCTTCGGCGGATTGGACGTCCTGGTCAACAACGCCGGCTTCGTGCGCGACCGGATGCTGGTCAACACCTCGGAGGAGGACTGGGACGCGGTCATCCGGGTGCACCTGAAGGGGCACTTCGCGCCGTTGCGGCACGCCGGCGCCTACTGGCGCGCCGAGGCCAAGGCGGGCCGCCAGCGCGCCGCCCGCGTGGTCAACACGTCGTCGGGCGCCGGACTCCAGGGCTCCGTCGGCCAGGCGACGTACTCCGCCGCCAAGGCCGGCATCGCCGGTCTCACCCTCGTCGCGGCGCAGGAGCTGGGACGCTATGGCGTCACCGTCAACGCCATCGCGCCGGTCGCGCGCACCCGGATGACCGAGGGGGCCTTCGACACCTCCGCCATGGCGCTGCCCGAGGACAACTCGCCGATCGTGGCCTGGCTCGCCTCGGTCGACTCCGCGGACGTCACCGGCCGGGTCATCGAGGTCGACGGCGGACGGATCACCGTCGAGAACGCCTGGTCCCACGGCCCGGCCCGCGACCTCGGCCGGCGCTGGGACGCCGCCGCGGTCGGCCCCGCCCTGCGCGACCTGCTCGCCGCCGCCCCCGCCCCCGAGCCGGTCTACGGCGTTTGAGGGGCGCGAGTTTCACCGCCTACCCGGTGAATCTCGTGCTTGAGGCGTGCAACTGCATGACACCAGCGCGAGTTTCGTACGACCAGCAAGGTCTATCCACAGCCTGGAGGCCGCGGGATTGGAGTGCCTGCCGGGCTGGGAATCCTCATCTCATGCTCGACGTGCTGATGGGCCTTGCGGAGCCCCATGGATACCTGCTGCGACGGGATGCCGTGAGGCTCGGCGTCGACGATGATGCGTTGCGGCGCAGGAGAGTCCCGGGGAGTGGTGGGGTTTGAGGGCTGGCGGCGAGGCGTGAAGACGTAGACGGCCATCGGCGGGATCTTCGGTGTGTATCGACCAAGAGACACATTGAAGGAGAGCCACCGATGGCCTTGCCACAGTCTGCCCTGTCCGAACTCCTCGAGGCGTTCCGTGCCGGTGATGGCGCCGATCTGGTCCGCGACTCGGTCCGGGTCGCGCTTCAGGAGTTGATTGAGCTCGAAGCCGCCGAACGGATCGGTGCCGCACCGTATGAGCGCACCGATGGCCGCGTCACTGAGCGCAACGGCCACCGGCCGCGGATGCTGACCACCAAGGCCGGCGACGTCGAGCTGCGGATCCCGAAGCTGCGCAAGGGGTCGTTCTTCCCGATCATCCTCGCCCCGCCGCCGCATCGACCAAGCGTTGTACGCGGTGGTGATGGAGGCCTACGTCCACGGCATCAGCACCCGCAGCGTCGACGACCTGGTCGAAGCGATGGGCGGGGCCGGGATCAGCAAGTCCGAGGTCTCGCGGATCTGCGCCGGCCTGGACGAGACCGTCGGCGCGTTCCGCACCCGGACTCTGGATCACGTCGAGTTCCCCTACATCTACCTGGATGCGACCTACCTCCACGTCCGCAACGCCCCGGCAAGGGCGGCCAGGTCGTGTCGATGGCCGTCATCGTCGCCACTGGCGTCACCGCGACCGGCGAGCGAGAGATCCTCGGCCTGGACGTCGGTGACAGCGAGGACGAGATCTTCTGGCGCAGCTTCCTGCTCAGCCTCAAGCAACGCGGCCTGGCCGGGGTGCGGCTGGTGATCAGCGACCAGCACTCCGGCCGGTCAAGGCGTTGGAAGCGGGCCTTCCAGGTGTCGCGCACAGATGGTGTCGGGTCCACTTCGCCCGCAACCTGCTCGCGCACGTGCCCAAGGGCCAATGGCCGAGCTGGTGGCGACTGCGTTCCGGATGATCTTTGCCCAACCCACCGCCGAGGACGTCACGCGGCGTGGGACAGAACCCGCGACGAGCTCGCCGCCCGGTTTCCCAAGCTCGGGCCCCTGATGGACGACGCGAAGGCCGAGGTGCCGCGTTCACTGCGTTCCCGCGCGAGCACTGGCGCAAGATCTGGTCCACCAACCCCCTCGAGCGGGTCAACAAGGAGATCAAGCGCCGCTCCCGGGTCGTGGGCATCTTCCCCAACGCCGCCGCGGTCATCCGCCTTGTCGGGGCGGTGCTGATCGACATGCACGACGAGTGGATCGCCGGCGACCGCCGCTACCTGTCCGAGGGGTCTATGGCCAAGCTCTACGACACCAGCGATACTGACTCCGTCGCCGCCATCGAGAGCAGCGACGTGTAGGCACTGAGGATCACCTCAAAGCCCACCACCCCGCGGGGCTCTGTCTGCGGCGCCTGGTGCGCGCCGGAGTCATCTGCCGTATTCGTCAAGGGGCCTACGCGCCGTGCGATCAGTGGGCCACCCTGGGCCGGCGCGAGCGGCACGTCGTCCTGAGTCGGGCGGTCCTCGATCAGTACGGCCAGCACGTCGCCCTCTCGCATGCCAGTCAGGCAATGCTGGACGGCGCCCCCGACTGGGGGCTCGACCTGAGCTCGGTGCACCTCACGCACCTGGTCGGTGGTGGCCGCCGCTCAGCCGGAGTGGTGCACCACGGTGGTGACCTCCGTGTCGGGGACCTGCGTCGCGACGGGGGCTCGTGGGCGACCACGCCCACGCGGACGGTCCTGGACACGTGCTCGCGGATCGCGACGGAGCCGGGACTGGTGCTCACCAGCTGGTATCTCCACCAGGGCCTCACCACCCCTGAGCTGCTCATGGAGCGCTACACCGAGATGCAGCGGTGGCCGCACATGATCGCGGTCCGCCTGGTCGTACTGCTCGCCGATGGACGGCTCGAGAGCGTCGGGGAGAGTCGGTTTCTCTACCTGCTGTGGCGAGCGGGACTCCCGCGGCCGGTGCTGCAGTGGCCGGTCTGGGATGGCGACCGGCTCGTCGGCATCGTGGACTTCGCGTGGCCCGAGCACGGGCTCATGGCGGAGTTCGACGGGTTCGTCAAGTACGGGAGGCTGCTCAAGCCGGGGGCTTCTGCGGCCGACGTGGTGTTCGCGGAGAAGCAGCGCGAGGACGAGCTGCGTGAGCTCACCGGCTTCCGGATGATCCGGCCGGTCTGGAGTGACCTGGATCGTCCCGCCCAGACGGAGGCACGGGTCCGGCGGCTGCTCGTCCACGCCGCGTGACGGCTACTTCAGGTAGGAAACTCGCGCTCCTTTCATGCAACTGCATGTCGTAGGCACGAGTTTCACCGCCTAGCCGGTGAATCTCGCGCCGCGCGGACCTCAGACCCGCTCGATGACGGTGCCGGTCGCCATGGCGCCGCCGGCGCACATCGAGATGAGCGCGGTCGACTGGTCGCGGCGCTCGAGCTCGTGCAGGGCGGTGGTGAGGAGCCGGGTGCCGGTGGAGCCGACGGGGTGGCCGATCGCGATGGCACCGCCGTTGACGTTCACGCGGTCCAGGTCGACCCGGTGCTGCCCGGCCCACGAGAGCACGACCGACGCGAAGGCCTCGTTGACCTCGAACAGATCGAAGTCCGAGATGCTCATGCCGGTCCGGTCGAGGACGCGCTGGGTCGCCTGGATCGGCCCGTCGAGGTGGAAATAGGGGTCGGCGCCGACCAGGCAGTGGCTGACGATCCGGGCTCGGGGCCTCACCCCGAGCTCGCGGGCCCGGTCCTCGTCCATGATCAGCACCGCCGAGGCGCCGTCGGAGATCTGCGAGGACGTGCCCGCGGTGTGCAGCCCCTCGGGGAGTACGGCGCGCAGCTGGGCCAGGCCCTCGAGCGTGGTCTCGCGCAGGCCCTGGTCGCTGTCCACCGTCCGGGTCTCGCCGCTCGCGGCTCCCTGGCCGTCGAGCACGGGAGCCTCGAGCGGTGCGATCTCGCGCTTGAAGCGGCCCTCGTCCGTGGCGGTGCGGGCCTTCTCCTGCGAGGCCAGTCCGAAGGCCTCCAGGTCGGCGCGGGTCAGTTCGCGGTGGCGGGCGATCCGGTCCGCCGCCTCGAACTGGTTGGGCAGGTCGATCGTCCAGTCGTCGGGCCGGGGGTCGCCCATACCCGGCGGGACGTTGGCTCCGAGGGGGATGCGGGACATGGACTCGACCCCGCACGCGATCCCGACGTCGATGGTGCCGGCCGCGACCATGTCGTGGACCAGGTGCGCGGCCTGCTGCCCGGACCCGCACTGTGCGTCGATGGCGGTGGCGCCGGTGCGCTGGGCGAGGCCGGCGTGGAGCCAGGCGCGGCGCACCATGTCGTTGGACTGCTCCCCGGCCTGGGTGACGCAGCCGCCGACCACCTGGTCGACGAGCTCTGAGTCGATGCCGGCCCGGCGCAGCACCTCCGCCTGCACGAGCCCCAACAGCACCGCGGGGTGGACGCCGGCGAGCCAGCCGTTCCTCTTGCCCAGAGGGGTGCGGACAGCGTCGACGATCACCGGGGTGCCCATGGTGACAAAACTAGAACAGGTTCTCATTGATCGACAAGGGGGCGGGCGCCCCGAGGCGGGCCTGCGCCCGAAACGGGCACGGAAGCCTTTGCGGATATACCGAGAGTATGTAGTCTCGTTCAGGTAGAACGTGTTCCAGAAATGAGAGGCGACCCGCCGTGACCGCATCCGACGTCATCCCCGAGGGGTTCGACTTCACCGACCCGGACGTCAACCTCGAGGGTGTCCCGTACGACGAGTTCGCCGCCGCCCGCCGTACGGCCCCGGTGCTGTGGGTGGAGCAGGACGAGGCGAGCAGGAGCGGGTTCTCGCCGGAGTCGGGGACCGGCTACTACGCCATCACCCGGCATGCCGACGTCTCGGCGATCTCCAAGGACAGCAAGAGCTGGTCGACCTACGAGAACGGGGCCATCATCCGCTTCCCCGGCGCGATGGAGCGCGAGCAGATCGAGCTGCAGCGGGTGATCCTGATCAACCAGGACCCGCCGGAGCACACCGCCACCCGCGCCATCATCTCGCGTGGCTTCACGCCGCGCTCGATCGGCGAGCTCGAGGCGACGATGGTCGCCCGCGGGAAGAGCATCGTGCAGGCCGCCGTGGAGCGCGGCACCGGCAACTTCGTCGAGGAGATCGCGGCTGAGCTGCCGCTCCAGGCGATCGCGGACCTGATCGGCGTACCGCAGGAGGACCGGCACAAGCTCTTCGACTGGTCCAACCAGATGCTCGCGGGCGAGGACCCGGACTACGCCGGCAACAACGACGTCGCCGCCGCCGAGATCCTCGGCTACGCCATGATGCTGGCCGCCGACCGGCAGGCCAACCCCCGCGACGACCTGATCACCAAGCTGATCAACGCCCACAAGGGCGAGCGGGGGCTCAACGACGACGAGTTCGGCTACTTCGTGATCCTGCTGGCCGTCGCCGGCAACGAGACCACCCGCAACGCCATCTCCCACGGCATGAACGCCTTCCTGGACAACCCCGAGCAGTGGGAGATCTGGAAGCGCGACCGGCCGAGCACCATGGTCGACGAGGTCGTGCGGTGGGCGACGCCGGTCAACGTCTTCCAGCGCACCGCACTCGCCGACGTGGAGGTCGAGGGCGTCACGATCAGGAAGGGCCAGCGCGCGGCCCTCTTCTACGCCGCCGCCAACTTCGACCCCGAGGTGTTCGAGGACCCGTTCCGGTTCGACATCACCCGCCAGGACAACCCCCAGCTCGGCTTCGGCGGGCACGGCGCGCACTACTGTCTGGGCGCCAACCTGGCCCGCCAGGAGATCCGGGTCATCTTCGATGCGCTCGCCGACCACGCCCCCGACATCACCAAGCTCGCCGACCCCGTCCGCCTGCGCCACTCCTGGGTCAACGGTCTCAAGGAGCTCCAGGTCAGGTACGCCTGATCGGGGCCGCGCCAGCAGACCCGATCGTCGGTGGTCGAGCGGCGACCACGACCGAGCTTGCGAGGTCGTGACGGAGCCTGTCGAGGCCCGGTGAGCCGACGATGTACCGCAAGCCGGGGTGGGATGCGGGTGACGTCGGCGGGACACGGCACGATGGTCGCCATGAGTTCTGTGCGGACGCCGGCCGAGGTGCTGAGCACGGTCTTCGGCTACGAGTCGTTCCGGGGCGAGCAGGCCGCGATCATCGACACCCTGGTCCGCGGTGACGACGCGCTGGTGCTGATGCCGACCGGCGGCGGGAAGTCGCTGTGCTACCAGGTCCCGGCGCTGGTCCGTGAGGGCACGGGGGTGGTGATCTCACCTCTGATCGCGCTCATGGCCGACCAGGTCGACGCCCTCGACGCGCTCGGCGTCCGGGCGGCGTACCTCAACTCCACCCAGACGCTGCCGGAGCGGCGCGCCGTCGAGGAGGCGTACGTCGCCGGGGAGCTCGACCTGCTCTACCTCGCCCCCGAGCGACTCTCGGTGCCCGACACGCTCGCGCTGCTCGGCCGCGGCAGGGTCGCGCTGTTCGCCATCGACGAGGCCCACTGCGTCTCCTCGTGGGGCCACGACTTCCGGCCCGACTACCTCACGCTCAGCGTGCTGGGCGAGCGGTGGCCGGAGGTGCCGCGCGTGGCTCTGACCGCCACGGCCACCGACGCGACGCGGCGCGAGATCGTCACGCGGCTCGGCCTCACCGACGCCGCGCAGTTCGTGTCGAGCTTCGACCGCCCCAACATCGAGTACCGCATCGTCGGCAAGGACAACCCGCGCGCCCAGCTCCTGCACCTGCTGCGCACCGAGCACGCCGGCGACTCGGGCATCGTCTACTGCCTCTCCCGCAAGTCCGTGGAGCAGACCGCGCAGTACCTCACCGCCCAGGGCATCCCGGCGCTGCCGTACCACGCCGGCCTGGACGCCCGCGTGCGCGCGGACCACCAGCGCCGCTTCCTGCGCGAGCCCGGGCTCGTCATCACGGCCACGATCGCGTTCGGCATGGGCATCGACAAGCCGGACGTGCGGTTCGTGGCGCACCTGGACCTGCCCAAGTCGGTCGAGGGCTACTACCAGGAGACCGGCCGCGCGGGCCGCGACGGGCTGCCGGCGACCGCGTGGCTGGCCTACGGCCTGGCCGACGTGGTCCAGCAGCGCAAGATGATCGACACCTCCGAGGGCGACACCGCCCACCGCCGGCGCCTGGGCCAGCACCTCGACGCCATGCTCGCGCTGTGCGAGACCGCGGAGTGCCGCCGCCGGCAGCTTCTGGCCTACTTCGGTCAGGACGGCGAGCCCTGCGGCAACTGCGACACCTGCCTCACCCCGCCGGCGACCTTCGACGGGACGGTCCCCGCACAGAAGCTGCTCTCGGCCGTGGTGCGCCTCGCGCAGCGCCGGCAGCGCTACGGCGCCGGGCACGTCATCGACATCCTGCTCGGCCGGGCCACCGAGCGCGTCACCTCGCTGGGGCACGACTCGCTCACAGTGTTCGGCATCGGGACCGAGCTCGACGAGGCGGGCTGGCGCGGCGTCGTCCGCCAGCTCCTGGCCCAGCGCCTGCTCGCGGTCGGCACCGACGGCTACGGCACCCTCGAGCTGACCGAGGAGTCCCACGCCGTGCTGCGCGGGGAGCGGGCGGTCTCCCTGCGCACCGAGACCCGGGCGCCGAGCCGGCGGCGGGCCGCCAAGAGCAAGGTCGCCGGCGCCGTACCCCTGGACACCCCCGGCGAGGAGCTGTTCGAGCGGCTGCGCGCCTGGCGGGCCGCCACCGCCAAGGACGCCGGCCTCCCGGCGTACGTCGTCTTCCACGACGCCACCCTGCGCAGCGTCGCCGCGATGACCCCGGCCTCGCTCGACGAGCTCGCCACGATCTCGGGCATCGGCGCGGGCAAGCTCGACAAGTGGGGCGAGCAGCTGCTCGAGGTCGTCGCCGGCTGAGGCGGAGGGGTCAGTCCCGGGCGGTCAGGATGAGCGGGCCGTCGGCGGTGATGGCGACGGTGTGCTCCATGTGCGCCCCGCGGGAGCCGTCCTGGCTGCGGATCGTCCAGCCGTCCTTGTCGATGTAGATCTCGTCGGTGGTGTGCAGGAACCACGGCTCGATCGCGATGACGAGGCCGGGGCGGAGCTTGAGACCGCGGCCGGCGCGCCCGTCGTTGGCGATGTGCGGGTCTCCGTGCATGGTGCGACCGACGCCGTGGCCGCCGAACTGCAGGTTGACCCGCAGGCCGGCGTCGTGCGCGACCCCGCCGATCGCGGCGGAGATGTCGCCGATCCGGTTGCCGACCGTCGCGGCCGCGATGCCCGCGTCGAGCGCGCGGCCGGTGGTCTCGATCAGGTCGAGGTCCTCCTGGCGCGGGGTGCCGACGACGACGGACAGCGCGGAGTCGGCCACCCACCCGTCGACGCTGGCGGCGAAGTCGACCGAGAGCAGGTCGCCGTCCTGCAGCACGTAGTCGTGGGGGAGGCCGTGCAGGACCGCGTCGTTGACCGAGGTGCACAGCACCTTGCCGAACGGCATGGCGCCGAAGGACGGGTGGTAGTCGATGTAGCAGGACTCGGCTCCCGCGGCGCGGATCATGTCGTGGGCCAGCGCGTCCAGCTCGAGCAGGTTGACCCCGACGTCGGCCTTCTCGGACAGCGCGGTGATGACCGAGGCGACGAAGCGGCCGGCGGGACGCATCTGCTCGATCTGGGTCGGGGTACGGAGCTCGATCACGTCACGAGCCTACGGAGTCCTGCCGCTGACGGCAGAACCGCCCTCGGCAGATTCCCTGGCTCCCACGGCGTACGCCGGACAGGCTGGCGCCATGACCACTCCCGCCACTCCGGCCCTGACCGGCTCCTACGACGACCAGCTGACCGGCCGGCTGCTCCAGCAGCGGATCATCGTCCTCGGCCAGGAGGTCGACGACGCGATCGCCAACCGCCTGTGCGCCGAGCTGCTCCTGCTCTCCGCCGAGGACCCGCACCGCGACATCAGCCTCTACATCAACTCGCCCGGCGGCTCGGTCTCCTCCGGGCTGGCGATCTACGACACCATGCGACTCATCCCCAACGACGTCAGCACGCTGGCGCTGGGCCTCGCGGCGAGCATGGGCCAGTTCCTGCTCTCGGCCGGCGCGCCCGGCAAGCGCTACGCGCTGCCGCACTCCCGGGTGCTGATGCACCAGGGCTCCGCCGGCATCGGCGGCACCGCCATCGACATCGAGATCCAGGCAGAGAACCTCGAGCACACCAAGAACGTGGTGATGGGGCTCATCGCCGAGCACACCGGCCAGCCGGTGGAGAAGGTCGAGCAGGACGCCCTGCGCGACCGGTGGTTCACCGCCGAGGGGGCGCGCGCCTACGGCTTCGTCGACGAAGTCCTGACCGACCTCGAGGCCGTCACGCCGGCCCGTGGCAGCGCGAGCTTCGGGATCCACCGATGAGCAGCTACCCGATCCCCAGCGTCGTCGAGAAGACCCCGCGCGGCGAGCGGGCCGTCGACATCTACAGCCGGCTGCTGAGCGACCGCATCGTCTACGTCGGGACCGAGATCGACGACGGCGTGGCCAACGTCGTCATCGCCCAGCTGCTGCACCTCGAGTCGGAGCGCCCCGACACCCAGATCGACCTGTACCTGAACTCCCCGGGCGGCTCGGTGACCGCGACGCTGGCGATCTACGACACGATGCAGTTCATCCACTCCCCGGTCGGGACGACCTGCGTCGGGCAGGCCGCGTCGTCGGCGGCGCTCCTGCTCGCGGGCGGAGCGGCCGGTCGGCGTACCGTCCTGCCGCGCTCGCGCGTGGTCCTGCACCAGCCCTCGGGCGGGGGACAGGGCACGCTCCCGGACCTGGCGCTGCAGGCCAAGGAGATCGTCCGGCTGCGCGCCGAGATGGAGCAGGTGTTGGCGCGGCACACCGGCCAGAGCGTCGAGCGGCTGCGCGAGGACACCGAGCGCGACCTCATCCTGAGCGCGCAGGAGGCCGTCGCCTACGGGCTGGCGGACGCCGTCCTGGGCAGCCGCAAGCCGTCGACGCTCCCAGCCTGACCTCCGCGCGGAACCTGGGGCCGGCTGCCGCTGCCGTGATCAGGCGGCGAGGCAGACCGGGCCGCTCGGCCGGGCAGCGAGCCGGCGGGTCACCCGCGCGGTGAGGTCGACCAGCCGCAGGCCGAGGGCTCCGCTCACGGCGGAGAGCACCTCCGAGCTCGGCTCCTTGCGGCCGCGCTCGACCTCGGAGAGGTACTGCGTGGACACGCCGGCGTCGCCCGCCACGTCGGCCAGGGTCCGGCCCTCGGCGGTGCGCGCCTCTCGCAGCTCGCGGCCCACGGCCACGCGCCAGAGCGGCTCGGCCGTCGGCTCGGGGGCCGCGGCCGGCTTCGGGAACGAGATCAGCTCACCCATGGACGGAGCCTAGGCTCGCCGCCGCGCCCGCGTCCGCGCCTTTCGCGGTGGGCGAACGCTCAGCTCGTCGGCTTGTCCGCGCCCACGACCCACATCGCGAAGAACTGCGAGCCGCCGCCGTACGCATGGCCCAGCGCCCGCCGCGCGCCGTCGACCTGGTGCTCGCCGGCGGCACCGCGCACCTGCAGTGCGGCCTCGCCGAAGCGCAGCATCCCGGACGCGCCGATCGGGTTGGACGACAGCACGCCGCCGGAGCAGTTGACCGGCAGCCGCCCCGTCATGGCCGTCTCGCCCGACTCGGTGAGCTTCCAGCCCTCGCCCTCGCCGGCGAAGCCGAGGCTCTCCAGCCACATCGGCTCGAACCACGAGAACGGCACGTAGATCTCGGCGGCGTCGATCTGCGCGAACGGATCGGTGATCCCGGCCTGCTTCCACAGGTACGCCGCGGCGTCACGGGAGGCCAACGGGTTGACCTGGTCGCGCTCGGCAGCCGAGGTCGACTCCGAGCGCATCACCGTCCCATGGATCCAGGCCGGGTTGGGCGAGGCGGCGGCGGTGTCCTCGTCGACGACGACCAGCGCGCAGGCGCCGTCGGAGGACGGGCACGTCTCGTCGTAGCGGATCGGGTCCCACAGCATCGTCGAGGCCAGCACCGACTCCACGGTCGTCCCCTCGTGCCGCAGGTGGGCGTAGGGGTTCTTCAGCGCGTTGGTGCGGTCCTTGGCGGCGACGACCGCACCCACGTGGGTGGGCGCCCCGGAGCGGCGGATGTAGGAGCGCACGTGCGGCGCGAAGTAGCCGCCGGCTCCCGCGTGCACCGGCATGTTGAACGGCAGCGGCACCGACAGCGCCCACATCGCGTTCGACTCCGACTGCTTCTCGTAGGCCACGGTCAGCACTCGCCGGTGCACGCCGGACTGCACGAGCGAGGCCGCCACGATCGCGGTCGAGCCGCCGACCGAGCCCGCGGTGTGCACGCGCAGCAGCGGCTTGCCCGCCGCTCCGAGCGACTCGGCCAGAAACAGCTCGGGCATCATCACGCCCTCGAACAGGTCCGGCGCCTTGCCCACGACGATCGCGTCGATGTCGTCGAGGGTGAGGTTCGCGTCGAGCAGGGCCCGATCGATGGCCTCGCGGCACAGGCCCGCCATCGAGACGTCCTGGCGCTTGGCGCGGTGGTGGGTCTGGCCGATGCCGACCACGGCGGCGAGCTGCTTGCCCATCACGCACCGACCCTTCCGTTGTCGGCGTCCAGGACGCACAGGAGGTTCTGCTGCAGGGCTGCGCCCGAGGTGGCGTGGCCGACCCCCTTGCCGATCTCTCCCGACCAGATCCGCTGCGCGGTCTCGCCGATGCGGATGCCGCCGCCGGAGAACATCGGGTTGCCGGCCAGCGCGCCGCCGGACGGGTTGATGCGCACGTCGTCGGCCAGGCCGAGCTCGCGGCGCAGCACCAGCTCCTGGTGGCTGAACGGCGCGTGCAGCTCGGCCACCTCGACGCCGTCGAGGTCGAGCCTGGCCGCGGCGTTGGCCGCGCTGGGGGCGCGGGTGAGGTCTCGAGTGCCGAGCCCGGGGGAGTCGACGAAGTGGGACAGGCCGGTGATCCAGGCCGGCCGATCCCGTACGTCGCGCGCCCGGTCGCCGGCGGCGAGCACCAGCGCCGCCGCGCCGTCGGTGACGGGCGCGCAGTCGTGCTTGCGCAGCGGGTCGGCGTACATCGGCCGGGCGAGCAGGTCCGCGACCGACGAGCCGCCTTTGCGGATCGCGTGGTCGTTCTTCTCCGCGTCGGTGAGCGAGCGGTGCGCGACCTCGGCCATCGCCCGCTCGTCCCAGAGCCCCGCGTCGATGCCGGCACGGGCCTGCAGCCCGGCCAGCGACACGGTGTCGGGCCACAGCGGGGTCATCGTGTAGGGGTCGAGCTGGAGCGCCAGAGTCCGGCGCAGGACCCCGGCCGAGCTCTTGCCGAACGCGTAGACCAGGGCGGTGTTGACCTCGCCGGTCTGGATCTTGATCCAGGCCTCGTACATCGCCCAGGCCAGGTCCATCTCGACGTGCGACTCGTTGATCGGCGGGGTCACGCCGATCGCGTCGACCGCCTGCACGAACGAGAACGAGCGCCCGGCGAGGTAGTCGGAGGAGCCGGAGCACCAGAAGCCGACGTCGCGCCGCGTCCACCCCGTCTGCTCGTAGCACTCGGCCAGGATCGGGACCAGCATCTCCACACAGGTCGGGGACCCGTCGAAGTCCGGCATCTGTCGCTGGGCGAACCCGACGACGGCGACGTCTCTCATGTTCTCGTCCTCAGAGGTGGCGCTGGTAGGTGTCGTAGTCCGCGTCCGGGTCGCCGGTGGGCGCGAAGTGGTCAATGTTCTCGAGCGAGTACGCCCACTCCTCGCGGGGCTTCCACACCGCCTCGACGCGCATGCCCATCCGGACCTCGTCGGCCGGCACGCCCAGGATCAGGTGGAGCAGGGCGATGTCGGCGCCGTCGAGCAGCACGTACGCCGAGACGTACGGTGGCGCGATCTTCTGGCCCAGGAACGGCACGTTGACGATGCAGAACGTCGTGATCGTGCCCAGCCCACTGAGCTCGACCTCGCCCTCGGTCGGCGTCCCGTCGGTGGGGCAGGCGCTGCGCGGCGGCACGTAGACCTTGTCGCAGGTCGGGCAGCGCTGGGCCAGGATCCGGCCCTCGTCGAGACCGCGGTAGAACGTCGACTCCTCAGGCGAGGCGGCGTACACGTAGTCGAGCGAGACCGGGGTGACCACCCCGGTCACGTCGCCCTCGGTGGTTGAGGTGCGAGCGGAGCGCTCGTCCTGAGGTGCGAGCCCGCGAGCCTCGAAGGGAGCCTCGAAACCACCGTCCGCGTCCGCCTCACCGGGTCTCGACAGCTCCGTGGCGCCGTCCGCTCCTTCGTCGCGGCCGGCTTCGGGCTCAAAGCATGCGATGTCGGTGATGTGCCCGACCCGCTCCTCGGCCCAGCGCACCTGCACCCGCATCCCGGTGCGGATCTCGGCGGGGGAGGCGACGTCGACGGCGTGCAGCATCGGCCTCGTCGCGCCGTCGAGGGTGACCAGCGCGAAGGCGAACGGCCGGTCGAAGGGCTGTCCCGCGACCGGCTCCGGGACCCAGGACCACGACGTGACCGTCCCGACCGGCTCGACCTCCACGAAGTCGGCCGTCTGCTCGTGGGTCACGGGGTCGTACTCCAGCGGTGGGACGACCACCTCGCCCTGCGAGGTGCGAGCGCCCACGAGCACCCCGTCGCGCAGCCCGGTGAGGAACCGGCCGAGCACCGGCCCGGTGGATCTGGTGTAGTCGAAGGCGACCGTGACCGGCGCGGACAGAGTGCGGGACATGGTTCGAAAGTGAAACACGTTCTAGATTTCGGGGCAAGCGTTTGGAAGGGTGGGCGCCATGAAACTCGGACTGCAGCTCGGCTACTGGGGCGCGCAGCCCCCGACGGGGACCGCGGAGCTGGTCGCGGCGGCCGAGGACGCCGGTTTCGACGCGATCTTCACCGCCGAGGCGTGGGGCTCCGACGCGTTCACGCCCCTGGCCTGGTGGGGTCGCGAGACCTCGAGGCTGCGCCTCGGGACCTCGATCGTCCAGATGTCCGGCCGCACTCCGACCTCCATCGCGATGCATGCGCTGACCCTCGACCACCTCAGTGGCGGGCGGGTCGTGCTGGGCATGGGCGTGAGCGGGCCCCAGGTCGTCGAGGGCTGGTACGGCCAGCCGTTCTCCAAGCCGCTGGCGCGCACCCGCGAGGTCGTCGACATCATCCGGCAGGTCCTGGCCCGTGAGGAGAAGGTCACCAACGACGGGCCGCACTACCCGCTGCCGTACGCCGGCCCCGGCTCGGTCGGCCTGGGCAAGCCGCTCAAGCCGATCGTGCACCCGCTGCGCGCCGACATCCCGATCTGGCTCGGCGCCGAGGGGCCCAAGAACGTCGCGCAGACGGCCGAGATCGCCGACGGCTGGATCCCGATCTTCTACACACCCGGCTCCGCGGCGATGTACCAGCCCTGGCTCGACGAGGGCTTCGCGCGGCCGGGCGCCCGTCGTACGCGCGACGACTTCGAGATCGCCGCCACCTGCCACGTACAGATCGTCTCCGGGTCCGAGGAGAAGGCCGCGGTGCTCGCGGGGATGAAGCCGGTGGTCGCCCTCTACATGGGAGGCATGGGCGCCAAGGCCCAGAACTTCCACAAGCAGGTCTTCGAGCGGATGGGCCACGAGGCGCTCGCCGACGAGGTGCAGCGGCTCTACCTCGAGGGGGAGAAGGACCGAGCGGTCGCGCTGATCCCCGACGACCTCGTCGACGACATGCACATCATCGGCACCGCCTCCGAGGTCAGGGAGCGCGCCGCGCAGTGGGAGGAGACCGGCGTGACCACGCTGCTGCTCAGCTGCCGCGACGCCGCAGAGGTCCGCGCCATCGCCGAGGTGCTGGCCTGACGCCCGTGGCCCATGGGGATGCCGTCTCGGAGATCTCCTGGGGTGCGCCGCCCAACCGGACCCGCTCCGCCGGCGTCCTCAGTGGTGTGAACATGAGGGAGACGCCGTGAGCAGCCGGCGCACGGACGAGGAGTACGCCGCGCTCGTGACGGCGGCGTGGGGGCCGCTGTACCGCACGGCGTACCTCCTGGTCGGCAACCATGCCCTGGCCGAGGACCTCGTGCAGACCGCGCTGACCAACACCTACGTCTCGTGGCACCGGGTGCGGGACCTGGGCGCGGCCCGGGCCTACGCGCGGACCGCGGTCGTGCGCGCCGCCATGTCCTGGTTCCGCAGCCGGGCCCGTCGCCCCGAGCACCTGACCGACGTCCTCCCGGAGACGCCGTACTCACCCGACCACTCGGTGCGGCCGGCGTTGATGGCCGCGCTGGGCGACCTGCCGCCCCGGCAGCGCGCGGTCGTGGTGCTCCGCTTCTACGAGGACCTGAGCGTCGCCGAGGCCGCCCGGGTCCTGGGGTGCAGCGAGGGCACCGTCAAGAGCCAGACCTCCGCGGGGCTCGGCAGGCTCCGGGCGCTCCTCGGCGACTCCATCGACTTCAGCACCGAAGGGACGCCGTCATGACCGACCAGCTCCGGCACCTGCTCCGCGACGAGGCTCAGCACCTCGATGTCCCACTGCCCCCCGTCCACGCGATCCTCCAGGACGGCCGGCGCCGCCGCCGCTCCCACCGCACCCGAGGCGTGCTCGCGGTGGCGGCGTCCGTGGCGGTGGCGATCGGAGGGATCGGCGTCGCCTCCCGGCTCGGCGACGAGGGGCGGGGTGGGGCTCCGGACCCCGCCGATCGGGCCACCTCGGCGCCCACCTCCGCGCCGACCTCGGACCAGAGCGTGGTCCAGCGCCCGGTCCGCGTCTCGGGCAACGGCGTCGGGGACCAGGCGTTCGGCGCCCCCGCCGAGGGCGTGCTGGCCGCGGTCACGACCCGGCTCGGCGAGCCCGACCTCACGGTCGGCCCGATCTCCTACGCCAAGATCCCGGGCAGCGACGGCTGGTTCGAGCAGGCCGACGACCCGACCTCCCTGAGCTGGGGGTACCCCGTGGTCTCGGTGGCCTGCTGGGGGCAGCTGTGCCTGGTCTTCGGCGGGGACGAGGCGGGCGCGCTGGCGTTGCGCGGCTGGGAGCTGTCGGACAGGCGGCGATGGGCGGCCACCGAGGACTCCGCGAAGGCCGCCACCCGCCTCGACGTGAGCCTGGCCGGCTCTGGGCTCCGCCTCGGCGACAGCTGGCAGCGGCTGCACGCCGCCTACCCCGGCACGGTCGTGGGTGGCGGGGAGGGAGCCTCCGTGGTGGTCGACGAGACCCCCTGGCCCGGCATCTTCGACGGGGTGGGCGCCTGGCGCCTGTCCGGCACCTCGGACGGCACCCGCCCGAGGTCGGCGCCTGCGGGCGCCGTGGTCACCCGACTGTCCGCGGGCGAGGGACCCGAGCCGGGATGCTGCTAGGGCCCGCTGAGCACGAGGTCGACGGCGCTCACCCGCTCGTCGTCGTCGAGGTACAGCGTCACCGCGTAGTCGCTGAAGCAGTCGCGCAGGTCCGGGTCCGGCCGGATCCACGCCAGCGGGGTCGCGTCCACGTCGGCTCGCGGCAGGTCGGCTGTGCACCCCACCGTCTGCGGGGCCGCCTCCTCCACCACCGGTCCGGCGCCGGGCGCCTCGTCCTGGCCGATGGTCGAGAGCGGGGAGACCGGGCAGTCGCGTCCCTCGTACGTCGTATCGCCGGCGTGGCAGCCGTCCCAGGTGTCGGGGTCGTCGGCGAAGGAGGGCACGAACTCCGCCACCAGGGCGCCGTGCACGTAGTAGCGGACGACGCCCGCCCACCGCACCTGCGACTCCTCGCCCTGGGCGAAGGCGACGAACGCGGCGGCGGCGTCGGCCGCGGCGGCCGCCCGGTCGGCGGCCGCGGGTGACGGCGGCCCGTTCTCGTGGCCGGTGCACGCGGACAGCGCCAGGACCAGCGTCGCCGCGAGTGCGGCACACCTCACGTGCATCGAGCCCCTCCCCAGGTCTACCCGCTACGACGCTCGGGCGGCCCGAATCGTTGCATGCTGGTTGAATCGCAGCATGCATCTCGGCGTCGACAGCTTCGTGTCCACGGTCACCGACCCGAGGACGGGCCACGTCGTCGGCCCCGCGGAGCGCCTGGAGCACCTCCTCGAGGAGATCGCGCTCGCCGACCGGGTCGGCCTGTACTCGTTCGGGATCGGGGAGCACCACCGCAGCGAGTACTACGACTCCGCGCCCCCGGTGATCCTCGCCGCCGCGGCCGCCCGCACCGAGCGGATCCGGCTCGGCAGCGCCGTGACCGTGCTGAGCGCGGCCGACCCGGTGCGGGTCTTCCAGCAGTTCGCCACCCTCGACCTGCTCTCGAAGGGCCGGATCGACCTGGTTGTGGGCCGCGGCTCGTTCACCGAGGCGTTCCCCCTGTTCGGGCTGGACCTGGCCGACTACGACTCGCTCTTCACCGAGAAGCTCGAGCTGCTGCTGCGCCTGCGCGACGACGAGGAGGTCACCTGGTCCGGGCGGCACCGCCCGGCCCTGGACCGGCAGCGGGTCTATCCGCGACCGCTCCAGGACCCGCTCCCGATCTGGGTCGGTGTCGGCGGCACCCCGGAGTCGTTCGCCAGGGCGGGGCTGCTCGGCCTGCCGCTGATGGTCGCGATCATCGGTGGGGAGCCGCGCCAGTTCGCCCCGCTCGTCGACCTCTACCGGCGTGCGGGCGCGCAGGCCGGCCACCCGCCCGAGCGGCTCCAGGTCGGGCTGCACGTGTTCGGCTTCGTGGCCGAGAGCACCCGGGCGGCCGCCGACACCATCTACCCGGGCTGGGAGGAGATGTTCACCAAGGTCTCTCGCGAGCGCGGGTTCCCGCGCCCCACGCGCGCGCAGTTCGACGCGACGTCGGGCCCCGACGGCGCGTTCTTCATGGGTGACCCGCAGACCGTGGCGGACAAGATCCGGCGCGTCGCCGACCAGCTGGGCGGCGTGGACCGGCTCTCGCTGCAGATGACCAACCCGCGACTGGCCCACGCGGACCTGCTGCGCGGCATCGAGCTCCTCGGCACCGAGGTGGTCCCGCTGGTCGCCGACGTCTGACCCGCTCCCGTACGGTCATGCCGTGCCCACCAGTGAGTCCCTCGCGCAGCAGCTCCTCGACGCCCAGGTCGCCTTCCACCTCGAGCACCTGAGCGGTGACCGGCTGGCCGAGACCGTCACCCGGCTGGCGCAGGATGCCCTCGAGGCCGCCGGCCGGCACCCGATCGGGGACCTGGTCGACGCCGACGCCGTCAAGGAGATCGTCGCGCGCTCGCTCGCGACGGTGCCCGGCAGCGCGGCCGTCGGCGGCTTCGTCGAGCTCGCCGCCCAGGTCGTGTACGACGGACCGGCGGCGGCGTACCCGCTCGGCGACCTCGTCGACCGCGACCAGGTCGCGGCCGTGCTCGACGAGCTCCTGGCGCTCACGCCGGCGTTGGAGCGCGGCCTGGCACGGCTGACGGCCAGCCCTCTGGTGGGGACGATGGCCTCGCGCTTCATGGGCCGCATCGTCGGCGAGGTGCTGCAGGCCAACAAGGCCGTCGCCGACAAGGTGCCGGGCCTGGGCAGCCTGATGTCGTTCGGGACGAGCGCGGCGTCGCGGATGATGGGCGCCGCCGACAAGCAGTTCGAGGGCCTGATCGGCGACACCGTCGGCAAGGGCGGCTCCTTCGCCGTGGGCCGCCTCAACCGGATCGTGATCGAGACGCTGCGCGACCCGACGACCCGCGCGGCGGTCCTGCAGGTCTGGGACCTCGCGGCCGAGCGACCGGTCGTCGGGGTCGAGGACCCGGCGACGCGCAAGGAGCTCGCCGGGCTGGTCGACGCCGTGCACGAGCTCGTCGTCTCCACCCTCGCCCACGAGGAGGTCGCGCGCCTCGGCGACGCCGTCGTGGACGCCCTCCTGGAGCGCTTCGGCGGCTACACGGCACCGGAGCTGCTCGACGAGCTCGACCTGGACCGGGACGAGCTGGTCGCCGACCTGGTGCGGCTCGCGCCCGGCGTCGTGGACGCGCTGCGGGAGGCCGGCGACCTCGAGCGGCTGGTGCGCGCCCGGCTCGAGCCGTTCTACTCCTCGCCCGAGGTGCGCCGGCTCCTGGGCTGAGCAGGCACCTGCGGGCCACGCGTCGGTACCCAGGGTGGAGGCCGCGCCCGGAGGCGGATCCTAGGCTCGACTC